>JAHHGO010000152.1 GCA_023252275.1 Alphaproteobacteria bacterium
CATCAGCGCCACCATATGCGCATCGCCAACAGCCATGCGCGCCGCATCTTCGGCATCAACATCGGCCGACACCGTACCGGAGACCTGCCCCCTGATGATCACCTGCCGGATGCGGTCGATGCAGCTTTCCTGGAAGACAAGATATTTTGGCCAGGTTTCATCGCGTATGGAGGTGCTCCATTCCAGCCAGACCCGGATCATATCCGGATCGGAATTGGCGGCGGCGGCAAAGGTGCTCATCATCCGGTACAGGGCTTCGGGCACCGGAAGTTGCGGTTCATCCACAATTTCCACCATTTCCGACAAAAAATCATTCACATGCGTCAGGATCTGATCAACCAGATTTTCCCGGCTGGGGAAATAGTTAAAGACCGTCGCCACCGACACCCCCGCCGCGCGCGCCACTTCGGCATGGCTGGCCCGGCCGATCCCCAGATTCGCAAACACGCTAACCCCGTGCGCCAGCAACTGGGCGCGCCGGTCATCCGGATTCATCCTGCGGCGGGTTGTCTGTATGTTCATGCGATCACACTATAATTAAACTCAATATATGTCCATCTATTATCATAGTTTAATTAGCGGATTTCCTCAACAATTGTCATCGAAACAACTATTGATAAACTCATCAGCTATTTATTGACTGGTAACATAATAATATCCTGTCTGAAGGGAAGCCCGCCTTCCGATCCAGCTGGGGCGTCCGGTTCAACACCCGGTTCAACCTGGAGGAAATCGCATGAGCACTGAAGGCGTGGAGGAAAGCGAAGGCGGCTATATGCGCATCAAGGAGCTACAGGCCTGGGCCGAAACCCCTTAAGACGCCGGACGCCTGACTCCTGCCTGTCAATTAAGCGCCCGTCCCCCGGCATGGCGATAAAAACAGCATGGCCCCCTGTCCCTTAAGCATAAACCCCCTGGATTTCATACATTTTAGCGCGCCCGCCCAGTTGGCCCGATAGTTGCTGATAGCCCTGTGTCAGAGTAATCGCAAACAGGGTAAGCGCAATGAAACCAAGGCTGGTCATCATCGGTAACGGCATGGCGGGCATGCGGGCAGTGGAAGAGCTTCTCGAAGCCGCGCCGGGTGTTTACGACATCACCGTGTTCGGGGCTGAACCCAATGTAAATTACAACCGCATCATGCTGTCGCCCCTGCTGGCCGGGGAAAAGAGTTTTGAGGACATCGTTATCAATGGCCGCAACTGGTATGCGGACAATGGCATTGTCCTGCATATGGGCGCGAAGATCGAATTCATTGATCGCGAGGCGCGTGAGGTAGTCAGCGCTTGTGGCATCCGGGCCAAATATGACCGTTTGCTGATCGCCACCGGATCGGACCCGTTCATGTTGCCCATTCCAGGCGCCAATCTGCCCGGCGTGGTGACCTTCCGCGATGTGATGGATGTGGAGAAGATGCTGGAGGCCAGCCGCACCCATAAACGCGCCGTGGTGATCGGCGGCGGCCTGCTGGGGCTGGAAGCCGCCAATGGCCTGCGCGCCAATGGCATGCAGGTCAGTGTCATTCATCTGATGCCAACCCTGATGGAGCGCCAACTGGATGAAGCGGCGGGCTATCTGTTGCAGCGCGAACTGGAATCGCGCGGCATCGAAATCAACACCCGCGCCAACAGCAAGGAAATTTACGGCAAGGATAAAGCCGAAGGCATTCTGCTCGACGATGGCCGCCGCATCGACGCCGATCTGGTGGTCATGGCGGTCGGCATCAAGCCCAGCGTCACGCTGGCTAAGGCTTCCGGCCTGACCTGCGAACGCGGCATCGTGGTGGATGATCACATGGTCACATCCGATCCGGCCATTCTGGCGGTCGGCGAATGCGTCCAGCATCGCGGCGCGGTATATGGCCTTGTCGCGCCGCTGTTTGATATGGCGAAAGTGGTGGCCAGGCAATTGGCCAATGACGCGGACAGCGCCTATTCCGGATCGGTGACCAATACGCGGCTGAAAGTTTCCGGCATTGATCTGTTTTCGGCGGGGGATTTTTCCGATGCCGAAGGAACCGAGGATATTATTCTGCGCGACGCCCACCGGGGTGTTTATAAACGCCTGGTGCTGAAGGAAAACCGCATACGCGGCGCCGTTCTGTATGGCGACACCGCCGATGGCGGCTGGTATTTCCAGATGCTGCGCGATGGCCAGGATATTTCCGCCATCCGCGACAGCCTGATTTTCGGTCAGTCCTTTGCCGGAGGCGGCGCATCGCAAAACCCTAGCTCCGCCGTTGCAGCGCTGCCGGATACGGCGGAAATCTGTGGCTGCAACGGCGTGTGCAAGGGCAAGATCGTCACAGCGATCACCACACATGGCTTGACCAGCCTTGAAGATGTGCGCGGCAAAACCAAGGCGTCGGCTTCGTGCGGTTCCTGCACCGGCCTTGTCGAACATTTGCTGGCGCTGACATTGGGCGATCAATATACCGCCGGCGAAGCCAGCAAACCCATATGCAAATGCACAGAACTTACGCATGACGATGTGCGCCGTCTTATTCTGGCCCGCGAATTGAAATCCATTCCCGCTGTGATGCAGGAATTGCAGTGGAAATCCGCCAATGGCTGTTCCACCTGCCGGCCCGCGCTGAATTATTATCTGGTATGCGATTGGCCCGGCGAATATGTGGATGATTACCAGTCGCGCTTTATCAATGAACGCGCCCACGCCAATATCCAGAAGGACGGCACCTATTCCGTTGTGCCGCGCATGTGGGGCGGGCTGACCAACGCCAAAGAGCTGCGGGCGATTGCCGATGTGGTGGATAAATTCAATATTCCCACCGTGAAAGTGACCGGCGGGCAGCGCATCGATCTGCTGGGCGTGAAAAAAGAACAATTGCCCGATGTCTGGAGAGATCTGAACGCAAGCGGCCTGGTGTCGGGCCATGCCTATGGCAAGGCGCTGCGCACCGTGAAGACCTGTGTCGGTTCCGAATGGTGCCGCTTTGGCACCCAGGCCTCTTTGTCGATGGGCGTCAAAATTGAAAAAATGACCTGGGGAAGCTGGACCCCCCATAAGGTGAAGATGGCCGTGTCGGGCTGTCCGCGCAACTGCGCCGAAGCGACCATCAAGGATTTTGGCGTTGTCGCGGTTGATTCCGGATGGGAACTGCATGTCGGCGGCAATGGCGGCATCAAGGTGCGTGTCACCGATCTGCTATGCAAGGTCGAAACCGAAGCCGAGGTGCTGGAATATTGCGGCGCGTTCATGCAGCTCTACCGGCAGGAGGCGCATTATCTGGAACGCACCGCACCCTGGCTGGAACGGGTTGGGCTGAACCATATCCGGGAAAAGATTGTGGATGATACGGAAAGCCGGGCGCGGCTTTATGCGCGCTTCCTGATGTCGCAGACATTTGTGCAAAAAGATCCGTGGGCGGAGCGCGCAAGCGAGGGCGTGCATGCGCATGAATTCAAGCAGCTTGCAATGGCCGGTTAGGTGGAGCCTGAAATATGAGCGAATGGCTGGAAATTGGCGTGATCGCGGACATACCAAGGCTGGGCGCAAGGGCGCTGACCATCAATGGCGTCAAGATCGCAATATTCCGGACCGCGGATGATGAAATTTTCGGGCTGGAAGATCGTTGCCCGCACAAGGACGGCCCCTTGTCGCAGGGCATCGTGCATGGCCGCTCTGTCGCCTGCCCGCTGCATAATCAGGTGTTTCATCTGGATAGCGGGATGGGCGCCGATCCTGATGATGGCTGCGCGCGCACCATTCAGGTGCGTCTGACCGGCGGGAGGATTTACATCGCATCCGGAGCCGGCCAGCAGGCGGCCGAATGAAAACCGCCAGCGCCTGCCCCTATTGCGGCGTAGGTTGCGGGGTTGATGTCAGCGTTGCCGCATCGGGCGATGTCAGCGTCAGCGGGACCGCCGATCACCCGGCCAATTTTGGCAGGCTCTGTTCCAAGGGAACGGCGCTTGGCGAAATTTTCGGACTGGAAGGCCGCCTGCTGCACCCGATGCTGAATGGCAAGCGGACAGACTGGAAACATGCGCTGGATCATACCGCCGCGCGGTTTCGCGCCACGATTGCCGAACATGGCCCGGATTCGGTTGCCTTTTATGTTTCGGGTCAATTACTGACCGAGGATTATTATGCCGCCAACAAGCTGATCAAGGGCTTTATCGGCACCGCCAATATCGACACCAATTCCAGACTGTGCATGGCCTCCAGCGTGGCGGGCCACAAGCGCGCCTTTGGCGAGGATATTGTGCCCGGCTGTTACGCGGATTTTGAAGAGGCCGAACTGGCGGTTCTGGTGGGATCGAACACCGCCTGGTGCCATCCGATCCTGTATCAGCGTTTAATCAAACGCCGCGAGGCGGGCCAGTTGCGCATCGTCAATATCGACCCGCGCCGTACGGCAACCTCGCAGGACGCCGATCTGCATCTGGCGCTGCGTCCGGGAACCGATGTGCATCTCTTTAACGGCCTGCTATGCCATTTGCAGCAGGCGGGCGCGGTTAACCAGCCCTATATCAACGCCCATACAACCGGATTTGACGCCGCGCTGGCGCTGGCCCATCAGCAGAGCGGCAGTATCGCAGCGGTCGCAGAGGCCTGCGGCGTACCGTCTTCCGAGATCACCCAGTTTTTTGAATGGTTCGCGGCAACCGGAAAAACCATCACGCTCTATTCGCAGGGCGTCAATCAGTCAACGCAGGGTACGGACAAAGTAAACGCGATCCTCAACTGCCATCTGGCAACAGGGCGTATCGGCCTGCCGGGCGCGGGCCCGTTTTCGCTGACCGGACAGCCCAACGCCATGGGCGGGCGCGAGGTGGGCGGGCTGGCCAATCAGCTTGCCGCGCATATGGATTTTTCCAGCCCGGAAGATATTGATCGCGTCGCCAGATTTTGGGGCGCCCGGCGGATGGCGCAGACCCCGGGGCTGAAGGCCGTGGATATGTTCCACGCCATTGGCGAAGGCCGCATCAAGGCCGTATGGATCATGGCGACCAATCCCGCCGTCAGCATGCCGGACGCCAATGCGGTTCGCGCCGCGCTGACAAAATGCGATTTCGTCGTGGTTTCCGATTGCGTGAAAGGCGCAGATACCGCGAACTATGCGGATGTTCTGCTGCCCGCGGCGGGATGGGGCGAAAAGGACGGCACTGTCACAAATTCCGAACGCCGCATTTCACGCCAGCGCGGCTTTGCGCCATTGCCCGGCGAGGCCCGGCCCGACTGGTGGATTATCACCGAGGTGGCGCAGCGCATGGGCTATGGCAAGGCGTTTGATTATGCCTGCCCGGCCGATATTTTCCGCGAACATGCGCGGCTTTCGGGGTTTGAAAATTCCGGCCAGCGGCTATTTGACATCAGCGCGATGGCGGCGCTTGACGATGCGGCATATGACGCAATGAAGCCCATTCAATGGCCGGTAACGGCGGCCAATCCTCTGGGTACGGAGCGTTTGCTGGGAGAGGGAAAATTTCCCGCGCCCGACGGGCGCGCACGGTTTATCGTCACCAGCCCGGGCCTGCCCGCTTTTTGGCCGGTTTCGGATTATCCCATGATATTGAATACCGGGCGCAGCCGCGATCAGTGGCACACCATGACACGAACCGGAACCGCCGCCGCGCTGGGCCGCCACAGCCCTGAACCCTATATCGAAATCGGCGCGGTCGACGCCGGCGCTTATGGCGTCAGGGATGGCGGCCTTGCCGAGGTCAGCACCACATTTGGAAAAACTGTTTTACGGGTGCGGATCAATGCAGATCAGCGGCCCGGCATGATGTTCGCGCCCATCCACTGGAATGATCTGTATGCATCCGAGGCCATCATAAGCAGCCTGATTGCCCCGGCGGTCGACCCGATTTCCGGGCAGCCCGAATTGAAATGCGCGCCCGCCAGCATCCGGGACGCGAACTTCCGCTGGTCCGGCCTGCTACTGACCCGCCAGCCGGTTTCGTTCGAGCGGATCGGTTATTGGAGCCGGCGCGCCGGCACGGGCTGCCAGATATACCGGCTTGCCGGTCATGAGGATCCCGCCCTGGCCGCGCAATGGGCGCAGAAATATTTTGCAACGGCGCTGACCGGCGTGGATGTGGAATATCTGGATCGCGGGCGCGGCGTCTATCGCGCCGCCAATATCGGGGCCGAGGGCGTTCGCGCCTGCCTGTTCATAGCATCGGGCAACGCCATGCCGGACAGTGACTGGCTTGAATCGCTGTTTGGCGAAACCGGCCTGGCGAAGGATGCGCGCGCCGCCATTCTGCATGGTCTGCCGCCGGGCGACGCCTGCGATAGAGGCCCGATCGTTTGCACCTGTTACAATGTTGGGCGCACGGTAATCCAGCATGCCATTGAAACGCAGGACCTTCGCAGCGTCGCCGAGATTGGCGCCTGCGTACAGGCCGGCACAAATTGCGGCTCGTGCCGCCCGGAATTGCAGGCCCTTCTGAACATGCTTGCCATCCGTCAGGATGCCGCTTAACAATCCGTGAGCATATATGCTTTAGCAAGGTGGCTGACACCATGTCCCGTTTCGATGACGCCATTGCCGCAATGGATGCGGCGCATGCGGAGGATCCAAACCAGATTACCCTGGATGGAAAATTACTGGCCGCCGAGCTTCGCTATGCGCAGCGCATGAGCGAAATGCTGATGGCGGTCTA
>JAHHGO010000153.1 GCA_023252275.1 Alphaproteobacteria bacterium
CGCGCCATTGCCATATCATCACCAATATCGAGGTGGAGCTGACGGACAATCCGAACGAATACCGCGTCTATTCCGCATTCGTGAACCACCGCAGCCGCATCGAACAGGACGAAGACACCATGATGGGGCGGCGCGAGGATGTGCTGCGCCGGGTGGATGGCGTGCTCAAGCTGGCGCGGCGCAAGATCATCACGACACAGAGCACCATCCTGGCGAAAAATCTGAGCGCGTTTTTGTAGGGCGACCTGCTGGAGCCGGATGATTTTAGATTGCATCACGACATCCCCCAGTGTCATTGCGAGGCGCGGAACGCGCCGTGGCAATCCAGAGTCTCACAGTAAGGTCTGTGTTTGTGGCTTCTGGACACGCCGCGCAAGCGCTGGCGCTGCGGGTCGCCACGCCGCTGCGCGGCTCGCGATGACAAAGTAAGGTAAGGACGAGCCAAATGTCACTCCGCTCTAAATCGCGTCAAAGATTGCCGTCGTAAACATTTCGGTTTTCAAAAAGCCGTCTCCCCATTCGGCTTCAAGATCGGCAAAGGGTTTTGACGCCGCCCACTGTTCCGCTGTCTTGCCCGCGGCTTTGGCGGCGCCGACGCGTTCGCGCACGGCCAGCAGCATGGCGTGAAAGCGCGCCAGATCAGCTTTGGCGGCCAGAGGGCCGTGGCCGGGAATTATTTTGGTGTTTTCATTGGACAGCGCCAGAACGGTTTCCGCCGTTTTGATCAGGCCATCCAGTTTGCCGCCCGAACTTTTATCAACGAAGGGAAAAAATCCGTTCACGAACGCATCCCCGGTATGAATGATATTGGCGCCGGGCCAATGAATGATCGCATCGCCGTCGGTGTGGCCGGGCGACATATGCATGACACGCGCCGTTTCGCCATTCAGATGCAGCGTCATATTATCTGAAAATGTGATCACCGGCAGCGCGCCTGCGGGCGCGGGCGGCACGGTCATTTTGAACAGCGAAATTTCCCCGCCCTTTTCCAGACGGGCGCGCACCGCCTCATGCGCGATGATGGCGGCGCCCGCCTTGCCGAAATTTTCATTGCCGCCGGTATGATCGCCATGCCAATGCGTATTGACGACATATTTAACAGGCTTGTCCGAAATCGTCTTTAGCGCCGCCTGAATTTTTTCCGATAAGGGGGCATACTGATCATCGATCAGATAAACGCCATCGGCGCCTGCGGACACGCCAATATTTCCGCCTTCGCCCGTCAGCATATAAATTGCGCCGCTCAATTTGATGGTTTTGATTTCGACCTTGGAAAAATCCTGTTGCGCTCCTGCGGGCGTCAGCGCCGCAGCGCCTAATGTTACACCCAGCGCCACAGTTGCCAGAATTGAACGCATGATCGTCTCTCCCTCTGTTGCCTGTGTTTTACAATGCATGGAGCGGAATGATTTTAGATTGAACCACGACCCCCTCAGTGTCATCGCGATGAAGGATATGGACAAACCTGATGTCATACCGCTCCGGCATCAGCTTGACGCCAAGCCTAATGAACAGGCGCGATCCGTTCAAGCGCTAAAGCCAGGATTGCGGGCAAGACATTCAGTGGCCCTTGCAAGTGTGGCGTCCGGCGCGCCGCTTGCGTCAATGCGCGCCCAGCCGATAGCGCCAATGTCATAATGTAACTGACGCGCCACAATCGCGGCATCCGCATCGGATGCGTCCCCCCGCCTTGCTCTGGCGCGGGCGGTCAGAATTTGCGGCGGCGCTTCCAGCCACAGGCCCTGAAACGCAACCCCCGCCTGCTTCGCCACCGCTTCCATGGCCGCGCGTTCCGCTGGCTGCGCATAGACGGCATCGGCAATAACAGAATGCCCCGCGCGCAGCGCGGCGCGGGCGCGATTTATAATGCTGGCATAGACCTGCGCGCTGCTTTCCGGCGTATAAGCGGCGGCGGGCAGGGCCGCGAGCAATGGCGCGCCCGCAAGCTGTTTGCGAATTTCATCACTGCGGAATATCAGCGCGCCGGGCGCGGCCCCGATGGCGGGCGCCAGCGCTTTCGCCAGCACGGATTTGCCGCTTCCGGAAAAACCGCTGACCGCCAGTAATTTTGGCGGCGATGGGCGCAGAAAAATTTGCGCCAGCGTCAGAAACTTTTGGGCCTCATCGCGCAATTTCGCATTGCCGGGCTGCGACAGGGTGGTGCGCGCCAGAACAAAGGCCCTCACGCCCGCCCGGCTCGACAGGAAAAGCGGCAACAGCGCCAGCCCTGCAATGGCGGCCTCGCTGGCAGCCGGCGGCAGATGCGCCAGATATTGATTGAGGCACAGATTGGCCAGCGCCGGCAGATCGCGCCGCCACAAATCCATTAACAGAAAGGCAAGATCATAAAGCACATCAATCTTTGCGATTGTATCGCTGAACTCGATACAGTCGAACAGCACCGGCTCGCCATCCTGGCAGAAAATATTTCCCAGATGAAGATCGCCATGACAATGGCGCACCCAGCCCGATTTCTGCCGCGCATCCATCAGCGCCGCCTGCCGGTCCAGCGCCGCCAGGCTGGCGTCGCGCAGAGCGTCAATCTGGGCCGGGGAAAATAAAGCGCCGGTAAAATTGCGGTATTCGGAATCATTCCGCAAAAGCCAGCGGCGGAATTGCGCCGCGCCCCCCGCATCATATTCCGGCGGCAGGCTGGTGTGAAATGCGGCAATGTTGCGCGCCAGCCGGGTGATCAGATCCGGGGTAAGTTTTCCCTGCAAGGCCATGTGATCGAGCAGCGCGCTGCTGGCAAAGCGGCGCATCCTGACCGCCCATTCCATGGCCTCGCCCGCGCCGCCAAGCCGCAACGCGCCATCCGCCCCGCGGGTGATGGAAACGACATCCAGATAGATTTCGGGCGCGGTGCGGCGGTTCAACGCAAGTTCGCGCAGACAGTCGGCATGGCGCAATTCGCGCGATGAAAAATCCAGAAAGCTCAGCTTTAAGGGTTTTCTGATTTTGTAGGCATGGCCGCCCGCCAGAAACACCATCGAAACCGAGGTGTCGATCACCTCGACCGGATCAGCCAGTCCATAAATTTCCGGCCGGGCCAGCGCGGCGGCAACTTCGCGCCATTGCCCCGCCTCATCAATCATGAAACGCCGGGTTTTTTTCAAACCCCGCCGGGTCCTGATGAATGATCACTTCGGCGCCGGGGAAAGCTTCTTTCACCTTTGCCTCGACCTGATCGGCAATCAGATGCGCGTCATGCAGCGACAGGTACGGCTGCATTTCCAGATGCAACTGAATGAACGGCGTTATTCCGGCCAGACGGGAACGCACATCGTGAATGTCCAGAACCTCCTTATGCGCCAGCGCAATTGCGCGCACTTTTTTGCGGTCCTCATCGGGCAATTCGCGATCCATGATCTGATCATAGGCGGCGCGGAAAATCTGCATGGCGCTGTATCCGATCCAGCCTGCAATCGCCAGCGCAATAAGCGGGTCGCCATAGACAAGGCCGAACTGCCCACTCAGAATCAATCCGGCGATCACGCCAAGATTAAGCATCACATCGCTGGCGTAATGCATCGCATCCGCGCCAACCGCAATGGATCCGCTGGCGCGGCTGACATAGCGCTGAAACGCCACCAGCACAATCGTCAGCGCCAGCGCGAATAGCGTAACGGCGATGCCGATCCCGGTCTGTACCACCGGTTCCGGGCTGGCGATGCGCTGAACCGCTTCAAATCCCAGAAACACAGCCGATCCGCCAATAAAGGCCGCCTGGCCCAGCCCGGCCAGCGCTTCCGCCTTGCCATGGCCAAAGCGATGCTCCGCATCGGCTGGCTGCAGCGAATGACGGACCGCCAGCAGATTCAGCAAGGACGCTGCGCCATCCAGAATCGAATCAACCAATGTTGCCAGCATCACCGCCGCGCCGGTGGCGTAGAGCGCGCCGGTTTTGACGATGATAAGGATGGCGGCGACGCCGACCGAGGCATAGGTGGCAAGCCGCATCAAACGGGCGGTGCGGGCGGGCGCGACAGGCGATAAAAGATGTGTCTGAAATAAGCTCATGAGCGCTAGAATATAGCAAAAAATGCGCTATGGGTAAAGCAACCCGCAGTTCCAGGGCGCATCCGGTTCTTCACGTGTGAATAAAAAACGGTCATGCAGCCGGAAATACCGGTCCCGCCAGAATTCGATGCCGATCGGCACCACCCGGATGCCGGACCAGAATTCGGGGCGCGGCACCGGGCCGGGATATTTGGCGTCAAACTCTTTCACCCGCTCTTCCAGCACCGCGCGCGCCTCCAGCGGTTGGGATTGGTATGAGGCCCAGGCCCCAATCTGCGCATTGCGCGGGCGGGTGGCGAAATATTCATCCGCTTCGGCATCGCTGACCAGCGAAGCCTCGCCCATGATACGCACCTGACGGCCCAGGCTTTTCCAGTGAAAGCACAGCGCAACGCGGCGGTTTTCGCTGATCTGCTGCGCCTTGGCGCTGCCCATATTGGTGAAAAAAACAAATCCGCGCCGTTCCGGCGGGCATTGTGCGCCGTCCAGCCCGTTCAACAGCACTATGCGCAGATCGGGCCAGCCATCATCGCCTGCCGTCGCCAGCGACATGGCGTTGGGTGCGGATTCCTGCGCACCGGCTTCGGCGAACCAGCTTGCGAACAGGGCGAACGGATCTGACAGATCAACCGGGCCCGCATTGGGATCGCCCGGTGCGCTGGAAGTTGCGGCCATGCTGTTTAACCTCTTGCTAATGCCCAATCCGCTAGTTTTACACATAGAATGCAATCTTTACCGCCATAATTTGGCCTTGCTTTCAGGTAATTTTGCTCTGGAATGCCGCAATAGGATTATCTGGCACTGCCTTCAAGATTTTTTTTGGATTATGGCATTGCATACTACATATAGAGCGGATGGATGATCATGCGCGGCCAGCAGGCGAGCCGGTGTGAACAATAAGAGGAAGCAGATGAATAGAATTTTGAACTTGGTGATGGGCGGCGTTATGGCGATATCGCTCGTGGCCTGTGATAGCGAAGCCGGGCAAAAGCAGCAGGTTGGCACCCTGTTGGGGGCCGTGGGCGGCGCGCTGGCTGGTTCGGCGATCGGCGACGGCAAGGGTCAGATGGCGGCCATTGCCGTTGGCACGCTGCTTGGCGCAGGCATCGGCCAGGAGGTCGGCAGATCGCTGGACCGCGCCGATCAGATGGCCATGCAGCAGACCATGTACCGCACGCTGGAGACCGTTCCTTCCGGCCAAAGCACGACCTGGCGCAATCCGGATTCGGGTAATTATGGCACATATACGCCGCAACCCGCCTATCAAACGGCTTCCAACCAGACCTGCCGTGAGTTTCAGCAGACCATTACCGTCGGCGGCAAACAGCAAAGCGGTTATGGCACAGCCTGCCGTCAGCCGGACGGCAGCTGGCAGATACAGAATTAACGGGGTTTTCCCAATAATGACGCGGCCCGCCGGTCGGGCGGTCCGCGTTTGAGACTTTCCGGGTGTGCGATGCGGGATCCATACGAAGTACTTGGCGTGCCAAGGACCGCTACGGCGGCCGAGATCAAGTCTGCCTTTCGCAAACAGGCCAAGCAGTGCCACCCGGACACGCATCCGGGAGACGCAAAAAAAGCCGCCAAATTCCGGGAAATTTCGACGGCGCATGAAATATTGTCGGACCGCGCCAAGCGCGCCCAGTATGATCGCGGCGAAATCAATGCGGATGGCAGCCAAAAGGCGCAGCAGCGCGCCTACAGCCATGCGGGGCAGCGGGCGGGCGGCGCGCCGTTCGGGTTTGAGGCGGGGGTCAATGATGATTTTCTGTCGGAATTTTTCAGCGGACTGCGCAGCGGCGGCCGCCGTCAGGCCCGTATGAAGGGAGAAGATGTGCGCTATCGCCTGAACGTGTCTTTTATCGATGCGGCCAAGGGCGGCAAGGAACGCGTAACCCTTTCCAATGGTAAAACGCTGGATGTGAATATTCCCGCCGGGGTGCAGGAAGGCCAGCAGATCCGCCTGAAGGGCCAGGGCGAACCCGGGCAGGGCGGCGGTCCCGCGGGGGATGTTCTGATCGAGATCAGTATTTTGCCGCACGCCCTGTTTGTGCGCGAGGGCGATGATATTCACCTGAGCCTGCCCATCAGCCTGCCCGAAGCGGTGCTGGGGGCCAAAATCGCCATACCTACCATTGATGGCCCGGTGACCATGACGGGTTGTCGCTCAGCCGCTGGAAGAAGGCCGCCGGCGTGCCGATGGTGCCTACGCTGTCACGGATGAGATTGACCTGGACGCCTTGCTGCTGCTTGTCGATCAGCGCCTGCGCGAAGCGCTGGCCGACCTCGTCGTCGTCGAGGATGTAGGTCTCCATGTTGATGTGGTCGCGGGCGCCCTGGATGGCCGTCATCATCGCCTGGTAGGTGGCGGGGCCGTCCTGGAGGAGCTGCACGTGGTTGCCGGTCGTCAGGGGACTGCCGACGATGGCCTCTTCGAGCGCCAGGTGACGGGCGAAGATGTCGGTGTCGCGGCCGCCGCTCGCCAGCCGCTCGAGGATCGCCTTGCTCTGCTCGGCCGACAGCGGGCCGCGCGCGCCCTGCAGTTGCACCGCGGGGCCGCGGCGCGGGGCGAG
>JAHHGO010000154.1 GCA_023252275.1 Alphaproteobacteria bacterium
TCCCGTTCAACTGTCCAAATAAAAAAGCTGGACCACATTCAGTTGAGGCATGGGGATATAGGGTTGGACGAGGAAAACCTGAGCATAACGATTGGGAGAATTTCTCCGAAAAAATGCTACATCGCTGTAGCGAAGATGTGGAGATTCAACATCTAATTTATAACGAACTGTTAAAGGAAGCTAAAGGAAAGAACTGGAGGGACGCATTCCTCCTCTCATTCAAGCTCTTTGAATATCTTCAGAAACAAGAGGAATACGGATGGCTGGTAGAGGCCATCTGATTATTGTCGCCCATCTGGCCCTGACGCACCCGGCCCGGATAATTGGATGGCCCATCGGGCGCCAGCCGGTTCATGCCGTAATGCAGTTTCTGGCGGCGTGTCACCACACCCTTGTTGGCGCGGGTGGCGCTTTCCCAATTTTCGCCATCGTCCATTTCGAGCATGCCGCTGGGCGAAAAGGACCGCATGGCGAAGCGCCGAATATCCTGCTTCACCTCCTCGGGCGCATTTTTATTGACCAGCGCCCAGGCCCAGATTTCGGTTTTGTCCGGCCCCTTGGGCTGCCAGACGCGGAAAGTATTGATGCCCGGCAAAAACGAGAAATTGGGAAACGTGCTGACCGAGGCGATGGAGCCGATCATTTTGGCGCGCTCCGGCCCGAGGCGGCGTTCAATCAGCGGGCGCTGCTGCATCACATATTGCGCGATCGCCATGCTGCCCAGGCCGCGCAATTCGCTGCCATCATAACCGGATTCCCAGCCGTGACCCTGCGCCGTCATTTGAAACGACGTGTTCTGGTCCCCGGCAAACGGCTTGCCGCCATAGGCCAGGGATCCCGCCATATGCGTCCAGCCGACATGATAGGCGTCGCCATGGAAATTTTCCGCGGGGAATTTCCAGTTGCAGTTCAAAACATTGCGCACACCGCCGGGAACGAACTCGGTGCCGCCTTCGTCCGTGTCCAGCATCATGTCGAGATACCAGGCGAAGGCCCCCAGATAGGTTTTCAGGCTCGGCGCATCATCCGCGAAGGTGGCGAACACCAGCCCCTTATAGCTTTCGACCCGCGCATTGAGCAGACCAAGTTTTGATTTATCAAAAGCCGGATCCTGCTTGTAGACATATTCCTCGTGCATGCCCATCAGGCTGCCATCATTGCCGAACGACCAGCCATGATAATTGCAGATGAATTGCCGCGTATTGCCCGCGTCGGCAAAGCAAACCCGATTGCCGCGATGCGGGCAGCTATTTAGGAACACCCCGATGCCGCCATCCTTGCGCCGTGATACAATGACCGCATCCTCGCCCATATAGGTGGTCAGAAAATCGCCGGGCCGGGCGATTTGCGATTCATGGGCGACGAACAGCCAGCAACGCGCGAAAATCTGCTCCAGCTCCGCCTCGTAAATTTCGCGGTCATGAAAGATACGCCGGTCGATCCAGCGTTCTTCCGCATTCACATATTGGCTGAAGGGCCGGAGAGCATTTTTCGTCATTGGTGTTTCCGTCTTTAATCCGGTTGCTATTGCATTAGTTTTCCAGCCCGGTAACATAGCTCAAATAACAATCAAAACAACTGCAAGGTGACGGGGATGGCGCTTTCGGTAATCGGCGCGGGCTTTGGGCGGACGGGCACCCTGTCGCTCAAAGGCGCATTGGAAATGCTGGGCTTTGGCCCCTGCTACCATATGGTTGAGGTGATCCAGAACCCGCCATTTGGCGGCTATTGGACGGCGCTCGGTGATGGCGCGCCCGCCGATTGGGACAAGATTTTTCAGGGCTACCGGGCAACGGTGGACTGGCCGGCCTGCGCCTATTATGCAGCGCTTGCGGCGCACTATCCCGGCGCCAAGGTGATTCTGACCGTACGCGACTCCAGTCTGTGGGCGGACAGCATTTTCAACACTCTTTTCAAGCTGATGCCGCGTCATCACAAGCCGGGCGCGCGCCGCCATATTGGCTATGATCTGATTTTCAAAAAAACCTTTGGCGGCAATATTGACGACCGCGATCATGTCATTGCGGTGTATGAGGCCCATAACGCCGCGGTGAAAGCGGCCATCTCCGCAGACCGTTTGCTGGTCTATGATGTGGCCCAGGGATGGGAGCCGCTTTGCAAATTCCTGCAAGTTCCGGTGCCGGATGCGCCAATGCCAAAAGTCAACAGCACCGGAGAATTTATGCAGATATTTGGCGGCGCTTCAAAGACGGATTAACTGGCCTTAGCCTGTTCAATCCCACCGCGAAGATCATGCCGGCGCAGCGGCAGCGAGCGGATGCGCTGTTTGGTGAGGGCGAACACCGCATTGGCGACGGCGGCTGAAATGGGTGGCGTGCCCGGCTCGCCCGCGCCGCCCGTGGGCCGGCCCGATGGCATCAGCTTCACCTCGATCACGGGCGCATCCGCCTGCCGGATCATTTCATAATCCGGAAAGTTTTGTTCCACGACACGGCCCTTGAGAATGCTGATCTCGCCATAGAGCGCCGCCGTCAGACCATAAATAATGCCGCTTTCCATCTGCGCGACGAAGGTATCGGGATTGACCACTTCGCCCGGATCAACCGCGCACCAGACCTTGTGCACCCGCGCCTTGCCTTCCTGATCAACCGAAATCTCGGCCACCTGCGCCACAATCGTGCCGAAGGATTGCCGGATGGCGATGCCGCGCGCGCGGCCCATCGGCGCGGGCATTGCCCAGCCGGACATTTGCGCCGCCGCCTCCAGCACCAGTTTGTGATCGGGCGCATCGGCCAGCAGATCTCGGCGATATTCAAGCGGATCGCGGCCCGCAGCATGCGCCAGTTCATCGATAAAACTCTCGATGAAAAAACCATGCTGGGTATGCGCCACGCTGCGCCAGGCGCCAAACGGAATCGGATCGGTGCCGCTGACCACGCGCGCGCGCCGGTCGGCAATGGCGTAGGGAAGCCAGGTCGCGTCTTCCGGCTCGCGTTTTTCGGTATAATCCTGCTGCCAGCCAACCGGGCGGCCAGTGGCGTCAAGACCGGCGCGCATTTTCGCCACCGAGGCGTTACGGTAATAATCCTGGGTCATGTCTTCTTCGCGCGACCAGATGACATTCACCGGAAAATCCAGCTGCATCGCCAGCAATATGGCCTGATCCATATAATTCAGCGTCGAGCCGCGCCGCCCGAAACCCCCGCCCATGGCGGTGTGATGCAGCGTAACCATTTCCAGCGGCAGCCCGGAAATTCCGGCGGCGCGGACCCGCGCCGCAAGCCCATCCTGAAAGCCGCCCCAAATATCCAGCCTGCCGCCGGAAAAATGCGCCGTGCAATTCATCGGCTCCATCGTGGCATGCGCCAGCCAGGGCACCTGATAGATTGCTTCAATCTGTTTCGGGGCCGCGTTTGCGGCAGCTTCAGCATCGCCAAAATCATAATCGCTGTCAAAATCGCCTTTATCCAGCGCCGCCTGCATGCCCGCAAAAATCGCAACGGAATTATGCGCGGCATTGGCGCCTTCATCCCATTCAATGGGAAGCGCCGCCAGCGCCTGCTGGGCGCGCCAGCTATTATCCGCCACCACCGCAACCGCGTTATCGCCTATTCCGTATACGGATTTTATGCCCCGTCTGTTCTGAACCATTTTGGCGTCAAAGTTTTTCAGTTTGCCGCCGAACACCGGACAGGCCTTGACCGCGGCGAACATCATTCCGGGCAGGCGCATATCCACGCCATAAATGGCCGAGCCATCGACCTTTGCGGGAATATCGAAACGCGCCTTGGGGGCGCCAACAATGGTGTAATTTTCCGGATCTTTCAGCGGCAGATTGGCGGGCGGATCAAAATCCGCAGCAAATGACGCCATTTCGCCATAGCTGGCGCTTTTGCCGCTGGCGGTGTGAAACAGCCTGCTGTCCTTGGTGGTGATTTCATCCACCGCCACATTCCAGCTTTTCGCCGCCGCCTGCACCAGCATCCAGCGCGCCGCCGCGCCCGCCCGGCGCATGCCCACAACGCCGGTGAAGCGCACTGATGTGCTGCCGCCGGTGGATTGCACATTCAAAAATTCCGCCGCCTTGCGCGCGCCAAAATCCGTCAGGCCCGTGAGAAATTTTGGAATTGAGGGGTCCGCCAAGCCCAGATAACCTTTGCCCAGCGGGCCATTGGCGAACGCCATATCGGCGGGCGCCTGTTCCATGCCGACCAGCGCCCAGTCGGCGTCCAGTTCTTCGGCCAGCATCATCGGCATGGCGGTATGCACCCCCTGGCCCATTTCAGAATGCGGCACAATCACCGTCACGCGATTATCGGGCGTAATTCTCACCCATGTGACCAGCAGCGCGCCATCGCCCGCGGCCAGTTTGCGCGCCCGGTCAATTGTGGAAAACGGCGCCATCGCATAGCCCAGCAGAACCCCGCCCCCGGCCAGCGCCGCGCCGACCATCAATTTACGGCGTGTAATCATCACCATGACGGGCCTCCTATACGGTTTTCAGCGAATGAATGGCGGCGCGCACGCGCCCATAGGTTCCGCAGCGGCAGATATTGCTCATGGCCGCATCAATATCGGCATCGCTTGGCGCCTGATTTTCGCTGAGCAGCGCCACCGCCGCCATGATCTGACCGGACTGGCAATAGCCGCATTGCGGCACCTGATGCGCGATCCAGGCGGCCTGCACCCGGCTTTGCAAAGTATCGGGCATGGTTTGCGCCTCGATGGTGGTGATGCTGGCGCCAGCAACCGAGCTTGCGGGCACGGAACAGGACCGCATCGCCACGCCATCGACCAGCACCGTGCAGGCGCCGCAGGCCGAAACGCCGCAGCCAAATTTCGTGCCGGTCAGGTTGAGCACATCGCGCAGCACCCATAACAGCGGCATCTCCGCTTCCACGTCCACGTCTTTGGTTTGCCCATTGATGATGAGTTGCATGGCTTTCTCCTGTTAGACTTCCAGCTTCCAGCGGTTGCCCTTGCGGCGCACCCGGCCCGCCGTGGGCGCGGCGAAATGCGCCCCCAGCATATAAATATCCGTATCGCACAGCCGCTCGACGGTTTTTTGCCGTGTCGCCGCCGATTGCTGCTTGTCGGTGCAGGCGAAGCTGGACCATTCCGGATAAGCGACCTGAATGGGATGATGAAAGCTGTCGCCGGTGAACAGCGCGCTTTTGCCGCCGCCTTTAAGATTGATGAAAATATGCCCCGGCGTATGACCCGGGCTGGGTTCGATCCACATATTGTCATCAATGGCGAAATCGCTTTTCACCAGATCGGCCTGTCCCGCATTGACCACTGGCAGAATGCTGTCGTCAAAACAGCCGTCAATGCCCACCGCATCCTGTTCATTCTGCCAATGTTCATATTCGACCTTGTTAAAAATATAGCGCGCATTGGGAAAGGTCGGCACCCAGCGGCCATTTTCCAGCCTTGTGTTCCAGCCCACATGATCCACATGCAGATGCGTGCACATCACATGGGTGACAGATTCGGGGGGCACGCCCATAGCCGCCAGATCGGACAGCCAGCCGGTCTTTTTCATGTTCCAGGCGGGTGAAAAAGCGCGCGGCTTATCATTGCCGACACAGGTATCGACCAGAATCGTATGACTGCCGGTGCGGATGACATAGGCGAACAGCCCGGCCTGCATGCGGCCGCCGTCGGATTTCGGTTTGATGAAATGCGGCTCCATCCAGTCACGCTCCGCATCGACCGCCTCGGGCGTTGAAAGCGGAAACATCCGGGCGGGCGGGAAAAAATCGCCCTCATGTTCCACACAGCGGTCAACGCTGATCCCGCCAAATTGCAGCGGCCTGAATTGTTTCGCTTGCATGTTCCCGCTCCCATCGTCTTCTATAGCCGTTGCAAAACAGTTTGACGCAATTGCGGCGGAATTGCAATTAAGCCGGGGGGCACGAATGACGCCATTGATGTTTGGAACGCAGATTGCGCTTCCGGTAATTTTAATGATCATGATGTTCGGGCTGGGGCTTTCGCTGAGCACCGCCGATTTTACCCGTGTGCTGCGTACGCCCCGACCGGCTGTCGTGGGCATTCTGGGGCATGCCATTCTGCTGCCGCTGTCAGCCTTTGCAATATTGTCGGTATTTGATTTTCCGCCGCTGGTGGCGGGCGGGCTGGTCATTCTGTCGGCCTGTCCGGGCGGGGTTACATCAAACGCTGTCGTCTATGCCGGGCGCGGCGATGTGGCGCTCGCGGTGTCGCTGACGGCGATCAGCAGCGTAGTGACGGTGTTCACCATTCCGCTGGTCGTGGGATTTGGCCTGGCGCAATTTGCCGGCATGGACGCCTCGGTGCATCTGGGCTTTCTCGACACGGTCCGCCTGCTCTAAAGTGTTGTCCGCAAAAGCGTGGTGTTTGCACAAGGGTATATACTACTACGCCGAAGAAGCCTAACTCTGCGCTCCGTAAAGTTGCTCGTGTTAGGTTGACCAATGGTATAGAGGTTACCTCGTATATTCCTGGTGTTGGTCACAATCTCCAG
>JAHHGO010000155.1 GCA_023252275.1 Alphaproteobacteria bacterium
ATACTTGGGAGGCGGCAATGGATGGCATGCGGTATAATTCCCGGAATCACTCGATGGGGGTATGGGGCGTTGCGGGATTTTTTGTTTCCATGCTGCTCGTCGTTTCGCTGTTCAGCTAGCGATTAGAAATCGCGCCGGTCGCGCATGGCTGCGGCCAGCGTGCCATCATCCAGATAATCCAGCTCGCCGCCGACCGGCACGCCATGCGCCAGGCCGGAGATGCGCAGGCCGCGCCCGGCCAGCCGGTCATTCAGATAATGCAGGGTGGTTTGCCCATCCACCGTGGCGTTCAGCGCCAGCACCACTTCGCTGATCTGACCGCCGCTGACGCGCGCCAGCAGCCCGGCAATATTCAATTCCTCCGGCCCAACCCCATCCAGCGCCGACAGGGTTCCGCCCAGCACATGATAAAGCCCGGGAAAGGCGCCCGCGCGCTCCAGCGCCCACAGATCGCTGACCTGTTCCACCACGCAGATGCGGGTGCGGTCGCGGCGCGGGTCGGTGCAGATGGCGCAGGGATCGATACTGTCGAGATTGAAGCACAGCTTGCAGGGGGCGATTTTTTCCGCGGCGTCCCGCATGGCCCCGGATAGCGGGCGCATCAGGCTTTCCTTGCGCTCGATCAGATAGAGCGCGGCGCGGCGCGCCGAGCGCGGGCCGAGGCCGGGCAGTTTGGCAAGCAAAGTGATCAGGCGCGAAATTTCCGCGCCGCCTGGATCGTTACGCATCAAAAGGGCAGCTTGAAGCCAGGCGGCAAGGATAGCCCGCCAGTTACTTTGGACATTTCTTCCTGCACTTTCAGATCCAGCCGCGATTTGGCGTCATTATGCGCGGCGACAATCAGGTCTTCCAGAATTTCCGCTTCTTCCGGGCGCAGCAGGCCGGGATCAATTTCAACTTTTTGCAGCATGTTTTTGCCGTTCAGCGTGATGGCGACCATGCCGCCGCCGGAAACGCCGCGCACTTCCATCTGATCCAGTTTTGCCTGCATTTCGCCCATGCGCGCTTGCATTTCCTGCGCCTGTTTAAGCAGTTTACCCATGTCTTTCATTCAGTCTCTCCTGCCTCGCGCACCGCGATAATTTCCGCGCCCGGAAAAATTTTCAGGGCTTCCTGCACCAGCGGGTAGCAAAGCGCCTCGGCCTCGCGCTGCTGCGCGCGGCTTAGATTTTCCTGATCCAGTGTCGGCGCGCCGGGCGCATTGCTGATGCTGACCATCCAGCGCTGACCGGTCCATTGCCCCAGCCGTTCGGTCAATTGCGCCGATAATTGCGGCTCCGCCGCCGGACCGGGGCGAAATTCGATGCGCCCCGTCTCGAAATGCACCAGATGCACATCGCGGGTCAGCGCCGTCTGCAATTTAATGTCGCGATGCTTTCCCGCCAGCGCCACCAGATCGGCAAAGCTTTTCAACTGCGGTAAAGCGGGATCGGCGATGGCGGAAACCGGCATGGTTTGCTGCGGCAGCGCGTCGGCCAGAATGGCCTGCGGCCCGCCCGGTCCGCGCGGCCATGCGGCGGGGGCGGCGGGAGCAATCGGATTAAGGGGGGCGGCAGCGCCGGCTGGCGCCACCGGCTGTGTGCGCAGCCTTTCGATCAGATCGGCGGGGCTGGGCAGATCGGCGGCATAGCCCAGCCGCACCAGCACCATTTCGGCGGCTGCCAGACTGTGCTGCGCCTCGCGGGTCTCGGACAGGCCTTTCAGCAGGAACTGCCACGCCCGGGTCAGCACCGGCACATTCAGCTTCTGCGCCATGTCACGGCCGCGCTGCCGCTCGGCCTCGGGCAGGCTCAAATCCTCGGCCGCCAGCGGCGCCATTTTGATGCGGGTCAGCCAATGCACAATGTCCAGCATATCCTGCAACACCGCCACCGGGTCAGCGCCATCATCATACTGCGCCTGCAATTCGCCGAGCGCAGCGGGCAGGTTGCCGCGCAGCACATGTTCCAGCAAATCAAACACCCGGCCCCGGTCGGCCAGGCCCAGCATATCGCGCACCTGCGCCTCGGAAACGTCGCCCGCGCCATGCGCAATGGCCTGATCCAGCAGGCTCAGCGCATCGCGCACCGAACCCTCTGCTGCGCGCGCGATCAGGCCCAGCGCGCCTTCGGATAGCATGCAATTTTCCAGCGCGGCGATGCGCGCCAGATGCGCCGATAATTCCGATACGCTGACCCGGCGCAGATCAAAGCGCTGACAGCGCGACAGCACTGTCACCGGTACCTTGCGAATTTCGGTGGTGGCGAAAATGAAAATCACATGTTCGGGCGGTTCTTCCAGCGTTTTCAGCAGCCCGTTAAAGGCCGCGCGCGACAGCATATGCACTTCGTCGATAATATAGATTTTATAACGCGCGCTGGCCGGGCGATAGCGCACGCCTTCGATAATCTCGCGAATATCGTCAATGCCGGTGCGCGAGGCCGCATCCATTTCAATCACATCCACATGGCGCGATTCGGCAATCGCCGCGCAATGCACGCCATCCTGCGGTGGCGCGATGCAGGGGCCCGGCGGCCCATCGTGATGTTCATAATTCAGGCAGCGCGCCAGAATGCGCGCCGTGGTGGTTTTGCCGACGCCGCGCACGCCGGTCAGAATAAAGGCATGCGCCAGGCGTCCGCTGGCGATGGCGTTGCGCAGGGTGCGCACCATGGCTTCCTGGCCGATCAGTTCAGCAAAGCTGCGCGGGCGGTATTTGCGCGCCAGCACCCGATAGGCGGGGGCGGCATTATCCGGCTTTACGGGCAAACTGCCGCCTTGCAGACCTAATGCGGGTTCATCTTCGGCAATGTCTGGAATATTGGCGTCATCCATTGCGATAAGAAAACCATCCATCGGGTAAGGCGCGGAAAAGGTGGGAGACTGAACGGCGACGCGCAACGAATCCGTTACGGCTGCTTCCTTCCGGACCTGACCGGGTTGGCGGGAATTGCGCCCACCGCCAGCCTCCCGCAGGCACTATATCACAGCCCTTATGAAATGCCATCCCGGGCGAAGCTTTGTCTATTTATCACCCTTTAGATGTAATTCCGGATCCATGCGGCCATGCAGGACGCCTGCTATCAAAATCTCATTATTCTGAAAATAATAGTACACGATATGCATTTCGCAGCGCATGGAGCGCATACCCGGAAATAATGCATCGCGCGCGATGCCCAATAGTGGAGAGCGGCGCAACGCCTCAAAGCAGCTGAAAAGTATTTCCAGATAGAGATCGCGCTGTTTTATGCCCCATGCGGCTTCTGTATAGCGGCCAATCGCCAGCAGATGCGTTCTGGCCGCCCGCGAAAAACGCAGGTCCGTCATCCGCTATTTGCGGTGTTCAATTCAGAAATAATATCCTGCAAGGAAAACCGGACAACATCGCGCTCCCTGATTTGTTGTACGCCTTCGCTCAGGGCGTCGCGCAAATGGGCGAGTTTGAGCTCATGCAGGAGTTGCGCATTGGTTTCAAGCTGACGGATCGCGTCGCGGATTACTTCGCTGGCATTATTGTACAGGCCGCTTTCGACCCTGGACTGCACGATCTTCATTAATTCGGGCGTCAGCGATACATTCATAGAAGGCATGGTGGTATCTCCCAGATAGGCAGAGGCTATTCCGACAGGCGGTTTATGTCAAGATATGGGCAAAGATTGCCATTCGATAGCCTAAACCGCGTGGCCCATGGCCAGATATTCGACCGACTGCATTTCCATCAGCCGTGAGACGGTGCGGGCAAACTCGAAACTGCCATCGCCGGCGGGATAGAGCGCATCGGGCCGGCCGCCGGCCGAGCAGATCAGCTTGACCCGATTGTCATAGAGCGCATCGATCAGCGTGACGAAGCGTTTCGCCTCGTTGCGCTGTCCGCGATCCATACAGGGAATATGATCCAGCAGCACGGTGTGAAAGGTCCAGGCGATCCGCAGATAATCCGGTCCGCCCACGGCCGCCTCGCACAGATCGGCAAAGTTGAAACGCGCCACCCCGCTGGCCGCCTGCGGCACCAGAAGTTTGCGGCCCTGCACCTCCAGTCTCATCGGCTTGCCGCGCGGCACATCGGTCAGGCGCAGCCAGGCGGCGTCCATCTCGCGGTCGGCTTGCGGCCCCAGCGGGGCATGATAGACCGGATGGCCGCTCAGCCGCGCCAGCCGGTAATCTGTCGGGCTGGCCAGTTGCACCACTTCGAGACGCTGTTTCAGCAGTTCGATAAAGGGCAGAAATAATTGCCGGTTCAACCCGCCTTCATACAGCGTATCCGGCGCGCGGTTGGAGGTCAGCACCACCACCACGCCATGTTCGAACAGCGCGGTGAACAGCCGGCCCAAAATCATCGCATCGGCCACATCCGACACCTGAAATTCATCAAAGCACAGTAATTGCACTTTGTCCGCAATGGCGCGCGCCACCGGGGCGATCGGATCATCGCCATTGCTTTTGCCGGCTTTTGAAATTTCCCCGCGCTTATTGGCCTGCCGCCAGGCATGAATGGCCTCGTGGGTTTCCAGCATGAATTGCAGAAAATGCACCCGGCGTTTGCGCGCCACCGGGGCCGTGTCAAAAAACAGATCCATCAGCATGCTTTTGCCGCGCCCGACCTCGCCCCATAAATACAGGCCGCGCGGCGGCGGCGCTGTTTCGCGGCCCAGCCAGGCAAGCACGCGGTTGCGCGCGACATGCCTGTATTGCCCCAGCGCATCTTCCAGCGTCTGCAATTTTTCGATGGCGAATTCCTGCGCCGGATCGGCTTTAACCTGACCCGATTGCACGCGTTCGCGATAGACGGCGCGCGGTCCCTGCATTCAAAAATTATTTCCAGAAATTACTTCATTGTTGGAATGGTGAAATCTGTGCCGCTACGTACGCCCACTGCGGGCCAGCGGGCGGTGACGGTTTTGATTTTGGTATAAAATTTCACGCCTTCCGTGCCGTGCTGGTTGGCGCCGCCAAAGGCCGAGCGTTTCCAGCCGCCAAAGCTGTGATAGGCCAGCGGCACCGGGATCGGCACATTGATGCCGACCATGCCGACCTGCACGCGCGATGCGAATTCGCGCGCCGCATCGCCATCGCGTGTGAAAATCGATACGCCATTACCATATTGATGTTCCGTAGGCAGACGAAGCGCCGCCTCGAAATCATCGGCGCGGCTAACGCACAGCACGGGCCCGAAAATTTCTTCCCTGTAGATGCGCATATTGGGCGTCACATTGTCAAACAGGCAGCCGCCAATATAAAAGCCGTTTTCATAGCCCTGCAATTTGAAGCCGCGCCCATCGACCAGCAGTTTCGCGCCTTCCTTGACGCCAATATCAATATAGCTCTTCACTTTTTCCAGCTGTTCGGCGGTCACCATCGGGCCGTAATCCGCTTCCGCATCGGTGGACAGCCCCACTTTCAGCGCCTCGACGCGCGGGCGCAGCGCGGCAATCAGCGCATCGCCGGTGGCCTTGCCCACCGGCACCGCGACCGAAATCGCCATGCAGCGTTCACCGGCGGAGCCATAGGCCGCCCCGATCAGCGCATCGCTGACCTGGTTCATATCGGCATCGGGCATGATGATCATATGATTTTTCGCGCCGCCCATCGCCTGCACGCGTTTGCCATTGGCGGCGGCGGTGGCGTAAATATATTGCGCCGTGGCGGTGGCGCCGACAAAGCTGACCGCCTGAATACGCGGATCGGTAAGGATGGTGTCGACGGCTTCCTTGTCGCCAATAACCACATTCAGCACGCCATCCGGCAGGCCCGCCTGTTGCATCAGTTCCGCCAGACGCAGCGGCACGGATGGGTCTTTTTCAGATGGCTTGCAGATGAATGTATTGCCGCAGGCAATGGCGATGCCGAACATCCACATCGGGATCATGGCCGGAAAATTGAACGGCGTAATGCCCGCGCACACGCCCAGCGGCTGACGCATCGAATACATATCGATGCCGGGGCCGGCGCCCTCGGTAAATTCGCCCTTGGTCAGATGCGGAATGCCGCAGGCAAATTCGATCACTTCCAGGCCGCGCTGAATATCGCCTTTGGAATCGGCAATGACCTTGCCATGTTCACGGCTCAGCAATTCCGCCAGCTGGTCCATATTATCTTCGACCAACTGCTTGAAGCGGAACATCACCCGGGCGCGTTTTTGCGGGTTTTCCGCCGCCCAGCCGGGAAACGCGGCGGCGGCGCTGTCGATGGCTGCGCGCATCTCAGCGGTGCTGGCCAGCGGGGCTTTGGCCTGGGTTTCGCCGGTCATCGGGTCATAAACGGCGCCATAGCGCCCGCTGCTTCCCTGAACATGCTTGCCGCTGATAAAATGGGTTAAATTGCGCATCTACGCCTCCCGTTAAATTCGAGTGGCATTGATAAACATTTGTGTCTGGTGCGGCAAGGGCCGCGCCCGGAAAGGCTGGAAAACTATGGCTTTTGGGGGGCAAACAGCCAGCCGAACAGCCAGCTAGCCAGCCCCGCGCCAATCAGTTGCG
>JAHHGO010000156.1 GCA_023252275.1 Alphaproteobacteria bacterium
GCGCCCCGCGCCGCCACCCTGACCGCCATGCATGATATTGCCCGCGCCGCCCGCGACGCCAAACTGCCCTGCAGCCTGACGGTCGCCACCGCATTCGGCTGCCCGTTCGAGGGCGAGGTCGATGTGGCGATCGTTTCGGAAATCGCGCGTCAGGCCGCCGATGCGGGCATCACCGAACTGGGCCTTGCCGACACCATCGGGGTGGCGGCGCCGCTGAACGTCAAGATTTTGGTGGCCGCCGCGCGCGCAGCCGCGCCCGGCATGGCGCTGCGCTGTCATTTTCACAACACCCGCAATACCGGCATTGTGAACGCCTATGCCGCCATTGAGGCGGGCGTGACTGTCCTCGACGCCAGCACGGCGGGCATTGGCGGCTGTCCGTTTGCGCCCAAGGCCACCGGCAATATTGGCAGTGAGGATCTGCTCTATATGCTGCACCGCATGGGGATTGAGACCGGCGTCGATCTGCCGGAACTGATTGGCGTGGCGAAATGGCTGGAAGGGGCGCTGGGCCATGCGACTTTCGCGCAGGTCAGCCGGGCCGGCCTGTTTCCGGCGGCCGCGGCTTAAGGCGCATGACGCAGATCAGTATTGCAAGCTGGAATATAAATTCCGTTCGTCTGCGCATTGATACCGTCTCGCGGTTTTTGCAGGAATATCAGCCGGACGTGCTGTGCCTGCAGGAAACCAAGGTGGTCAATGATCAGTTCCCGGACAAAATGTTCCGCAAGCTGGGCTATGAACATATTGTTCTGAACGGACAGAAGGCCTATCACGGCGTGGCGATTGTTTCGCGCCTGCCCCTTCAACCTTCGGAGACGCGGGAGTTTTGCAAAAAGGGAGACTCGCGCCATGTGGCGGCGGTGCTGCCGGGCGGTATCGATCTGCATAATTTTTACGTGCCTGCCGGCGGCGATGAACCCGATCCGGAAATAAACGAAAAATTCGCGCACAAGCTGGCCTTTCTGACCGAAATGGCGGAATGGTTTGAGGCCTGGCCGCAAAAATCGGCACAGCGGGTTCTGGTCGGCGATCTGAATGTCGCGCCGCTGGAACATGATGTGTGGTCGCACAAGCAGATGCTGAAAATTGTCAGCCACACGCCGGTTGAAATTGACCATCTCAACCGGGTGCAGCAGGCCGCAGGCTGGATTGATGTGGCGCGGCAATTCATCCCGCCGGAAGAAAAACATTATACCTGGTGGAGCTATCGCGCCGCCGACTGGCTGGCCAGCAACCGGGGCCGCAGACTGGATCATATCTGGGTGTCGCCGGGGCTGGAGGGCGCGCCGCAATCGTTTCAGGTCGCCCGGGATGTGCGCGGCTGGCCGCAACCTTCCGACCATGCGCCGGTTATCGTCCGCCTGAAGCTCTGATGCGGGCGGGCCGTTACGCCATGCCGCCGGCAAATCCCTCGGTTTTATCATCATGTATCAGCGCAATGCGCACCGGGCCGCGGCAGAACCGGCTGGCGCAACGCAACAGGCGTTCGGCCTCGTCCAGATAGAGATGCTTCATATCGGGCCGCGCGCGCAACCGCGCCACCTGTTCATAATGTGTGAGGCCGCATTTTTTGCATGTCGCCTCGATGCGGCCGCCGGCCTCCAGATCGGAAAGCTTCAGATCCGTTTTCCAGTTCACCAGAAATCCTCCGCACGCGGGATTCTTGTGTAGCTGATCTTGCCGCCGGCATAGCCGCCGGGCGGCGGCGTCCAGGGGCCGAGGCTGACCAGCGTGCGGCCATGTTTGCGGTTAAGCCCGTCAATCGCCGCCGTGGCCTGTTCCCAGCGGCGGCGCTGGCGGTCATCATCGAGCAGCAGATCAAGCTGGCGTTCGCCGGCGGGGGTCAGATCGAGCAGGGTCACGCCCAGCCGGATGATGCGCACGGTGCGCGGCAGCCGGGCGCGCGCCAATGTCCACAGCCCTTCCAGCGCCGTCAGCACCGCCTGATCATCCTGCGCCGCGCGCAGGGGCGCCGCGCGCGTCCAGGAGCCATCACGCATTTGCAGCCACAGCCACAGGCCATCGGCGTTCCAGCCATCGCGCCGCATGCGCCGCGCCGCCTTGACCAGCAGCAGGCGCGAGGCGTCGCGCGCATGATCAAGGCTGCGATGCCCCGGCGGCAAGACCCGGCCATGGCCATACATGCCGCGTCTGGAAGGCTGCGCCTGCAGATCATAGCCATGCAGCGCGTACCACAGCCGTTCGCCGGTGACATTGCCCCATAATTTGCGCATCTGCTTGGGCTGGGTGGCGAGCAGCGCGGCCATGCCGGTAATGCCCGCGCGCGTCAGGCGGCGCGCCATGCGCCCGCCAATGCCGGGCACATCGGCAGGCTGCAGGGCCAGCAGCGGGCCGGGCATGTCTTCGGGCCGCCAGACCATATTGCCATTGGGCTTGCCCGCCTTGCAGGCCATCTTGGCCAGTTGCCGGTTGGCCCCAAAACCGATCGAGCAGCGGATATAGGGGCCGATATTATCAGCGATGCGCCGCTTGATGCGCAGGCCCAGATCTTGCGGATCGGCGCGGTCGGCGGCCTCGACCCGGCAGGTCAGCTCGTCGATGGATTTGATCGCGTCGATGGGAATGACGGCGGAAATTTCCGAGATCAGCGCATTATGCGCGCGGCGGTACAGATCGGGCGATTGCGGCACCAGAATAATATCGGGGCAGCGGGCGCGCGCCTCGGCAATGCTCATGACATTTTTAACGCCGCGCAGCTTGGCCTCGCCCGAACAGGCAATGACGCAGGTATGTTCGGATTCGGCGAACGGCGTCACCCCCACCGGCCTGCCGCGCAGGCGCGGGCGCGCCTGCTGCTCGACCGAGGCAAAAAAGCCGTCAAAATCCAGATAAAGCCGTTCGATTTGCGTTGGCCGCCGCACGTTTTTCGCTCCCTGAAACAGGTGGGGAGTCATTAGAACATAACGGGAACATACTAGTCAATGAATTATGGAGAAAAGTATCTTCCCCGCCCCCTCACCCGCTGGTCATCGCCATGCCCTTGATCTGGGCGAACAGGTCCATACCGGGGCGAAGGGCCAGCGCGTCCCAGCTTTTGCGGGTGATGCTGGACAGCAGCCGGGTTTCGCCGCCGCCGGATAGGTTGAGCAGCACCAGCATCTGACTGGGGCTGGCGGGATGAGACGACAGGATGCGGGCGGGCAGAATATTCAGCACGCTGCTGCCGCCGGGCGCATGGGTGATCAGGCTGACATCGCTGGCCCGCACCCGCACGCGGCGCAGGGCTCCCGGCGCGCCCAGACGCCCCGGCACAAAGAATGGCAGGCCATCAAGGCGGCACTGGCTGATGTCATAGCGCGCATCATGGCTTTGCACGGTCAGGTCCAGCACGGTGGCGGCTTCCGGCAGGCGCGCCAGCGGCAGCGAAAGATCGGTCAGCAACTGCGCCAGCGGCCCGGCGGCCAGCACCCGGCCTTCCCGCATCAGCACCAGATGACTGGCGAGGCGTTCAATTTCCGTCAGATCATGCGAAACATAAATGATGGGTATCGACAGCGCCGCAGGCAGGCTTTCGAGATAAGGCAGAATTTCGTTCCTGCTCTGGCGGTCGAGCGCCGATAGGGGCTCATCCATCAGCAGCACACGCGGCTGCGACAGCAAGGCGCGGCCGATGGCGATGCGCTGGCGCTCGCCGCCCGACAGCGCCGCCGGTGAACGCTGCAACAGATTGCGGATGCCCATCAGATCAATGACCGGCTCCAGCTCGATCCTGTGCGTGGGGGCGTGCGTTTTAGCGCGCCGCAGGCCATAGTGCAGATTGCCCAGCACCGAAAGATGCGAAAACAGGCGCGGCTCCTGAAACACATAACCAATGGCGCGTTTGTGCGGCGGCAGAAACTGATCCGCATCCTGCCACACCGCGCCATCGGCCCTGAGATGCCCCTCGCGCACCCGGCTCAGCCCCGCAAGACAGCGCAGCACACTTGTCTTGCCGCTGCCCGAAGGCCCGAACAGGCCGGTAATGCCGGTGGCTGGCGCGCTGAACGCCACATCGAGATTAAAGCCGCCGAACGCGCCTTTGAACCGCGCCTCAATACCACTCATGGCTGCGGCGTCCCCGTGCGGCGGGCGATCAGCATGGTGATCAGAATGACCACAAAGGCGAATACCAGCATGCCCGCCGACAGCGCATGCGCCGCGCCCCATTGCATGGTTTCGACAGCATCAAAAATACTGATGGAAAGTGTTTTGGTTTCGCCCGGAATATTGCCGCCGATCATCAGCACCACGCCGAACTCGCCGATCGTATGCGCAAAGCTGAGGATCGCGCCGGACAGAATGCCGCCGCGCGCCATCGGAACCGCCACCGAGAAAAACCCATCTATGGGTGACGCGCGCAATGTCGCCGCCGCTTCAAGCGGCGCTTCGCCGATGGACTGAAACGCAGTGCGCACCGGCTGCGCCATGAAGGGCAGCGAATAGATCACCGATCCGATCAGCAGCCCTTCAAAGCTGAACGCCAGCGTGCGCAGGCCGAAGGCTTGCAGCAGCGGCGCGAACGGGCCATTCGGCCCCATCGCCACCAGCAGGTAAAAGCCCAGCACGGTGGGCGGCAGCACCACCGGCAACGCCACCAGCGCCGCCACCGGCTCCACCATCAGGCTGCGCGAGCGCGCCAGCCACCAGCCCAGCGGCACGCCAAACAGAAGCAGGATGAGCGTGGTCAGCGTTGCAAGCTGAAGGGTGAGCGAAATGGCCTGCCACATGGATGGGGTGTTTCGTCCGGGTTATTTTGCGCGCGGCAGCGTATAGTCGTGCTTCTCGATGATGCTAACGGCTGGCGGGCTTTTCAGCCAGGCCAGAAATTCAACCGCGAATCTGTTCTGTTCGCCGGCCTTCAGCAGCACCGCGTCCTGCAAAATCGGCGCATGCAGATTTTCCGGTACAAGCCAGTGCGATCCGCCGGGCGCCTCAAGCACCTGCGACAGCGCCACAAAGCCCAGTTCCGCATTGCCGCTGGCCGCGAACTGATAGGTCTGAATGATATTTTCGCCCTGCACGATTTTGGGCGCGATCTGATCATAAAGCCCCAGCGCTTGCATCGCTTCGACGGCCGCCGCCCCATAGGGCGCAGTGGCCGGATTGGCGATCGCCAGATGCGTGAAATTACCATTGCGCAGCACCGCGCCCTCCGCATCGACAAGCTCCGCCTTCGCGCTCCACAATACCAGCCTTCCGATGGCGTAGGTAAAGCCCGATCCGGCCACGCCCCAGCCCTCGTCTTCGGCTTTTTTGGCGCGGGCCGCATCGGCGGACAGCAGAATGTCAAACGGCGCGCCCTGAATGATCTGCGCATAAAGCTGTCCGGTGGAACCAAAACTCAATGAAACCGTCCTGCTCGTTTCCGCCTGAAATTTTTCGGCGATTTCCTGCGCCGCCGCGGTGAAATTCGCCGCCACCGCGATGGTAACCTCGGCGGCTTTGGCCAGCGCAGGCGTGAATATCAGCAATGCGAATGCCAGCAGGCTTTTCAATGACGCCGCTGCTTTTCCAAACACGTTTCCTTTCATGGATGCCCCTAGTTTGCGCTGTCGCGTTTCAGAAACACCAGCATTGTATCGCCATAGATGCGGCGGTCCAGTTCCGTATAGCCGGGATGCGGAGGCGGAATTTCATCCGCCGCCAGTTCAATTACCAGCGCGGCGTTTTCATTCAGCCAATTCCCCGCAATGAGGCCGTCAAGTGCTGGCGCAATCAGCCCGGAATGATAAGGCGGGTCGAGAAACACCAGATCAAACGGGCCGCCGCAATTGCTTTCCATCGGCCCCAGATCGGCGGCGTCGCGGCGATACAGTTTTGTGGCCCCCGCCGCCTGGAAAGTTTCGATATTTTCCCGGATGGCGGCGCGCGCAGCGGGCGCATTATCCACAAACAGCACGCGCGCCGCACCGCGCGATAGCGCCTCAAAGCCCAATGCGCCGCTGCCGGCAAACAGATCCAGCACCCGCGCATCCTGCGGCAGGGGCGTATCGCGGCCTTGATCCAACCCATGCGATAAAATATTGAACAGGGCTTGGCGCACCCGCTCCGAGGTTGGCCGCGTGGCGCGCCCTTCGGGCGCCGTCAGCGCACGGCCACGATGCACGCCGCCGATAATCCTCATTTTTTCTTTACGCCGCGTTTTTTGGGCGGGGCGGCCCTGGCCCAGCCGGTTTTATCCTGAAACACGCCAAGCTGCTCCATCACCTTGACCGTGGGCAATTCATCGACACCGCCGATTTTCAGATCGCCCAGTTGAAACGGCCCATAGGCCACCCGGATCAGCCGGTTGACCTGCATGCCCAGATGCAACAGCACCTTGCGCACCTCGCGGTTTTTGCCTTCGCGAAGCGAAACGCTGAGCCAGCTATTATCGCCCTGTTCGCGCTCCAGTTCCGCCTTGATGGGGCCGTAATGCTGCCCCTCCA
>JAHHGO010000157.1 GCA_023252275.1 Alphaproteobacteria bacterium
TTTCGCGCTGACCGTGGATGCGGAAAATTTTGCGCATTTTATTCCAGTGGCGGTGGTGGCCCTGCCGGCCGGACTGGCGGCATTCGCGGCGCTGGCCACTTTGCTGGCGAAAACCGGATGGCAGGCAGGTTCGCCCGCGCGAGTGCTGTTACTGGCGCTATGCTGGTCGCTTGGCGAATGGCTGCGCGGGCATTTGTTTACCGGCTTTCCCTGGAACCTGATCGGTTATGCCTGGGCCACCGATGCCGCACCCGGACTGTGGGTGATGCAGAGCGCCGCTTTCACCGGCGTCTATGGGCTGAGCCTGATCAGCGTGGCGTTGGCGGCCTTGCCCGCGATACTGACGCAGGGCGGTCGGCGCGGCTGGCGGGTTTCGCTGCACCTGCTGACAGGGATTGCGGCGCTGTCCGGCATGGCGGCCTATGGCGCGCTGCGTCTGTCACAGACGCCACCCGAAGATGCCGCGGGTGTGCGGCTGCGCATCGTGCAGCCCAATATTGCACAGGCGGCCAAATGGCTGCCGGAGCATCGCGCGGCGATATTCCGTTTCCTGATTGATCTGTCCTCCGCGCCCGCTGCTCCCGCCGCGAAACCGCCCAGCCATGTGATCTGGCCGGAAGCCGCCACGCCGTTTTTTCTGATGCAGTCCGAGGCGGCGCTGGCGCAAATCGCGCGGCTTGTGCCCGCCACCGGCGCGGTGATTACCGGCGCGCCGCGGATGCGCGACGCCGCCGACACGCCCGGCGATTCCGGCGTTTATAACAGCGTTCTGGTGGTGGATGGCGATGGCGGCGTGCCGGCGCGTTATGACAAGGCGCATCTGGTGCCGTTCGGCGAATATCTGCCTTTTCCGGAGTTATTGGCGGCAATCGGCCTGAAAAAACTGACCGTCGATCTGGGCAGTTTTATGGCGGGTCCGGGGCCAAGGACGCTTATTGCGCCCGGTCTGCCGCCTTTCAGCCCGCTGATCTGCTATGAGGTTATATTTCCGGGTGGCGTTGTTGATGCGGCAAACCGGCCGGCCTGGCTGCTGAATGTCACCAATGACGCCTGGTATGGCGACACCAGCGGGCCCTATCAGCATCTGGCGCAGGCGCGGATGCGGGCGGTTGAACAGGGGCTGCCGTTGATCCGCGCCGCCAACACCGGTATTTCGGCGCTGTTTGACGCCTATGGCCGCAGCCGGGCGCAGCTTGCCCTGAACCAGCAGGGCATTATTGACTCCGCGCTGCCGGGCGCGCTGCCGCCCACGCTTTATTCGCGGCATGGCGATCTTGTATTTATGCTGCTGGGGTTATCTGTTTTTGGCGTATTTATTATTTATACGTTGCGCTTTTCTGAAAAACATGACGAAAGCATCAGAAATATTCACTTACAATAAAGCATATATATCAAGTATATCTCATTTCTTGACTTGGCAATGAGTTAACCCGTAAACCAGTTCACGTGCGCTGACGTAACCAGGTACGGAAGGTCCAAGTGGTAAAGAAAATACCGGATCCCATAGACGCCCATGTCGGCAGCCGGGTGCGGCTGCGCCGCATGCTCATCGGCATGAGCCAGGAAAAACTGGGCGATGCGTTGAATCTGACATTTCAGCAGGTGCAGAAATATGAAAAAGGCGCCAACCGCATCGGCGCCGGGCGTTTATACCGCATCGCGCAACTCTTAGGTGTGTCCGTACAGTTCTTCTTTGACGACGCGCCTTCTGACACCGGCCAGTCCGGCATGGGTTTCGCCCAGCCTGACCCCGCGCCCATGATGATGGAATTTGTCAATTCGCCGGAAGGCATCCATCTGAACCGCTATTTTGCCACCATCGAAGACCCGATGGTGCGTAAGCGGGTGGTTGATCTGGTTAAGGCGCTGGCCGGGCATCCAGACAAGCCAGAGCCCTGATCCGCCTGACTTTTTCCCGGGAAAATTACCCCTTAACATAGCATGTGATAAAACCGTGCGGCCTGCGCGCAAAGATGATATGCCGGGCACGCTTAAATTTACCGGGAGAATGGCGCATGGCCAAAAATGATTATCTTTTTACCAGCGAATCTGTTTCCGAGGGACATCCCGACAAGATCTGCGACATGATTTCGGACGCGGTGGTCGATGAATTTCTGTCGCAAAATCCGGAAGCCCGCGTGGCCTGCGAAACGCTGACCACCACCAATCTGGTTGTGCTGGCAGGTGAAGTGCGCGGTGATGTGTCACGCGAACGCCTTGAGGCCATTGTCCGCGGCACCATCAAAAAAATCGGTTACGAGCAGGAAGGGTTTCACCACGCCACGGCCGAAGTGATCATCCGCCTGCATGCGCAATCGGCGGATATTGCACAGGGCGTCGACGCTTCCGGCAACAAGGATATTGGCGCGGGCGATCAGGGCATCATGTTCGGTTATGCCTGCCGCGAAACCGATGTGCTGATGCCCGCCCCGCTGATTTATTCCCATCGCATTCTGAAGGCCATGACCGACGCCCGCCATGCCGGCGCCGCGCCGGAATTTGGCCCTGACGCCAAAAGCCAGGTAACCCTGCAATATATCAATGGCAAACCCGTGCGCGCGACATCGATCGTCGTTTCAACGCAGCATCGCGAAGGGCTGAGCCAGGCCGATATTCGCAAGCTGGTGCGCCCCTATGTGGAAGCGGTTTTGCCCAAGGGCTGGATGTGCCCGGAAGATGAATTTTATGTCAATCCCACCGGCAAATTCGTCATTGGCGGGCCGGACGGCGATGCCGGGTTGACCGGACGCAAAATCATTGTCGATACCTATGGCGGCGCCGCGCCGCATGGCGGCGGCGCATTTTCCGGCAAGGACCCGACCAAGGTCGACCGTTCCGCCGCCTATGCGGCCCGGCATATGGCGAAAAATATTGTGGCGGCGGATTTGGCCGATCGCTGCACCATCCAGCTGGCCTATGCGATCGGCGTATCCAAACCGCTGGCGATTTATGTCGATCTGCACGGCACTGGCATGGTGGATGAAAACAAACTTGAAAAGGCCATCGCACAGGTTGCCGATTTCACCCCCCGTGGCATTCGCGACCGGCTGGGCCTGGCCCGGCCGATCTATGCGCGCACCGCGTCTTATGGGCATTTTGGCCGCGCGCCGGAAGCCGATGGCGGATTTTCCTGGGAAAAAACCGATCTGGTCGAAGCGCTGAAAGCCGCCATCTGAAGCTGTGCGCCTGACGCATTTTGATGGTTACTGCCGCCTGTCTGCTGCGAAACAGACAGGGCCTGGATGGAGCTGCGCCTAAATGGATCAGCCTGTTACATTCCCTGCCGGACGGCCGGCCATCCGGATACATGGCCGCAAGCGCAGCCACCGCCTGTCTCATCAGGGACAGGAATTGCTGGACGGTTTATTGCCGATTCTGTCCGCGCCGCTGGATATTGCGGCACAGGACCCGAAAAGCCTGTTCACCGGCGCATGTCAGGAAATCTGGCTGGAAGTGGGATTTGGCGATGGCCGCCATCTGGCCTGGCGCGCGGGCGAAAATCTGCAGATCGGATTCATTGGCTGCGAACCCTATGTGAATGGCGTCGCCCATCTGCTGACGCACATTGCTGAAACAGGCCTTGATAATATCCGCATTCATCCGGGCGATGCGCGCGATCTGCTGGCGGCGCTGCCCGGCGGCAGTATTGGGCGCATCTATCTGCTGTTTCCCGATCCCTGGCCGCGCAAGCGCCATCACAAGCGGCGCTTTATCTCGCCGCAAAATCTGACCGCGATGGCGCGCGTGCTGCGCCCGGGCGGCCAGCTGATCTTTGCCAGCGACAGCGCGGATTATTGCCTATGGACCCTGATGCATATGGAAAATCACAGCGGATTTGTTGAGGTGGCGCAGGAACCGGAAGATACGCCTGTCACACGTTATGAGGCCAAGGCGCGCGCCGCTGGCCGCCCGGCGCACTATCTGTGCTTTGCCCGAACAAGCATCGCCATCTGAAACCGGCCTGAACTAATTACTGCGCTGCGCCGGAAACAGCGGCCGCGTTTCACCGATCTTCATCACCCAGAGATCTTCATCCGCATATCCGCCCGCGCGCCCGGCCGCCAGAAAGCGCTGCGGCGGTTCAAAGGGCGGTTCTTCGGTCAGTTGCACGGTGCCCCAATGCATGGCTGCAATGCGCCGCGCGCCGATATCCCTTCCGATCTGAACCGCTTCTTCGGGCGTTGCATGCGAGGCATGCATGATTTCCTGCGGGGCATAACCGCCGATACCGATCATCGCTGTGTCAAACGGGCCAAAGCTTTCGCCAAGGTGACGAAAGATTTTTCCATAGGCGCTGTCGCCGCCAAAGAAAAGATGCTGGCCCGCGCCGCGCAGGCCATAGCCCGCCCACAATGTACGGTTGGTGTCGCGCGTATGGCGGCGCGACCAGTGCACCACGGGCAGCGAAGTGATGCAAACGCCATCCTGGCTATATTCCTGCCGCCAGTCCAGTTCAACCACCCGCTGAAATCCCCGGCGCAGAAAAAATTCTCCCAGCCGCAGGGGAGCCACCACCTGAATATGATCCTTGTGCGGAAGATGCCGCAGGGTTACCTCATCCAGATGATCATAATGATTATGGCTGATCAGCAATATATCGATGGGCGGCAGATTTTGCGCGGCAATGCCGCTTTTGACGAAACGTTTCGGGCCAAGCCGGCCTGGGCCTGCATAATCCGACAGATAGGGATCTGTCAAAATCGTCTTGCCAGCCAGCCGGATCAAAAACGCCGCATGGCCGAGCCAGGTCAGGCTGTCAGCCCCATTAAGAATTTTCAAACCGGCAATGGCGCGGCGTTCCGGAATGACATGATCGGCAGGCGCTATGACGGGTTTGCGCGAATTGCGCGCCATACGGCCTAGATAGCGCAACAGTGTGCGCATATCCACATCGCGCTGCGGGCTGCCTGACGGATTACGGAACAGGCCGTTCGGCAGATGATGCTCCGGCCGGCCAGCGGCGGCGGGCGCGTCTTCGGGAACGCGGCGCGCGCCGGCAGGGCGGAACCGCGATATTCTCGGTGAATATTGATCCATGACCGGATCATATAGTGGGAAGCCGGTTAATTTAAAGGATAGTTGGCATGGGCCTAATTGGACAGGGGGCCTAAATTGGACAGGGGGCCCATCCGGACACTGCCAGGCGGTAAAAAAACTTCCTCCTCACCCTTGATCAATTCTATAATTCCATTATATTGGAGATATGGAATCAAATCAGGTCATAGCAGCCCTTTCAGCTCTGGCGCAGGAAACCCGCCTGGCGGTGTTTCGCCTGCTGGTGCAGGCCGGACCAGCGGGCCTGGCCGCAGGCTGCATTGCCGGCCGGCTTGAACTGCCTGCCGCCACCTTATCATTTCATCTGCGCGAACTGAGCCATGCGGGCCTTGTAAAGGCCAGACGGCAGAGCCGCTCAATCATCTATGCCGCCGATTTTGCGATTATGCAGAACCTGCTCGGGTTCCTAACCGAAAATTGCTGCACCCTGACGCCGGACGCATCCTGCGATCTTATCCCTCAGGGGTGTGGCACATCCAAGCAACAGATGGAGAGCCTGTCATGAAACGTTTGCATGTCAATTTGCAGGTCAGGGATCTGGAGCAATCGGTGGAGTTTTACACCCATCTGTTTGCAGCCCATCCCACGGTGCAACGCGAGGATTACGCCAAATGGCTGCTGGATGATCCGCGCGTGAATTTTTCCATCATCGGTTCGAGCGATGCGCCCGGCCTGAACCATCTGGGCATACAGACCGACAGCGCTGAAGAACTGGCGCAGGTCCATGCGCGCATGCGAAACGCCAAGGGGCCGGTAAGTGAGATAGCCGACGCAGCCTGCTGCTATGCGCAGGGCAAAAAAGGCTGGGCGATGGATCCGCAGGGCATTTCCTGGGAAGGATTTTTCACCGAACAGGATGGCCTGTCACATTTTGGAAACACGGCGCCGGTAGCGTTAGAGCCGGTAATTTCGGAACAGGCAACGCAAAAGAAAGGCTGCTGCGGTTAGGCGGGAAGGGCGGGATGGAAGTGAAACAATGGAAGTGAAACATGTGCTGTTTTTGTGTACGGGCAATTCCGCCCGCAGCATTATGGCGGAAGCCATCCTGAACTTTTACAGCATGGGCCGCTTCATGGCCTATAGCGCGGGCAGCCATCCGGCGGGATCGGTTAATCCGATAACCCTGGATACGCTGAAAATCGCCAAAATAAATACCAGCGGGCTGCGCAGCAAATCCTGGGATGAATTTGCCGCCCCCGGTGCGCCGGAACTGGATTTTGTGTTTACCGTCTGTGACGCTGCGGCGGGCGAGGTTTGCCCCTTCTGGCCCGGCCAGCCCATGACCGCCCATTGGGGCTTTCCCGATCCGGCCGCCTTTGAAGGCAGCGACACGGAAAAACGCGC
>JAHHGO010000158.1 GCA_023252275.1 Alphaproteobacteria bacterium
TTTCACGATACACTGATCCAAGCAGGTTCAGCGGCACGAAAAGCTGCACCAGCATGGCGTTGACCATCACAAAATCGCCAATGCTGCGGGTTCCGGCCATCACCCCGGTGGCCGCCAGGCACATCACCGCCACCAGGCCCGCTGAAATGATAACGCCCTGCCCGGTGTTCAGATAGGACAGGCTCTTGTTGGTGATGACCGAGGCCCGCTCATACCCCGCCAGCGATTTGTCATAGCGCCTGCTTTCATGTTCTTCATTGCAGAAATATTTTACCGTCTCAAAATTCAGCAGGCTGTCTATCGCCTTGGTGTTGGCTTCGGCGTCGCGGTCATTCATCACCCTGCGATGATGCGTGCGCCATTCGGTCACGGCGAAGGTGAACCAGATATAAATGGCGATGGTGGCCAATGCCGCCAGCATGTACCGGACATCAAAGACATAAAATAAAATGCCCGCGACCAGCAGGATTTCCAGAATAGTCGGCACAATATTGAACAGGCTGAAACGCAGCAGATAGTCGATGCCCTTGGTGCCGCGATCTATGACGCGGCTAAGCCCGCCCGTGCGCCTGTCCAGATGAAAGCGCAGCGGCAATTCATGCACATGCCGGAAGGTTATCAGCGCCAGACGCCGCGCCGCGTTCTGGCTGACATCGGCAAACACTGCATCGCGCCCCTGGGTGAATATCTGTTGCAGGATGCGCGCCAGGCCGTAAGCCAGAATAAGAAATACCGGAATCGCAATCAGATCCAGATTGGCGGCGATGCGTTCGGCGATGTCCGGCGCTGCGCTCTGTCCGGTATTTTGCGGGGTCAGGCTGTCAACCGCGTCCTTGTACAGAAACGGCACATAGACCGTGACGATTTTGGACAGCAGCAGCAGGATGACGGCCAGCACCACGCGGACGCGCAGATCAGGCCGGCCGGCGGGCCATAGATAGGGAACAACCGTCGCCAGTGTCCGCCATTGATTTTCCGGCGCCTGCTTGTCCTGGACGCCGCTTGCAAGGGATCGCACGTGAGTTATACCTGCCAAAAAAAACGGGACCGGAGGGTGTAACCCGCCGGTCCCGGTATCTTAAAGCATATTCTGCCTGTTAGCGAACACCAACGCGGCGGATATAATCCGGCGTGTACCGTTCCAGGGTCAGTTCATCCGCGAAGTGGTTAAGCGATGGCTCCTCGTTGAAGAACTCCTGCGCCGTGTAACGCCCGGCATTCAGGTCATAGACAACGGATCCAGCCAGATTACAGGCCGGAACCCCATAATGCACATAGGGGAACTGCTCATGCACCCGCCAGACTTTGCCACGCGCGTCATAGTTAGAACTGGCGACGGTGTTAAAGGAATCCTCATCCTGCCAGAACACGCGTTTTGAATAGATATGACGCGTACCGGACCGCAGGTTCGCTGTGATCACATTGTTGCGATGCAATTCATAGCGCGGATAATCCTGGTTGATGATCGATGGCTTGAACAGGTCCGAATATTTTACATCCGCGCTGGCCAGACGGTAATTATTATAGGAGATAATAGCCTCGGAGCGGCCATTATAGCTCCAGTCATAGCGGTCAAGCGCGCCATTGAACATGTTGAACTGGTCAATGGTGGACAGGCCGTCATCATTGAAGCTGGGATTGTCATAGCCGATATTCGGCGCGCGGCGGACGCGGCGGGTGCCGGGGCTGTATACCCAGGCCTTGCGCGCGCCCAGCACGGCGTCGATTGTATCGTGAATCAACACCACATTGCCCGCCGCCCGCGCCGGAGCGATGGTGTTGTTGATGTAATAAGCCCAGATATTGTTAAGCTGTTCGGTCGATGTAATGGAAGGATCGTTCCAGGGAAAAATCACTTCGTCCTGCACCGTATAGACCGAATATTCGCCGCTCCGCGTGGGTGAGGCGGTGGCGTATTGCCGTGTTATCTTGTACCCGCGATATTGCAGCCGCTGATTGAAAATAAGCTCATTGGCGTTGCTTGCGATGGGAAATGGAAGGCTGTTGATGGCCCCGGTAAACCCGTCACCGCTTGGTGATATGGTGCTGGTTTGCGCGCTTTTCTTGTTCGCTTCATAAATGCTTGGCGGGTTGGCGCAGGAACGCCGGGTCGGATAGACATTCATTTTGTAGGCGTCGGGATAGGTCTTGAAGAGCGATGCGCTGACTTCCGTCAATTTATCCGCGTACTGCGCCATGTTGGCAGAGGTAATGGTGTAGAGCGGCGTATCTGCCGCGTACGGATCAGGGTAGCGGTCCCCGGCTTTGTAGGTAACGTGCGCCGGAATTTCCGCAAGGCCGCCGGTCCATTCCGGAATTGTCCCGTCTTTATTACCAGACTTTTGCGAGCCTAACGGGGTCAAATCCTGACCGAGACGCGCCGCCACTTCGGCAGGTACTTCCGCCCATGCAAAACCGGCAAAAAGACCCGCCATTAATAAACCAGCTATGGTAGCCGTTCTGATGGCCATTATTCCCCTCCCATGTCGTTGACTCTTTGGTCGTTGATTCTTAGGCAGTTGATTCTTGCGTCATTGATTGCCGGGTTCCCGGCGCGAAGTTTCTGGATAAAGCGTCCGCCTGATGCATGACCGGGGATTATGGATAATTTCAGGCATGTCCCTGGTCGTTGCCCCAAGCCTTATTGTTGATCTTGTGAATAAGCTAATACGACTTGGCCATCCCGCGCCAGTCAAATTTCATCGCCAGTCAGGAATAGATGCAAAATTGCGGCGGGATCACGGTAATGTGTTTACAGCAGGGGGCTGTCCGGCGGGCGGCGCCGGTTCGGCCGGGGCAGGGGGAATATCAAATATCTGCCCGGGATAGATCTTGTCGGGATCGCGGATTTGCTGCTGGTTGCGGGTGAAAATCACGCTATAGGCAATGCCCGAGCCATAGATTCTGCGGGCGATTTCCCACAAGGCGTTGCCCTGCATCACCATGACCTGCTGCGCGCCCATGACGAATCGGCCTTCTTCGGCTTTTGAAAAACCCGCCTCCGCGCGCAACGCCACCTTGCCCTCGGGGTCCAGCTGATCGGCGCGCAATAGATGCTGACCGGGTTGAACCTGGCCATTAAAGGCATGCTCCCATTCGCCTTTTTCATCCGCCAGGGTCTCGCCGGCCGGCTGATTATCCAGATAAAGGCGCACCAGTTGCCCCGGCGCGGCGCGGCCGGAAAGCCTTGCCCCGCCTTGCGGATCCAGATCAATGACAGCGACTGCAACCCCGGCCGGGGCCACATCCGGCAGCCCCTGATCCAGTATCCGCGTGGCTTTACCGGGGCGGCTGACAGCCACGAACACCTCGCCATCCGGGCGCGCCGGTACGGAAATAACCGCGGAATCCCTGGATAGAACGGGGCCATCCGCGCCGGATTGCGTGCCTAGCGTCAACACCTGCGCACCCGGCTTCAGGGGCGTTTGCGGGATCATGACCCAGTCGCCATGCTTGTCCGCCCTGGTCTCGCCGATGACCAGATCGCCGGATTTCACCGTGACCGACGCCCCGGGCGCGGCGCGCCCGGCCATCACGCCATGCCCGTCGCGGGTAACACGAATCACGTCAAAGCCCGGCTCAACCGGCGCGGGCGATTTCTGGACTGTTTCGGGGATTTTCGGGATTTTCGGGGTTTCAGCGGTTTCCCGGCCCTGCTGAAAGGCCAAAAAAGCGGCAATGATCAGCAGCGCCAGCAGCGCCAGCCCCGCCAGGATCAGTCCGTCCCGTTGCGGCGGCAGGATTTGCTTCGATAAAAATCCCCGGCGCGTCACAGTTCAGTTACCTTTTACTTTTATGGTTAATAAACCAGATATCATAAACGGGCAGGTCCCGGCGAGCCTCATTTCGATTCGTTCTGAATCTTCGGACAGGGGCTCAACCCGGCAAGGACGGCTCAAGGGCAGATAGAGCTCAGGGAGCAGATAGAGAATGAGCGGACCAAGGTCGATATGTGTGTATTGCGGCTCAAAGGTGGGCAAAAATCCGCTCAACGCCGCCTCTGCGCAGCATCTCGGAACCCTGCTGGCGCAACGCAAAATCCGCATGATCTATGGCGGCGGCAGCATCGGGCTGATGGGCATAACGGCGCGCGCCGCGATGGATGCGGGCGGCCATGTCGTCGGCGTCATCACCCAGCATCTGGAAGAATTGGAGGTTGGCCTGACGGGCGTTTCCATGCGCCATATCGAGGCGACCATGCATGCGCGCAAAATGCGCATGTTTGAAATGTCGGACGGTTTTATCGCGCTGCCCGGCGGGTCCGGCACGCTGGACGAGATTGCCGAAATTTTGTGCTGGCACCAGATCGGATTGCACAACAAACCCTGCGTGCTGCTGAACAATACCGGCTATTGGGATCCGCTGGCGCAGATGCTGCGCACAATGGTCGAGCAGGGGTTTCTGACGGCTGCGGGCAAGGATTATTTTCATCTGGCTGAATCGGTGGAGGAAGCGCTGGATTATATTGATCTGCACGCCAGCCGCCCCGTCGATATGAAGCGCATGGTCGACGTTAAGCCCGCATAGTGCTATATCGCGAGGCGTATCGCACAAAATCCAGCCGGAACGAGGAGCAGCATGAGCAAGATCAAGGTCAAAAACCCCGTCGTCGAACTTGATGGCGACGAAATGACGCGCATCATCTGGCGGATGATTCGCGAAAAGCTGATCCTTCCCTATCTGGATGTGGATTTGAAATATTACGATCTTGGCATGGAAAACCGCGACGCGACCAATGATCAGGTCACGATCGATTCCGCCGAGGCGATCAAGAAATATGGCGTCGGCGTCAAATGCGCCACCATCACGCCGGACGAGGAGCGGGTAAAGGAATTCACCCTCAAGAAAATGTGGAAATCGCCCAACGGCACGATCCGCAATATTCTCGGCGGCACGGTGTTCCGTGAACCGATCATCATGAAAAATGTGCCGCGTCTGGTGCCGGGCTGGACCCAGCCCATCGTCATTGGCCGCCACGCCTTCGGCGATCAGTATAAGGCGACGGATTTTGTCGTGCCCGGCAAGGGCAAGCTGACCATGACCTTCACGCCCGAGGGCGGCGGCAAGCCGGTCACTTATGACGTGTTCGATTTTCCCGGCGGCGGCGTGGCGATGGGCATGTACAATCTCGATGAATCGATCCGCGAGTTTGCCCATGCCTGCCTCAATTACGGGCTGGAGCGCAAATGGCCGGTCTATCTGTCGACCAAGAACACCATCCTCAAGGCCTATGACGGGCGCTTCAAGGATCTGTTTCAGGAGGTGTTCGATGCTCATTATGCGGATGGTTTCAAAAAGGCCGGCATTATCTACGAACACCGTCTGATCGATGACATGGTGGCCGCGGCGATGAAATGGAGCGGCGGCTTTGTCTGGGCCTGCAAGAATTATGACGGCGACGTGCAGTCCGACACGGTGGCGCAGGGCTTTGGCTCATTGGGCCTGATGACCAGCGTGCTGATGACGCCCGATGGCAAAACCGTTGAGGCCGAGGCGGCGCACGGCACCGTGACCCGCCATTACCGCCAGCATCAGCGCGGCGAAAAAACCTCGACCAATCCGGTCGCCTCGATCTTCGCCTGGACGCGCGGCCTGGCGCACCGGGGCAAGCTGGACAACACGCCCGAGGTCACCGCCTTTGCGCATAAATTGGAGAGAGTGTGCATCGACACCGTGGAAAGCGGCAAGATGACCAAGGATCTGGCGCTGCTGATCGGCCCGGAAGAGCCCTGGCTCACCACCGAATTATTTCTCGATGCGATCGATAAAAATCTGCAAAAGGCGATGGCGTAAATTGACGCAGCCGTTTTATGCGGTCTGCTAGACTCTTATCCGGTCAGGTGGCGCCATTTACCCCCTCCCCTATCCCCTCCCCACAAGGGGGAGGGGAAGAGAACCCTGAAACTCTGAGCTAAAAGCCCCTCCCCTTGATGGGGAGGGGTTGGGGTGGGGTGACAAATTGAGCCTGAATGATGCAATCAGGTTGGATAGCAGTCTACCCGCCCGGCGGCGGCAGCGCCACAAGCCGCGGCCCCCGCGTTTGCAGCCGCGCTATGGCCGATAGCGGCGCCAGCATAAAGCCGCGCGCCTCCAGATCCGCCGCCCACTGTTGCAGCGCCGCAACCGTCACTGGATGCGGATGGCCGATGGCGATGGCGTAGCCGCGCCGGCGCGCGATCCGCTCGGTCTTCGCCAGTTGCGCGCGCACATGCTCCGGCGCGCGAATATTATCCAGAAATATATCGCGCTCCAGCGTGGGGACGCCTGCGCTGCGCGCGGCGCTGGCCGCCAGCGTGTCCTTTGCCGTGCGCGAATCAAGAAACATCAGGCCGCGCCGGCGCAATGCCGCCATCAGTTGCGTCATCGCCGCGCCATCGCGCG
>JAHHGO010000159.1 GCA_023252275.1 Alphaproteobacteria bacterium
GTAGAGATCATTAAAGTCGGCCACAGCCGGGTCACCAACAAGCGCCGAGAATTTGACCGCATAGAGGGCCTGCGCGTCGAGAACTGGGTATAATTATCCGTTCCCAGATTATTCCGCCGCTTCTTTTAATAACTCCATCAGCGGCCTGCCGGGCAGCCGGGCAAGCGCCCGGCCATTATCAAAACAACTTGCAAAGCTTCAAATCTCAGGCTTTGACCGCCTTCAGCGCCTCGCTGTTTGCCGCCTGATCAAAGCCTTTCATGATGGCGGCAAAGCGTTTTTCCACCGCGCCGCGCATATTTGGATCAGTGAAAATATACGGCCAGTCATTCTTCACCGCTTCCAGCACCAGTTCGCCAACAATGCGCGGATCGAGCCCGCCTTTCAGAAAATTATTGACCATCTCCTGACCGGCTTTTTCCTGCGCGGTCATTTTCGACGGGTCCGGCGCGCCGCCAAAACGGTCCGGGCGGTTGCGCTGGGCATTGCCGATATTGGTGTTCACAAAACCCGGGCAAAGCACCGAGGCGCTGATATTCGTGCCCGCCAGTTCCTCGCGCAGTACTTCGCTTATGCCGACGGCCGCGAATTTCGTGGCCGTGTACGGGCCGCCCACCATGGGAGCGGCGATCATGCCGGCCATGGACGCGGTGGTGACGAAATGCCCGCCTTCGTCATGTTCCTTGATATGCGGCAGGAACGCCTGCACGGCATAGACGATGGCCATCTGATTGACGCCCACCACCCAGTCCCAGTCAGCTACCGTGGCCTGATCCATTTTTCCGCCCGCGCCGATGCCCGCATTGTTGCACACTACATGCACCTTGCCGAATTGCTCAAACGCGGTCTGCGCCGCCTCGAATATGGAATCGCGCAACGACACATCACAGCGCACGCCGGAAACCTGCACATTGGCGCTTTTGTTCAGCGCCTCCACTGCCTTGTCGAGCGCCGCCTGTTCAATATCGGCGATCATGATATTCATGCCGGCTCTGGCGAAGGCCTGCGCCATGCCATAGCCGATGCCGCTGGCTCCGCCAGTGATAAATGCTGTTTTACCCATTAATCCCTTCACCGGATCAGCTCCCTCACGCAATGTCATACAAATATCCTTCCGTTAGAATTAGTTAAAAAAAAAGCGCCGCGGTTTGATTTCAGTCAAACCGCAGCGATAAATTGCGACGCGGAAAATCTACTGGGCGGCCATGGCGCGATGTTCGAGCGATTCAAACCTGGCGAATAATTTTTCGCCGTCCGGAAGCGACAGTATCTGGCGTTGCAGCGCATCGCGGGTCTGGTTGCGGCTGAACTCAAACGCTTCGCCGGTGTGATATTTTATCATCGGTTCCCAAAGCGGATCGAACAGATCCTTGCCGGGCATGGTTCCGCCATCGACCGTCTTGATCGTCAGTCCACGGAATTCAGACAGCATCACGCGCAGGCTGGCCACATGAATATTTTCATCCATGCGGATGCGATTGATCAGATCCGCCGCGAGGTTTGCGCCATTCCGGTTTGATTTGAACGCGCCGGGGTTTTTCACAACTTGTTCGTTGAACCGGAATGTGGCCTCCGCGCGCACCTCAATCATGGTCAGGTTCATCAGCAGCAGCAGATATTGTTCATGTTCCAGCGGAATTTGCGGCATCAACCGGCCGCTTTCAGGGCGGGTGATGCTTTCCGGTATTTCCGCCCTGCCATAGGCATCGCGGCCAAACAGCGCATCGCGCGCGGCAAACCACATTTTATTATGCGCGCCGATATCGGTTTCCGGGTTGCCGCCTTCATCCCAGCCATGCGCCACCAGCAGGCCCTTGTTAAGATGGCCGATGCACAGGGCGCTGATGTCTTCGACGATAATCGACTGAAAATCCGGCGCAGGGAAATTCGCCAGCAGCGCGCCGCGTCCCTCGATGACGCCCGCAATGGTCAGCGAATTCCACATGGTCCGCTCCAGGCCGTTCTCCAGCAGGAACCATTGCTGCTCCGGGCTCGGATAATTTCCCATTTTCAGAAGATCGGCGCTGCAATCAATCAGCTTCCAGCCCTTGCGCTCCACTTCGCCGCGCCATGCGTCAATGGCCGGTATGCGATGCAACGACCGCGGCGGCACATAATTTCCCGACGGATCAAAACCGCCATGCAGCTTATGCCCCGCCGCCATGTGATATTCGGCATAGGGATGACTGGCCAGCAATTCTTCGCGGCTATAAACGAGCTTTGGCATATTCATGTTTCCTTTAATCAGCTATTCAGCGGCCGCGGCCGCGGCCGGAGGAATTTCCAGCGCGTCCAGCTGGCGCACCAGCGCCTCGCCATCCGGCAAAGCCATTAATTGTCTGACGATGCTTTCGCGCGTGAGCTTGCGGCTATTGTCATAAACGGTGGTGGAATGAAAATCGACCATACCCTGCCAGATGGGATCGAGCATATCGCTGCCCCTGATAGTGGTTCCATCGCTCAGCTTGAATGTCAGCAGACGCATTTCAGACAGCACGGCGCGCAGATAGCCCACATGACTGGCTTCATCCTGACGGATGCGTTCGACCATCACCGCGGCTTCTTCCGCCGCCGCGCGGCGGTCTCTGAACAGATCGGGATCCCGGAAAAGCCCGCAACAGAAGGCAAACATTTTTTCCGCGCGCACTTCGACCATCAGAATATTCATATAGATCAGCAGAAATGCCTCATGCTGTTCCGGCAATTTCGGAAACAGGCGCATGCCTTCCGGCCGGGTGATGTTTTCCGGCGCGTTCGGTATCGGATAGGCGTTCTTGCCAAACAGCAGATCGCGCACCACATACCACATTTTGTCATGCGCGCCGATATCGCTGCCATCCAGTCCGCCTTCATCGCGGCCATGGGCATGGTGCAAGCCCTTGTTCAGATGGCCGATAGCGCTATTGCTTAAATCCTCGACAATAATTTCCTGAAAATCCGGCCCCGAGGCATTGCTGAGTATTTTACCACGGCCTTCAATTTCCCCAACGATGGAAAGGGAATCCCAGAGGGTTTTTCCAAGGCCCAGATTGAGCAGAAATTTCTGCTGCGCATGATTGGGATAATTTTCGCGTTTGAGCAGTTTTACACTGACGTCAATCAGCTCGCCACCCCTGTCCGCCACGCTTTGCGACCAGGCCTCAATGGCCGGGCCACGGCCCAGCATGCGGGGCGACAGGTATTTTCCATCCGCGTCAAACCCGCCATGCAGTTTTTCACCCATCACCACATGCGGTTTTGCATAGGCATGATCGGCCATTATTTCTTCATAAGTGTAGTTCAGCTTCGCCATGATATAACCTCCGTATTCGGATTAACTGCTTAAGGCCCCGCCCGCCCCCGGCGCGGCAAGGCCGCGCAGGACAAAGCGTGTCAGATTGGTCAGGAAATGCTCTTTATCGCCCCATGCCTCCCGGGTGCCGGTGCTGACAACGCTGGTCACCATCAGCACGGCATAGCCGATAATTTTCGGATCATAATCATCCCAGATCAGCCCGGCCTTCTGGCCGCGTGTAATAACTTCGGCCCACCGCTCCGCCCACTGCTCCACAATTGAGAGGCTTGTAGCGCTGCCGGAATCATCGCTGGACATGAGCTGATGCCCCGCCCATGCCGCCTTCAGCACACCCGGATTGGCCTTTGTGAAATCCATAGATACTTCCAGCACCCCATAGACACGTTCTTCATGGGTGCGGCAGACGGCAAGCCGCTTCATGATAAGGCTATCGACCTCGGCCTGCGCCTGCTCGACAAAAGCCCGGAAACAAGCCTGCTTATCAGAGAAATATAGATAAAATGTGCCGTGCCCTACTCCGGCCAGCCGTGAAATGTCCTGCGGCCTGGTGTCATGATAGCCGCGCTCAACGAACAATTGCCGCGCCGCAGCAAGCAGTCGCTGCCGGCTTTCGGTCCTGCGCTGATCCTGCCGCGCCCCACGGGAATCAATGGCGTCTATTTTGCTTTGCGTTGACATAGATTTGCTTTGATTTGCTTTGCGTTGACATAGATGACAGATTATCATTATTTGACAAATTGTCAATATAAAATCAGCTATTGCGGCATCTGGTCAGGGAGCGGCAATAAATCAGAAAATTTGTGAAATTTTTGTGATTTTTTAAGGCGTTAGCGCCTGACATACCTAAAATATAGGGTTCAGACCTGAGCTGCGCTCATCGCCAGAAAATTTTGATGGGAAATATCGATGAAATGCGCTCCAAACTCACCATCATCGGCGATCCAGACGATAGTGGCTTCGTAGACGCCGCGATCAAACCGGCCGGGTCCATGCAGGGCGCCACTGATAAGCTGATTGGTGCTAAAATCATTGCCTGGCGCCCTCAGGCGAAAGCCGCCCAGCGACCAGTCATTGGTCTTGTATCGCCTATCCCCAATAAAGATTGTCAATTTGGCGTCTTGCAGCCGCCGATGGCGGCGGCGTTCAGGGCCGTTATTTTTTGGCAGACCTGCGGCCTGGGGCGCCTGCACGCCCGCCATTTGCCTGATTCGTTGTAAAAGCCCCATAACACTTCCCAGGATTTGGTCCAGAGCAATCCGGCCTTATGAAGACGAACCATAGGGCTGATCTGCTTAACAATTGGTTGTGCCACCCCTTATCCAGCCGGTTTCCAGACCTGATGGACAATCCATATCGCCACGCTGAGACTTGTCAGCGCCCCTATCTGATGGGCCGCGGACAGGCCCACCGGGGCCACTGAAAGCAGCGTCCAGACGCCAAGCGCAAACTGCCCGGCTATGACGAGCAACAGCAGATTAAACGCCCGAGCCAAATTTCCGCGCGCACGCCCCATCCAGAGCCCCATCGCAAGAGCCAGAATAATGATGCCAAGCATACGATGATTAAACTGCACCAGGGTAATATTTTCAAACAGATTGAGATACCAGGGAGTAATTTGAAAAAGCCCGGGCGGCACCCAGTAGCCATCCATGAGGGGCCAGTCATTATAGCTCAACCCGGCGTCAAGGCCGGCCACCAGCGCGCCCAGCAGGATCTGAAGCAACAGGGCGGCGTATAACAGAGCGCTGCCCGCCCTCAGCCGGAGCGGCGATTTGTGCCCCTGCGTTTCGCGCCAGTAATTCAACCCTAGCCAGAAAGCGTAAGAATAAACTAGAAAAGCCAGCCCCAGATGCGCGGCAAGACGATACTGGCTGACATCCACCCGTACGCTCAAGCCACTTTTCACCATATACCAGCCGAGCAGGCCCTGCGCGCCGCCCATCAGGAACAGCAGCAGGAATTTTGGCACTTCCGCCCGGCCCAACCTTCCCGTCGCCCGGAAAAATATGAAAGGCGCAAGAAAGACCAGTCCCGACACGCGCGCCAGAAAGCGATGCGCCCACTCCCACCAGAAAATAGTCTTGAATTCGTCAAGCGTCATATCCCGGTTTATCAGTCTATATTCCGGTATCTGCTGATATTTGAAAAATTCCAGCTGCCAGTCCTGCGTGGACAAGGGAGGAATGATGCCGGTTACCGGCCTCCACTCGGTAATGGACAGGCCGGAATCCGTCAGGCGCGTCAGGCCGCCCACCAGCACCACCAGCGCAATGAAACCGCACAGCCCGAACAGCCACAGGGCAATCTGCCGGCGCGCACTAGATGCCGCATCTGGTATCAGGGGCATACTCATCTAGACTGGCTGCGCTTCTTCGCACCAGATTTTCAGCCGCTCGCATAATCGCATGCGGGCGGCCGGCATCGGCTTGCCATGCGGCTCCAGCACATGACGGGCCAGAAAAAATCCGGTCAGATCAAGCCCCGCCATAATATCCGACGGCCTGCCCTGCATCTGCGCGCCCAGTAAAAATCCCGGCAGCGGCATCAGGCGTTCGTGATAGGGAAGCCCCGGCGTCCGGCTGACCGCGCGCCCGGTGCGCGGCGAGACATAAATCAGATCGTCAATCGCCCCGGTCGCGGCGCATTTCGACAGATCAAGCCCGAAGCCCAATTCTTCCAGAAGCCCCATCTCCCAGCGCACCAGCGCCGCCGGCCACATTTCGATGGTCTCGATAGCGTCCAGGACTATAGAACTTGAAAACCGGCAAGGGGTCAAACCCTTCGCGAGTTCGAATCTCGCACCTTCCGCCAGTAATTCAGTAGCTTACGCTGCGGTCTTCTTCGCGCGTCGGCTGGCGGTTTTCCCCACCCTTTCCCCAAGGGTGGGGAGATTGGCCACGGCGGCGAGCAGGTGCGCCGGGGCCAAGTGGGCATAGCGGTGCGTCACGGCGAGTGACGAATGGCCCAACAAATCCCTGACAGCAGTGAGCGGCTGGCCGTCCTGGACGAG
>JAHHGO010000015.1 GCA_023252275.1 Alphaproteobacteria bacterium
GTCTATCTGATTGCCGATGGCTCCAACCAACCCTATCGCTGCAAACTGCGCGCGCCGGGCTTTGCGCATCTGCAGGCGATGGATTATCTGTGTACGGGTCATATGCTGGCGGACGCTTCGGCCATACTTGGATCGCTGGATATTGTGTTTGGAGAGGTGGACCGGTGAGTGTGCGGCGGCTTTGTGCGGATCAGCCCGCAAGTTTTGCGTTTACACCGGAAAATCTCGACTGGTGCGCAAAGGAAATCAAAAAATATCCTGATGGCCGTCAGGCCAGCGCGGTGATTGCGTTGCTGTGGCGCGGACAGGAACAGAATGGCGGCTGGGTAAGCGAACCCATGATCCGCGCCGTTGGCGATATGCTGGCCATGCCCTATATTCGCGTGCTCGAAATCGCCACCTTCTACACCATGTTCAATCTGGCCCCGCGCGGCAAATATCTGCTGCAGGTGTGCAAGACGACGCCGTGCTGGCTGCGCGGCTCCGACGAAGTGACCGCCGCCGTCAAAAGCAGACTGGGGGTTGATCAGGGGCAGGTGACCCAGGACGGCCTGTTTTCCTGGATGGAAGTGGAATGCCTTGGCGGCTGCTGTAATGCGCCGGTCATACAGGTCAATGATGATTTTTACGAAGATCTGGACGCGGCAAAAACCGGGTCGTTGCTGGATCAGCTTGCGCGCGGCGAGCAGCCGAAAATTGGCTCGCAAACCGGGCGGCGCAGTTCCGAACCCGCATCCGGCCGCAGCACCCTTATGGGCGGAGACCGCTGATGTTGCAGGATAAAGACCGCATCTTCACCAATCTGTATGGTTTCGACGATTGGGGCCTGGATGGCGCGCGCCGCCGCGGCGACTGGGACAATACCAAAGCACTGCTGGAAAAGGGCCGCGACTGGATTGTGGACGAGGTCAAGGCGTCGGGCCTGCGCGGGCGCGGCGGCGCGGGGTTTTCCACCGGGCTGAAATGGTCGTTCATGCCCAAGGTGAATGATGGCCGCCCGCATTATCTGGTGGTCAATGCCGATGAATCGGAACCCGGCACCTGCAAGGATCGCGAAATTCTGCGCAATGATCCGCACAAGCTGGTCGAAGGCTGCCTGATTGCGGGCTTCGCCATGGGCGCGCATGCGGCCTATATCTATGTGCGCGGCGAATTTATTTTTGAACGCAAGCGCCTGCAGGCGGCGGTCGATCAGGCTTATGCGGCGGGTCTGCTGGGCGATAATGCCTGCGGCTCCGGCTGGAAGTTCGATGTCTATGTGCATCATGGCGCGGGCGCCTATATTTGCGGCGAGGAAACCGCCCTGCTGGAAAGCCTTGAAGGCAAAAAAGGCCAGCCGCGGTTAAAGCCGCCTTTCCCGGCCAATATGGGTCTGTATGGCTGTCCGACCACGGTTAATAATGTCGAAAGCATTGCGGTTGCGCCCACGATTTTGCGGCGCGGCGCATCCTGGTTCATGGGCTTTGGGCGGCCCAATAATTCCGGCACCAAGATTTATTGCATCTCCGGCCATGTGAACACGCCGTGCAATGTCGAGGAATCCATGAGCATTCCGCTGCGCGAGCTGATCGAAAAACATGCGGGCGGTGTGCGCGGCGGCTGGGATAATCTGCTTGCGGTCATTCCCGGCGGCGCCAGCGTGCCGATGATTCCGAAATCCATCTGCGATACGGTGCTGATGGATTTTGACGCGCTGAAAGAAGTGCGTTCGGGCCTTGGCACGGCGGCGGTGATCGTGATGGACAAATCCACCGATCTGATCAGGGCAATCGCGCGCCTGTCGGCGTTCTACAAACATGAAAGCTGCGGCCAGTGCACACCCTGCCGCGAGGGCACCGGCTGGATGTGGCGGGTGATGGAGCGTCTGGTGACAGGTGATGCCGAAGTGTCGGAAATCGACATGCTGCTGGATGTCAGTACACGGATCGAAGGGCATACGATCTGCGCGCTGGGCGATGCGGCGGCCTGGCCGGTGCAGGGGCTGATCCGGCATTTCCGGCCCGTGCTGGAAGAGCGGATATTAAATCACCGGGTCAAGCGCACCGGCAAGATTGCGGCGGAGTAGACATGCCAAAACTGACCATTGACGGCATTGAAGTGGAAGTCGCGCCGGGCGCCAGCCTGTTGCAGGCCTGCGAGGCCGCGGGCAAGGAAATTCCGCGTTTCTGTTATCATGAGCGGCTGTCGATTGCGGGCAATTGCCGCATGTGCCTGATCGAGGTCGAGGGCGGGCCGCCCAAGCCGGTGGCAAGCTGCGCCATGCCGGCCGCCGACAAGATGGTGGTGCACACCGATACGCCGATGGTGAGAAAAGCCCGCGAAGGCGTGATGGAATTCCTGCTGGCCAACCATCCGCTGGATTGCCCGATCTGCGATCAGGGCGGCGAATGCGATCTGCAGGATCAGGCCATGGGTTATGGCGACTGGCGCTCGCGTTATTTTGAAAACAAGCGCGCGGTAGAAGACAAATATATGGGGCCGTTAATTAAAACCGCGATGAACCGCTGTATTCACTGTACCCGCTGTATAAGATTTACCACCGAAGTTGCGGGCATGTCTGAATTGGGCGCAACGGGCCGCGGCGAAGATATGGAAATCACCACCTATCTGGAACAGGCGGTGCTTTCGGAACTGTCCGGCAATGTGATTGATCTGTGCCCCGTTGGCGCGCTGACATCGAAGCCCTATGCGTTTTCGGCGCGGCCGTGGGAGCTGACCAAGACGGAAAGCATTGATGTCATGGATGCGGTCGGCTCCAATATCCGCGTCGATGTGCGCGGCGCGGAGGTTATGCGCATTCTGCCCGTCACCAATGATGATGTGAACGAGGAATGGATTTCCGACAAGACCCGCTTCATCTGAGACGGGCTGAAACGCCAGCGGCTGGATACACCCTATATTCGCGAAGGCGGCAGGCTGCGCCCGGCAGGCTGGAACGAGGCGCTGGCGCTTGCCGCGCAAAAAATCAGGGCGGCGGCGCCCGGCGGTATCGCGGCGATTGCAGGCGATCTGGCCTGCGGCGAATCCCAGATGGCGCTGAAAGATTTGTGGGACCGTCTCGGCAGCCCGCATCTTGACTGCCGGCAGGATGGCGCAAAACTGGGCGGCGGCGCACGGGGCGATTATCTGTTCAATTCGACCTTTGCGGGCATTGAGCAGGCTGATGCGCTGCTGCTGATCGGCTGCAATCCGCGCTGGGAAGCGGCCGTGCTGAATTCACGTATCGTGCAGCGCGCGCGGGCGGGAAAATTTGCGGCCGCCAGCATTGGCGCGCCGGCTAATCTCAACTTCCCCTGCCAGAATCTCGGCGCCGGGCCGCGCACCTTGCAGGATTTGATCGATGACAAACATCCGTTTACCGCCACGCTGCAACAGGCCAAACGCCCGATGCTGATTGTCGGCATGGGCGCGCTAGCGCGCCCCGATGGCGCGGCGGTTCTGGCGGCGGCGAAAAAACTGGCGCAGAATGTGGGCGCGATCAGTGCGGAATGGAACGGCTTTAACGTGCTGCACACTGCTGCGGCGCGGGTTGCGGGTCTGGATCTGGGTCTGCTGCCGGGGCCGGGCGGGCTGGATGTCGCGGGCATTCTGGAAGGCGCAAAATCGGGCGCGATCAGCCTGCTATATCTGCTGGGCGCGGACGAGCTGGATTACAGCCAGACAGGCAAGGCCTTTGTCATCTATCAGGGCCATCATGGCGACGCCGGCGCGCATCGCGCCGATCTGGTTCTGCCGGGCGCGGCCTATACCGAAAAAAGCGGCACCTATGTGAATAGCGAAGGCCGGGTGCAGATCGGCGCGCGCGCCGGTTTCCCGCCGGGCGATGCCCGCGAAGACTGGACCATCTTGCGCGCTCTGTCGGAATCTGTTGGCCACAAGCTGCCTTATGACAGTCTGGCCGCCCTGCGCGCGCGCATGATCGAGGCCGCGCCGCATTTCCGTCATGCCGGCGGCATTCAGGCGGCATCCGCCAGCGCGCCGGATGTGGCAGCGGGCGCAATGGGCGATGCGGCGTTCGCGCCCGCGATCCGGGATTTTTACCTGACCAATCCGGTGGCGCGCGCCTCAAGCATCATGGCCGAATGCAGTTCGCTGGCGGCGCGTTCAGTAAAACAGACGGCGGGCGCGCATGGTTGATTGGGCGTCTCTCTGGACAATTTACGGCTGGCCGTTAACGGTAATGGTCGGGCAGATCATGCTCGTGCTGATGAGCGTTCTGATTTCCATTGCTTTTCTGCTGCTGGCGGATCGCAAAATCTGGGCGGCGGTGATGTTGCGCCGCGGCCCCAATGTCGTCGGTCCGTTTGGCCTGTTGCAATCCTTTGCCGATTTCGGGAAATTCATCCTGAAGGAAATCATCATTCCCGATGCCGCGAACAAGGGCGTGTTCCTGCTGGCGCCGGTGGTGACGGTGGTGCTGGCCTTTATCGCCTGGGCGGTCATTCCCTTCGCCGATGGCTGGGTGATTTCCGATATTAATGTCGGCATGCTGTATATTTTCGCGATCTCCTCGCTGGGCGTGTATGGCATCATCATGGCGGGCTGGGCGTCCAATTCGAAATATCCGTTCCTGGGCGCGCTGCGCTCGGCGGCGCAGATGGTGTCGTACGAGGTCTCGATAGGCTTTGTCATCGTCACGGTGCTGCTGCTGGCCGGCTCGCTTAATCTCAGCGACATTGTGCGGGCGCAGAAGACCGTCTGGTTCTTCATCCCGTTATTTCCGATGTTTGTGATTTTCCTCATTCTGGCGCTGGCTGAAACCAACCGCCCGCCCTTCGATCTGGCCGAAGCCGAATCCGAACTGGTGGCCGGTTATATGACCGAATATTCCTCGGTTCCCTATCTGCTGCTGATGCTGGGCGAATATCTGAACATTGTGCTGATGTGCGCCATGGCCACCATCCTGTTTCTGGGGGGCTGGCTGCCGCCATTTGACGTGGCCCCGTTCACCTGGGTGCCGGAAGTGATCTGGTTCGTGCTGAAGATGCTGCTGATCTTCTTCTATTTTGCGATGGTGAAGGCATTCGTGCCGCGCTACCGCTATGATCAGCTGATGCGGCTGGGCTGGAAAGTGTTTCTGCCCATCTCGCTGGCCTGGGTCGTGCTGACGGCGGGTGTGCTGGTTACCTTCGATCTGGCGCCATGAAAGAGTTGGACGCGATGAATGGAATGAACAGATGGCTTTTCTAGACCGCGGCGCGCGATCGCTGTTTCTTGGCGAATTTGTCTCCAGTTTCATTCTGGCGATGAAATATTTCTTCAAGCCCAAGGCGACGCTGAACTATCCCTATGAAAAGGGCGCGCTGTCGCCGCGTTTTCGCGGCGAACATGCGTTGCGGCGCTATCCCAATGGCGAGGAGCGCTGCATCGCCTGCAAATTGTGCGAAGCCATTTGCCCCGCCCAGGCCATCACCATTGAGGCCGGACCGCGCCAGGATGACGGCAGCCGCCGCACCGTGCGTTATGATATCGATATGACCAAATGCATCTATTGCGGCTTTTGCCAGGAGGCCTGCCCGGTGGATGCGATTGTCGAAGGCCCGAATTTTGAATTTGCGGTGGAAACCCGCGAGGAACTTTTCTACGACAAGGAACGGCTGCTCGCCAATGGCGACCGCTGGGAATATGAAATATCAAAGAACATCGAACTGGACGCGCCTTACAGGTAGGGGGGTTGGCCGGTAGGGCTGTTGGGTGAATTGATGTGTCGCACGGCGGTGCTGCCGCTCGCGATGACGGAATAGGGGTTGGGAATGATCATACAGGCGATGGCGTTTTACCTGTTTGCTACTGTCACGGTCGCATCGGCCGTCATGGTCATCAGCGTGCGCAATCCCGTGCATTCTGTGCTGTTTCTGATTCTGACCTTTTTCAACGCCGCGGGCCTGTTCGTGCTGCTGGGGGCGGAGTTTCTGGCGATGATTCTGGTCATTGTCTATGTGGGCGCGGTGGCGGTGCTGTTCCTGTTTGTGGTGATGATGCTGGATATTGATTTTGTGGAATTGCGGCAGGGCTTTCTGAACTATCTGCCGGTGGGCGGCGCCATCGGTTTCATTCTGGTGCTGGAATTGATTCTGGTGCTGGGCGCCAGCAGCGTTATTCAGGTGCCCGAGGGCATGGCGGCCTCGCCCGCGCCGCCGCTTGGCGAGGTGACGAATACCGAAGCGCTGGGCCGCATTCTTTATACAGACTATGTCTATCTGTTCCAGACGGCGGGCCTTGTGCTGCTGGTGGCGATGATTGGCGCTATTGTGCTGACCCTGCGCGCCCGCGAAGGTGTGCGCAGACAGAATATTTCGGATCAGGTTGCGCGCACGCCCGCATTGGGGATGGAACTGAAAGACGTCAAGCCGGGGCAGGGGCTGTAGCCGCATGGAAATAGGCATTTCACATTATCTGACACTGGCGGCGATCCTGCTGGCCATCGGCGTGCTGGGCATTTTTATCAACCGCAAGAACATCATCATCATCCTGATGTCGGTCGAACTTATTCTGCTGTCGGTGAACATCAATCTGGTGGCGTTTTCATCGTTCCTGAACGATCTGAGCGGGCAGGTGTTCGCGCTGCTGGTGCTGACGGTAGCGGCGGGCGAAGCGGCTATCGGCCTCGCCATTCTGGTCGTGTATTTCCGCAATCGCGGTTCCATTGCGGTTGAAGATATCAACCTGATGAAGGGTTAGGGCTGGCGGAATGTATAGCGCAATTGTTTTTCTTCCCCTGCTTGGCGCGCTGATCGCGGGCCTGTTTGGCCGCCGCATCGGGGCTGCGGGCGCGCAGATGGTTACCTGCGGCGCGATGGTGATTTCGGCGCTGCTTTCCATGCTGGCGCTCTATCAGGTTGGCTTTCTGCATCAGCCCGAAACGGTGCAGGTGCTGCGCTGGATTGATTCCGGGGCATTCGAGGTCGATTGGGTGCTGCGCATCGACACGCTGACGGCGGTGATGCTGGTGGTGGTAAACTGCGTCAGCGCGCTCGTGCATATTTATTCGATCGGTTATATGGCGCACGATCCGCACAGGCCGCGCTTCATGGCCTATCTGTCGCTGTTCACCTTCGCCATGCTGATGCTGGTGACGTCGGATAATTTCCTGCAGATGTATTTTGGCTGGGAAGGCGTCGGCCTCGCCTCCTATCTGCTGATCGGCTTCTGGTACAAGCGGCCTTCGGCCAACGCGGCGGCGATCAAGGCGTTCGTGGTCAACCGGGTGGGCGATTTCGGGTTTGCCCTTGGCATTATGGCAGTCTTTATGGTGTTCGGCACCGTTTCTTTCGACGCCGTGTTTGCGCAGGCCCCGGCAATGGCCGGCAAGACGTTTAATTTCCTGAACTGGCAGCCGGACATCATGACCACCATCTGCCTGCTGCTGTTTGTCGGCGCGATGGGCAAGTCGGCGCAGTTTATGCTGCATACCTGGCTGCCGGACGCGATGGAAGGCCCGACGCCGGTATCGGCGCTGATCCATGCCGCGACCATGGTGACGGCGGGCGTGTTTCTGGTGGCGCGCTGTTCGCCGCTGTTTGAATTTGCGCCCGATGCGCTGGCTTTCGTGACGGTGGTGGGCGCCACCACCGCGTTCTTTGCCGCGACCATCGGTCTGGTGCAGAACGATATCAAGCGCGTCATCGCCTATTCGACCTGTTCGCAGCTTGGCTATATGTTTTTCGCCGCCGGCGTGTCGGCCTATAATGTGGCGATCTTCCATCTGTTCACCCACGCCTTCTTCAAGGCGCTGCTGTTTCTGGGCGCTGGCTCGGTCATTCACGCCCTGTCCGATGAACAGGACATGCGCAAAATGGGCGGCGTCTATAAACTTATTCCCGCGACATGGCTGTTGATGCTGATCGGCACGCTGGCGCTGACCGGCTTCCCGCTGACCGCCGGATATTTTTCCAAGGACGCGGTGATCGAGGCGGCCTATGCGGCGGGCTCCGGGGTTGGCCAATATGCTTTCGCCATGGGCGTGGTGGCCGCGCTGATGACGGCCTTTTATTCCTGGCGGCTGATTTTCATGACCTTCCACGGCCCGTCGCGCGCCGATCATCACACGCTGGAACATGTGCATGAATCGCCGATGGTCATGCTGGCGCCGCTGGTGCTGCTGGCGGCGGGCGCGCTGTTTGCGGGCATGGCGTTTGCGGGGCCGTTCATTGGCGAACATTCCGGCGCCTTCTGGGGCAAGGCGCTGTTCGTGATGCCGGACAAGCATATATTGGAAGCCATGCATCACGTGCCAGGCTGGGTGAAATGGTCGCCCGTGGTGGTTGGTTTCGCGGGGCTGCTGCTGGCCTGGCAGATGTATATTCGTAATCCCGGTTCGGCGGACAGGCTGGCCCAGACGCATTATCCGCTATATCAGTTTCTGCTCAACAAATGGTATTTTGACGAGCTGTACGATCTGATCTTTGTGCGCCCGGCAATGGCCATTGGCCGCTTCCTGTGGCTGCGCGGGGATGGCGGCGTGATTGACCGTTTCGGTCCCGATGGCATTGCCGCAACGGTTCAGGAACTGACCCGCCGGGCCGCGCAATTACAAAGCGGCTATGTCTATCATTACGCTTTCGCCATGCTGATCGGCCTGTCGGCGATCACGACCTGGTACATGTTTAGCGGGGGGGCGCATTAATGAGCGATTGGCCGATATTATCGCTCGTCACCTTCCTGCCGGCGATCGGAGCGCTGTTCATTCTGCTTATCCGCGGCGAAGACGCGATGGTGGCGCATAATGCGCGCATGGTGGCGCTGTGGACGACCTTGTTCACCTTTGCGTTGTCGCTGCTGCTCTGGTCGGGGTTTGACACCAGCACGGCGGCCTATCAGTTTGTTGAAAAGCATGAATGGCTGGGCGGCAACATTAATTATCATATGGGCATAGACGGCATTTCCATGCCGTTTATCATCCTCACCACTTTCCTGATGCCGCTGTGCATTCTGGCCTCGTGGGAATCCATTACGCTGCGGGTCAAGGATTACATGATCGCGTTCCTGATTCTGGAAACGCTGATGATCGGCGTGTTCAGTTCGCTGGATCTGATCCTGTTCTATCTGTTCTTCGAAGGCGGCCTGATTCCGATGTTCCTGATCATCGGCGTCTGGGGCGGGCAGCGCCGCGTCTATGCCTCGTTCAAGTTTTTCCTCTATACGCTGGCGGGTTCCGTGCTGATGCTGCTGGCCATCATGGCCATGTACTGGTCGGCGGGCACGACCGACATCACCGCATTGATGGCGCATCGCTTTGATCCCGCCATGCAGAAATGGTTGTGGCTGGCCTTCTTCGCCTCCTTTGCGGTGAAGGTGCCGATGTGGCCGGTGCATACCTGGCTGCCTGACGCGCATGTCGAGGCGCCCACGGCGGGCTCGGTCATTCTGGCGGGTATTTTGCTGAAGATGGGCGGTTATGGATTTTTGCGCTTCTCATTGCCGATGTTCCCGGTGGCGTCGGATTATTTCACGCCGCTGATATATGGCCTCAGCCTGATCGCCATTGTCTACACCTCGCTGGTGGCGCTGGTGCAGAAGGATATGAAGAAACTCATCGCCTATAGTTCGGTGGCGCATATGGGATTTGTGACCATTGGCATGTTCGCCATGAACCAGCAGGGCGTTCAGGGCAGCATCGTGCAGATGATCAGCCACGGCCTGGTGTCGGGCGCGCTGTTTCTGTGCGTCGGCGTGATCTATGACCGGATACATACGCGCGAGATTGACGCCTATGGCGGGCTGGTCGAACGCATGCCGGTTTACGCCTTTACCTTCATGCTGTTTACCATGGCGACCATCGGCCTGCCGGGCACCAGCGGCTTTGTGGGGGAATTTCTGATTCTGGTTGGCATTTATCAGGTCAACACCTGGGTTGCGTTTGTGGCGGCGACGGGCGTTGTGCTGGCGGCGGCCTATTCGCTCTGGCTCTATCGCCGCGTGGTGTTTGGCGAACTGACCAAAGCCAATCTGAAGGACATATTGGATATGGACCGGCGCGAGATTGCGGTGTTCGCGCCGCTGATCATAGCAACTCTGTGGTTCGGGATTTATCCGATGCCGCTTCTGGATGCGACCGCCGTCACCGTTGAAAATCTGATCGGGCATTATAATGCGTCACTTGCCAGTTATGGCGTCGGTGAAGCTGTTGCCCAAACTGCGCACTAATTTAGGAACTGGCTGAAGATGACCCCCGACGCTTTCGTCCCGCCAAATCTGCTTCCCGCCCTGCCGGAAATTCTGATGGCCTGTGGCGCAATGGCGTTGCTGATGCTGGGCGTATATCGCAGCCATGCGCCGGCGCGGGTGGTTACCCAGGGTGCGCTGTTTGTGCTGATGGCGGCGGCGGCGCTGGTGCTGTTGCAGGGCGGCGCGCGCGTTGAAACATTCTCCGGCGGCTTTGTGTCGGACGCCTTTTCGCGTTTTGCAAAAATCCTGATCCTGCTGGGATCGGGCGTGACGCTGATCATGTCGCAGGGCTATTTGCGGCGCGAACACATGGACCGTTTTGAATTTCCGGTTCTGGTGCTGCTGGCGACACTGGGCATGATGATGATGGTGTCGGCGGGCGATCTGATTTCGCTCTATATGGGACTGGAACTGCAAAGCCTGGCGCTCTATGTGCTGGCGGCGTTCAAGCGCGATTCACAGCGCGCCACCGAAGCGGGCCTGAAATATTTCGTTCTGGGCGCGCTGGCCTCGGGCATTTTGCTGTATGGCGCCTCGCTGATTTATGGCTTCACCGGCACGGTCAATTTCGTCAAGCTGGCGGCGATATTCGGCGATGATCATGCGCAGCCGGGTCTGGGTCTGATTTTCGGCCTGGTGTTCCTGACCGCGGGGCTGGCGTTCAAGATTTCCGCCGTGCCGTTCCATATGTGGACGCCGGACGTTTATGAAGGGGCGCCTACGCCGGTAACGGCGCTGCTGGCTTCGGCGCCCAAGGTGGCGGCGATGGCGCTGTTTGTGCGGGTGATGTCGCAACCGCTGCTGGGCATGGTTGGCGAGTGGCAGCAGATTGTCGTGTTCATTTCCATCGCCTCGATGGTGTTGGGCGCGGTCGCGGCCATCGGGCAGAAAAATATCAAACGCCTGATGGCCTTCAGCTCCATCGGCCATATGGGCTTTGCGCTGGTGGGGCTGGCGGCCGGCACCGAAGAAGGTGTGCAGGGCGTGCTGATCTATCTGGCGATTTATGTCGCCATGAATTTCGGCGTGTTCGGCTGCATTCTGGCGATGCGCAACAAAGGCGGCCAGATGGAGGCGATCAATGATCTGGCGGGACTCGGGCGCAGCAATCCGATGATGGCGCTGGCGCTGGCGCTGCTGATGTTTTCGCTGGCGGGCATTCCGCCGCTGGCCGGGTTCTTTGCCAAATTCTATGTGTTTCTGGCGGCGGTTCATGCCGGTCTGTATGTGCTGGCGGTCATCGGCGTACTGGCCAGCGTGATCGGCGCTTATTACTATCTGCGCATCATCAAGATCATGTATTTCGACGAACCCGCCGAGGCCACGAATTGGCCGATGTCGCCGCCGCTGCGGCTCATTGTGGCGGGGTCCAGCCTGTTCAGCCTGTTTTTCTTCATATATCCGATGCCACTTGTCACGGGCGCGGCCACGGCGGCAGCCGTCCTGTTCAAATAGCAGCGGCCCCCGCATGACCGCCCGCCTGCCATGGGGGTATGATCTCATCCATTTTGAGGAGATTGACAGCACCATGGACGAGGCCCGCAGACAGGCCGCCAAGGGCGTTTCCGGCCCGCTCTGGATTATGGCCGACCGGCAGACCAAGGGGCGCGGCCGGCGCAGCCGGACCTGGGAATCGGGTGCCGGCAATCTGCTCTGTACCTTGTTGATCAATCCCGGCATAGCTGCGGCCGAGGCGGCGAAATTGTCTTTCCTGACCGCGCTTTGCGTGGGCGAAACGCTGGATCATTTTCTGGGCGCGGCGCATCGTGTCCGGCTGAAATGGCCCAATGACGTGCTGCTGGATGGCCGCAAGGCCGCTGGTATCCTGCTCGAATCCGTATCGGGTGGCGGCGGCATGACCGAATGGCTGGCCATCGGCATCGGCATTAACCTTGCCCGGCACCCGGAACCCGCCCCCGCCAGCCCGGACGCTGCGCCCTCCTGGCCCGCCATCAGCCTGCGCGCGGCGGGGGTGGAGCCGCCACCCGCCCCGGAAACCGCGCTGGAGGTGCTGGCGGCGCGCTTTGACGCCTGGCTGGCCCTTTGGCGCCAGCAGGGCTTTGCGCCCGTCAGACCCGCCTGGCTGGCCCGTGCGGCGCGTTTTGGCGAGCCTATTGAGGTGCGGCTGGACAAAGAGACCCTTCCCGGGATATTCACCGCACTGGACGAGAGCGGCGCGCTGGTTCTGACCCTGGCGGACGGAACAGTGCGGATGATCTCTGCAGGGGATGTATTCTTCCCTGAACAGCATTAAATATGGACACTTACCGGCCCGGCGAAGCCCTTAGTTTCGCCTGGCCTGAACGGGCGTCCGGCATATCGGATTAATTCAATGCTGCTGACGATTGACGTGGGAAACACCAATACGGTCTTCGCCGTTCTGCGGGGTATGGAGATCATCGGCGAATGGCGCAGCGCGACCGAAGGCGTGCGTACGGCCGATGAATATATGGTCTGGCTCAGCCAGTTGATGCAATTGAACGGCATTTCCCCGGCCGAGATTGACGGAACCATCATTTCGACCGTGGTGCCGCAATCGCTGTTCGATATTCGCACGCTGTGCCGCAAATATTTCAATGGCGAGCCATTGGTGGTGGGCGAGGACGGTGTGGATATTGGCCTCAAGGTCAATATTACCCGCCCCGAACAGGCGGGTGCTGACCGGCTGGTCAATGCGATCGCGGCGCACAGCGCCTATCCCGGCAATCTGATCATTATCGATTTCGGCACCGCCACCACTTTCGATATTGTTTCGTCGAGTGGCGATTTTGAGGGCGGCATCATTGTGCCGGGGGTTAATCTGTCCCTGCAGGCGCTGCATGACGCAGCGGCGAAACTGCCGCATATTGCGGTGCGGCGTCCCGATGCGGTGATCGGCAAGGATACGGAAACGGCCATGCTGTCGGGAATTTACTGGGGCTATATTGGCCTTGTCGAAGGGCTGGTCAGCCGCATCAAGGAAGAATTTGGCGCGCCCATGACGGTAATCGCCACGGGCGGGCTTGGCCATTTGCTGCGTCACGGCACGCCGGTGATTGAACATTTCGACGCCGATCTCACCATTAAGGGGCTTGCGGAAATCTTTTACCGCAACCGTCCGCCGAGGGCGAAAATTTGACCGACGGGCTGTATTTCATGTCACTGGGCGGCGCGGGCGAGATTGGGATGAACCTCAATCTTTATGGCTATGGCCCCAAAGACCGGCAGAAATGGATCATTGTCGACATGGGCGTGACCTTTGGTGACGACACGGTGCCGGGCATTGATCTGATCATGGCCGATCCGGATTTTATTGTCGAGCGGCGCGAAGATCTGCTGGGCATCGTGCTGACCCATGCGCATGAAGATCATATTGGCGCGGTGGCGCATCTGTGGCCGGATCTGCGCTGCCCGATCTATGCCACCAAATTCACCGCCTGCATGTTGCGTTCCAAGCTGGAAGAGGCGGGGCTGGTGCGCGACGCCCGGGTTACGGTTGTGCCGCTTGAAGGCCGCCTGCAAATCGGCCCGTTCGACATTACCTATGTCACGCTGACCCATTCGATACCCGAACCCAATGCGCTGGCGATCCGTACGCCACTGGGTAATATTCTGCATACCGGCGACTGGAAAATTGATCCCGATCCGCTGCTGGGCGATGCGACCGACATTGCGGGCCTGACCGGCTTTGGCGATGAAGGCGTATTGGCCATGGTGTGTGACAGCACCAATGTGTTTTCGCCGGGCCGCGCGGGTTCCGAGGCCGCCGTCAAATCCAGCCTTTCGACATTACTCAGCGGCATGAAAGGCCGGGTCGCGGTAACGGCCTTTGCCTCAAATGTCGCGCGGGTGGATTCCATCGGCAAGGCGGCTGCTGCGCATGGACGCCAGATCGTGCTGGTCGGGCGCTCAATGCACAAGGTCGTCGCGGCGGCGCGCGAGGCTGGCTATCTGAAAGATTTTCCGCCGGTGCTGCGCGAAGATGACGCCGCCAGCCTGCATCCCGATCAGGTGCTGTATATCTGCACCGGCAGCCAGGGCGAGGCGCGCGCCGCCCTGTCGCGCATCGCCTATGGCGATCATCCGCGCATCGGCCTGGGTTCCGGCGACACGGTGATTTTTTCCTCGCGCATCATTCCCGGCAATGAACGTTCGATCTTCCGTCTGCAGAACAGGCTGGCGGAACGCGGCGTTTCCGTGATCACCGAAAAAGATCATTTCGTGCATGTGTCCGGGCATCCCTGCCGCGATGAACTGGCGGATATGTATCGCTGGGTGCGGCCGGAAATTTCCGTCCCGGTGCATGGTGAAATCCGCCACATGATGGAGCATGTCAAACTGGCGCAGGATATCCAGATCCCGCAGACCATTCTCGCGCCCAATGGCTCGCTGGTGCAACTGGCGCCGGGCCGGGCCTGCATTGTCGAGGAAGTCTATACCGGCCGCCTGTATCTGGATGGCGATGTGCTGACGCCGGTGGAGGATGGCCAGGTCAATGAACGCCTGAAACTTTCCAGTGCGGGCCATCTTGGGGTTATGCTGGTGGTAGATAAGGATGGCCGGCTGGCGGCGGAACCAAGGGTTACCGCCTTTGGCCTGCCGACGGAGGATGGCCAGCTGATCAATCTGCGCAAGGATGTGGCCGGGGCGGTGGAAGAGGCGGTGGCCAAGTTGCGCGGCAAACAGGCCCGCGATGATGATATGGTCAGAGAGGCGGCGTTGCGCGCCGCGCGCCGCGCCGTCAAGGAGTCGACCGGTAAAAAACCGGTGACGCAGGTTGAGGTAATAAGGCTATAGTTTCAGGTGGAGGCAGAATATGATCGGTAAATTAAATCATGTGGCGATCGCTGTGCCGGATGCGCTGGCGGCGGGAAAAATCTATCAGGAAACGCTGGGTGCAAAAGTCACCGGCAAGGTGGCGCAGCCCGATCATGGCGTGTACACGGTGTTCGTCGAACTGCCCAACACCAAGATCGAACTGATTGAACCGCTGGGCGATAATTCCCCCATTGCCGGGTTCCTGCAGAAAAATCCCAAGGGCGGCATGCACCATGTCTGCTACGAGGTTGAAGACATCAATGCGGCCTGCGCCCAGATGAAAAAAATGGGCGCAACCATTACCGGAACCGGCGAGCCGCGCATCGGCGCGCATGGCAAACCCGTAGTGTTCATGCATCCAAAGGATTTCAGCGGCACATTGATTGAACTGGAACAGGTATAGGAACACGATGGGACCGGTTGGCGGCATTGTCGCTTTTGCCTGCATCTGGATGGTCAGCCTGTTTCTTGTGCTGCCCTGGGGGATGCGCAATGCGCATGAGGCGGGCGTGGAGATCGTGAAAGGAACCGATCCCGGCGCGCCGGTTGCGCCGCGGATGCTGCTGAAAGTCGGCATCACCACCCTCGTCGCGCTGGTTATCTGGACGGCGCTGTTCGTGGTGATGGAATACAGACTGCTGACGCTGAATGATTTTCCGCTTTGACAAAACGCCTTCAGCAAGAAAAAGGCGGGGAGGGGTGAATGACCGAATGGATTGAAGCGCATGAAGTGCCCGCATTGCTCAGGCCTGGCATGCATGTATTTGTAGGCGGCAGCGTGATGGAGCCGCTGGCGCTGCTGGCGGCGTTGAAAGACGCGCCCGAGGCCAGCCGGGGGGTAACCTATATTACCAATCCGGTGCCGGGGCTGAGCCGCATCGATTATGCGACATTTCATCCAGAAGCGCGGCTGATCACCAATTTCATTTCGGAACGGATGAACGCCTCATTTGCCGCGGGCAAGGTGGATTTTATTCCGATGCAATATCATCAGCGGCATTTTTTTGTCAGTGGCCCGCTGCAAATTGACGTAGCGCTGGTGCAGTATGGCCCGCCGGACAGCGATGGCATGTGCAGCCCTGGCTATGGCATTGATTTTGTACCGGCGGTTGTGGATCGCGCGAAATTGGTCATCGCGGAAATCAACCACGCTTTGCCCGCGCCGCCGGGCCTGCCAAAAACCCATATTTCAAAATTCCATTATGCGGTCAAATCCAACACGGAATTGCAATTGCTGCGTATCGTGCCAATCGATGATGTGGCGCGCCAGATCGGCGCCCATGTGGCCAGCCTGGTGCGCGATGGCGATTGCATCGAAATGGGGGTCGGGGCCATTCCCAATGCCGCGCTGGATGCGCTGAAGGATCGCAATGATCTGGGCGTGCATTCCGGGCTGATCTCGGACGGCGTGATGCATCTTGCCAATGCCGGCGTGATTACCGGCAGGATGAAGACCATCGACAGGGGCAAGATTGTCACCGGCATAGTCGCGGGCAGTAATGCGGTCATGCAATGGGCGGGAACCTGTCCGGACATTTCCTATAAGACCGTGGACTATACGCATGATGTGGCGCTGCTGGGGCGGATCGATAATTTTGTCGCTATCAATGGGGCGGTCGAGGTGGATCTGCTGGGCCAGCTCAATTCGGAAATGGTCGGCGGCAAGCAGATCAGCGGCACCGGCGGATCGGTCGATTTCATGCGCGGGGCGTTACGATCGAAAGGCGGGCGCGGTATTGTGGCCTTCACGGCGACCGCTGCGGGTGGTAGACTGTCGCGTATCGTTCCCGCCATCAGCGCGGATGCGGTGGTCACGGCGCTGCGCACGGATGCGGATTATTTCGTGACGGAATATGGCGTGGCGAAGGTGCGCGGCCAGCCCTTGCGAGCGGCCGCCGAGGCGCTGATCGCCATTGCCGCGCCGCAGTTCCGCGATGGATTGCGTGATGCGTGGAAAGAAAGACTGAAACGGATAACCGGCGCGTAAAGCAGGGAGAGGAAAGCCAATGGGTATGCAGCGGACAATCGTCTATGACGCACTTGTGCACCGCGACCGGGTGCATGGCAGCCTGTATACCGACCCCGGCGTGTTTTCCGATGAAATGGACAGGATCTTCCATAAAGGCTGGTCCTTTGTGGGGCACACCAGCGAAGTTCCCAATATTGGCGATTTCAAACGCCGCCAGATCGGCCTTCAGCCGGTCATCATCACCCGCAATCCGGATAATGAAGTCAGGCTGCTGTTCAATCGCTGCACCCATCGCGGCAATATGATCTGCGCCAAAGAAAGCGGCAACACTGCCACCTTCGTCTGCCCCTATCATGGCTGGACCTTTGGCGTTGGGGGCGAAATGCGCGGCGTGCCGCTGCAGAACGGCATGGGCAAGGATTTTGACAAATCGGCCATGGGGCTGGCCAATGTGCCGCGCATGCGGATTTATCGCGGCTTTATCTTTGCCAGCCTGGCCGCCGAAGGCCCGTCTTTTGACGCCTATCTGGGCAAGGCGCGCAAATTGCTTGACCGCGCCTGCGACATGTCGCCAGATGGCGAGGTTGATCTCAGCGCCGGCTGGCTGAAGCATCGCTTCCACGCCAACTGGAAGATGCTGCCGGAAAATAATACCGATGGCTATCATGTGAATGTCGCGCATGCCTCGCTGATGCGTGCGGTCAATGCCTTTTCCTCGCAGGCGTTTGACGAAGACAAGGGCGATAATTCCGTGACCCGCGATTGGGGCGGCGGGCATACGGAACTTGATTTCGCCGCGCGCTATCACCAGACCGGCAGGCCCTTTCAATGGTTTGGCGGTGTTCCGGCGGCAAAGATGCCCGATTATGTAGCGCGCATGGAACAGGCCTATGGCAAGGATCTGGCGCAGCAACATATGATCGAAGGGCCGCCGCATGCGATTCTTTTTCCCAATCTGTTTCTGGCTGAGCTGAATATTTCCTTTCTGATCCCCATCAGCGCCAATGAGGTGGTGCAATATTATACGCCGCTGCTGCTGAAGGGCGCGCCGGAAGTAAACGCCCGCGCGCTGCGCCAGACCGAAGGCGCCATGGGGCCGGGCTCGTTTCTGCTGCCCGAGGACGCCTGCATGGCCGAGCGCAACCAGCTTGGCCTGGCGGCGCAATCGCCGGAATGGCTGGATCTGCGGCGCGGGCTGGAGCGCGAATATATGGATGAAAAAACCGGCCTGCTCAGCTCGGCGGTATCGGACGAGATTACCAACCGCTCATTCTGGAAAGAATATCTGCAATTGATGTCCTCATTTCCAGGCGCGGCCGCTTAACATGTCTATGCCGGAAAATGAAATTCGCGAGATCGAGGCGTTTTTGTTTCTGGAGGCGCGGCTGGCCGATGAATCGCGTTATGATGAATGGGAAGCGCTGTGGACGGAGGATGCGCTCTATTGGGTGCCGCGCCGCGCCGATCTTGATCCGGCCAAAGAGGTTTCGCATATCTATGACAACCGGCAACGCATTGGCACACGCATCCGGCAGTTGAAGTCCGGTTTCCGCTATAGCCAGACGCCCGCCTCGCCGATGCGCCGCGTGCTTTCCAATATTGAAATTGCGCCAGCTGGCGCGGATGAATATGAAGCGGGCGCCAATTTCATGCTGATGGAACTGGCCATCCAGTCCACCCGTAACATGAATTTCTGGGGCGGGCGCACGCTGTACCGGCTGCGCCGGGTTGATGGCGGGCTGCGCATGGTGGTGAAGAAAATTCTGCTGATTGACGCGGACGAGCCGATCGCCAACCTATCCTTTTTGATTTAGTCCTGTTTCGGGAGAAAATTTTTAATGAATCCGCTTACGAAACTGGGGCTCGATCTGGGGCCATTGCTGGTGTTCTTTGGCGTCAACGCCATGTATGGAATTTTCCCTGCCACAGCCGCCTTTATGGTGGCGATCGTGGCGTCGCTCGCCGCAACATGGGTGCTGGCGCATGAAATTCCGCCCATGCCGTTGATTACGGCGGTGTTTGTCCTGGTGTTCGGTGGTCTGACGATTTATCTGAACGATGATCTGTTTATCAAGCTGAAGCCGACCATCGTGAACAGCCTGTTCGCCGCCATCCTGTTTACCGGGCTTGCGCGGCGGCAATCTTTACTGAAGCCCCTGCTGCAATCGGTGATGGAATTGACCGAGGAGGGCTGGCGGCAGCTGACCTGGCGCTGGGCATGGTTTTTCGTTGTGCTGGCTGTTTTGAACGAGCTGGTCTGGCGCAATTTTTCCACCGATTTCTGGATCAGTTTCAAACTGTTTGGCGTTCTGCCGATGACCATTGCCTTTGGCGCCTGGCAAATCGGCCTGATGCGCCGCCATGCGTCTCTGGCCGATGCCGAAAATATTCAGGCTACGGACTAATTGGCGCCGCGCCCGCAAACATGGTTTCTGGCAGGCGCGCTGAATGGCCTGCTGGCGGTGGCGGCGGGCGCATTTGGCGCGCATGGGCTGGAAGGGCAGGTTCCCCCCGCCGATCTGGCGGCGTTTCGCACCGCGTCGGATTATCACATGTATCATGCGCTTGCCTTGCTGGCGGTGGCCTGGCGGGCTGAAACATCCGGCGCATTACGGTCTATTCCCGTCGCGGGCTACAGCTTTCTGGCGGGCATAATTTTTTTCTGCGGATCGCTTTATATTCTTGGCGTCACCGGAACGCGCGGGCTTGTATGGCTTACCCCAATTGGGGGGATGGCGTTCCTGACCGGCTGGGGCGCACTGTGCTGGTGGGGGAAACCCAAATAAGAGCACAGGGAAATATTCAACTTATAAGTGTATATATAAATATTGCATATTAAAACGAGAGCGCCTACTCTGCTCTCAAGCTGTAATCAAAATTGCTTGGGGTGCAGTTGTGTTATCAGATTCCCATCCTCTGACCGAGCGCCTGGCGGAAATTGGCGGCCAGTTGCAAAGGCTGCGCTGGGAAGCGCTGGATGCCGGGCAGCGTGATATGGCGCGCGATATTGCCCATGCCATTGATGCGGTTGCCTGGGCTGCGGGCGTCTATTCCGCCGGTGCGAATATTGTCGAAAGGCCAGTTTCTGTGGCGATGCGTCACAAGTCGGCAGAGGCCGCCTGACCCTTTACTTGCCCTTCTGTTTGATAAATTGTTCGGTCTTCCATAGCCGGTCGGCAATTACCGCGTCATCGGGGGCAAGCTCCTTGGCCTTGCGCAAATCAGCCAGACTTTGACCGGCGTTCCCGTCCATAAAATGCGTGATGCCGCGTTGCAGATAAAGTTTGGCCGCAGGCTGATAGTTCTGCGCCAAAAGCAGATCAATATCCGCCAGCGCGCCGTCAAATTGCTTTAAATGCCTTCTGGAAATCGCCCTGCCCAGGATCGCGTCCTTGTCGCCGGGCTGCAATTTCAGCACCGCCTCAAAATCCTCAAGCGCCTTGGCGGGCTGTTCGGCAAGCAGCGAGGCCTGCCCCCTGTTATACAAAGCGACGATTGTTTGTTCGGGCGAAAGCTCGCCAAGGCGCAGCGCAAGGTCACAATTGGCTGCCCGGATGACAGAATTTTCCGTATCGCTCTGGCAAACCTCAATTTCAGATTGCGCAGCCGCCGGCAGGGCCGCAAACATCAGCAATCCGGTTAAGGCCCGGATGAAAGTCCGTTTCATGTCCTGCACCACTGATTAATATTGTATGCGTTGAGAGGTTCCGCCATCGACGATCAGATTGACCCCGGTAATAAAGCTGGCGGCCGGGCTGGCCAGAAACACGGCGGCATTGGCAATCTCTTCGGGCGTGGCCATGCGGCCCAACGGATTGCGCGCGATGGTTTCTTCATAACGCTGAGGGGCGGCTTTCTGCACCTGATGCCATACACCGCCTTCAAAATAAACCGCGCCGGGCGAAACCGTATTGGCCCGGATATTCTGCGGCCCCAGTGAACGCGCCAATGAGGAGACATAATGCACCAGCGCCGCCTTGAGTGCGCCATAGGGCTGCGGGCCGAAACTACCGGTTACGGCGGCGATGCTGCCGATGACCACAATGGAGCCGGCGGAGGATTTTTGCAGCCAGGGCATGGCGGCATCCACCGCGTGCAGGGTGCCCAGAATATCCACCTGATAGCTGGCGTCCCAGTCTTTCTGGCGCATCTGAACCGCCATGGCGCTGACATTCTGGATGAGAATATCCAGCCCGCCAAAGGCCTGCGCCGCGCCGTCAATGGCGGCCTTCAGGTCGGCGCCATCGCCTTTCAGATCGGCGGGCGCGCCAAAAGTCCTGACCCCCAGTCTTTTCAGTTCCGCAACGGTGTCGCTGACAGCAACGGCATCGCGGGCGCAGATGCCTATATCGGCCCCCTCGGCCGCCAGAAGCCGGGCGATTCGCAGGCCTATGCCGCGGCTCGCGCCGGTTACGAATGCTCTTTTACCCTTAAGCCCCAGATCCATTGCTGCCTCCCTATTTTTTGTTTTGTGACTTGCATATTAACCATTTTGGAGTAAACCACGCTGCATTGTAACCATTATTTCCGCTTTGGTTAATCACAGGGGCTTCATGTCGCGCAATACTAATGCCGTTTGTCTGGTTGGCGCTGGTTATATTTCCGGTATTCACGCGGAAGCACTGACGAATATCCCCGGGGTCTTTGTGAACGCGATTGTTGACCCCAACCGGGAAGCGGCTGTCGCGCTTGCAGACAAATGGGGCGCAAAACATATATTCACCTCGGCCGAAGAAGCCATTGCTTCGGGGCAGGTGGGGCGCACGCATATTCTCGCGCCGCCACAGATGCACAAGCCGCTGGCGGAACAGTTTATTGCGGCAAAAATACCAACCCTGATTGAAAAGCCGGCCGGTGTCAGCGCAGACGAATGCCGCGCCCTGCTTTCGACCGTTGAATCTTCTGGAACCCCTGCGGGCGTCAATCAGAATTTTGTCTATCACCCGGCGATGGTGAAGATGCAGGATCTGCTCAGGCACGCAAAACTCGGCCGCCTGCAATATGTCCATTGCGTATACAATGCGCCATTGCGGCAATTGGCGGCGGGACAATTTAGCCACTGGATGTTCCAGCAGCCTGGCAATATCCTGCTTGAACAGGCTGTGCATCCGCTGTCGCAAATTGCTGCGATTGCAGGCGATATTCTGAACTTTTCGGCAATAGCCGGGAAACCGGTTGATATCGCGCCCGGCATGCCATTTTATGATAGCGCGCAAATTAATCTGCAATGCGCCCGCGCCCCCGCGCAACTCAGCTTTGCCGTGGGCAAGAGCTTTCCGTTCTGGCGGATAAGCGCAGTTTGCGATGATGGGGTCATTATAGGGGATTTTACGCAGAACAAAATCTATACGCATACGCGCACCCGCTGGCTTGATCCGGTGGATCATGCGATTTCGGGATTAAGAACCGCGGTGGAAATTGCCATGCAATCGGTGCAGGGGATCGCGAATTACGCGCTTGCAACAGCCAGGCTGAAGCCGCGCTCTGATCCATTTTACAAAAGCATGGAATCCAGCATCCGCGCATTCCACGACGCTGTCGATACCGGCAAGCCGGTGCGCTGCGATGTGGCGTTCGGCGCAAGACTGGTGGAAGTATGTGAGGAAATCGCAACACGGATTTTTGTAAAATCCAGTGCACACCCGGTAAAAACGGTACAAAGCGCAACTGAATGTGATGTGATCGTGCTTGGCGGCACAGGTTTTATAGGCCGCCATGTTGTGCAGAATTTGGTGGCGGGAGGGAAACGGGTTGCCGTGATGGCGCGCAGCACTGCAACTCTGCCAGAAATTTATCACCACGCCAATGTATCGCTTATCCGTGGCGACGTAAGCAAAGCGGACGATGTTGCACGAGCTATTAGCGGTGCGCCTATTGTGATCAATCTCGCGCACGGGGGTGGCGGCGCCAGCTGGCCGGCGATTGAGGCGGCATTGGTCGGCAGTGCGCGCGTGGTGGCGCAGGCCTGTCTCGCCGCGGGCGTAAAACGGCTGCTGCATATCGGTTCGATCGCAGGACTTTATTTAGGAGATGACGCAGAGATCATTACAGGCGCGACGCCGCCAGACCGCCAGGCGGACAATCGCGGCGATTATGCCCGCGCCAAGGCATTGGCGGATCGCATGTTACTGCAAATGTTTCGCGATAAAAAACTACCCGTAGTAATTCTGCGCCCTGGCGTGGTGGTCGGCGAAGGCAGTTCACCATTTCATTCTGGACTTGGCTTTTTCAATAATGATCAGCATTGTCTGGGTTGGAATAATGGCAATAATTCACTCCCCTTTGTACTGGCGCAAGATGTCGCCGCAGCAATTATTTCCGCTTGTGAGGCCGAGGGGATTGAGGGGAAATGCTACAATCTTGTGGGTGGCGCGCAAATGAGCGCCCGGAATTATGTGGCGGCATTGGGTGCAGCGATGCAGCGGCCACTCTGTTTCCATGGCCAATCCACCGTAAAGTTACAGGCGGTCGAAATTTTCAAGTGGCTGGTGAAACGTGCGACGGGCGGCAATACGGGATTCCCAAGTTACCGGGATCTGCTGTCGCGCGGCATGATGGCCCGGTTTGATTGTTCCGATACAAGACGCGATCTCAACTGGCGTCCGGTTGATGACAAGCAAGACTTCATCGCGCGCGCCATTACTATTTTCACCCCAGCAACAATGTGAAATTTCTCCATGTCTCCAATTAATCTTCTGCATGTCTTTTCAACCTTTGCGACGGGTGGTCCGCAAGTACGCCTTGCCTCAATGGCCAATCACTGGGGTAAAAAATACCGCCATACGATTATCGCGATGGACGGCGTGTATGATTGCGCTGAAAAATTCGATTCCGGCGTGGAGTATGAGTTGCACAGGCTGGAATTCAACAAGGGCGCGACACGCGAAAATATCATCCTGTTCTGGAGAAAACTGAAAGAGTGGCGTCCTGATTTACTGTTAACCTATAATTTTGGCGCCATCGAGTGGGCGCTCGCCAATTTTTTTGGACAACATCCGCATATTCATATCGAGGATGGCTTTGGTCCGGAAGAAGTTGACGGCAGGCAGTTGGCGCGCCGGGTATGGCTGCGGCGCGCAGGCCTGCTGTTGCGCAAGCATCTGGTGGTGCCATCCAACACGCTGTATGAAATTGCCACCCATAATTGGCTGCTGCCGGAACGCAAGGTTATCTTTATCCCCAATGGCATCGATTGCGCGCGGTTTTCAAAAGATCGTCCCGACGCCGAAGGGCCTTTATTTCCGCGCCGGGACGATGAAATTATTATCGGTACGCTTGGCGCGCTGCGGCCAGAAAAGAATTTGCCGCGTCTGGTGCGCGCTTTCGCCATGCTGCAAGACTATCCCAATGCGCGTCTGGTTATTGCCGGATCAGGGGCGGCGGGTGAAGACGCCAAACGCCAGGCGCAGGAACTGGGCATTGCCGGCAGGGTTACATTTCTGGGCCATGTCGCCCGCCCGGAACGCGCCTACCGGCTGTTTGATATTTTTGCGCTTTCATCGGATACCGAACAGATGCCGCTTGGGGTGCTAGAGGCCATGGCCGCCGGGCTTCCGGTCGCCTCGGTCGATGTGGGCGATGTAAAGCGCATGCTGCCGCTGGAATGCACGCCATATGTGTATGGGCGTTTTGACGATGAACTGGCCAATTCGATGATACAGCTCTGCGCCGATGCGGGCTTGCGCAAACATCTGGGCGCCGCGAACGCCAGCCATGTGCGCAAGCATTACAGCCTGGCGCGCATGTGCGATGAATATGATGGGCTGTTTATGCGTTCCGCCCGCAATAGCATGCTGGATCAGCATGAAATGGGCTGGGATCGCATTGTGCAATCCGTCAGGCGTATCCGGGCAGGCTAATTCGCACTGACATCCAGGGCGTAACCCGCGCCGCGCACAGTCCGGATGATGTCCGGCGCGCCTTCAATATCCAGCGCCATGCGCAAGCGGCGAATATGCACATCAACGGTCCGGCTTTCCACATAGACATCGCGGCCCCAGACCTGATCCAGCAATTGCTCGCGGCTGTAAACCCGGCCCGGGCGCTCCAGCAGGAAACGCAGCATACGGAATTCCGTCGGCCCCAGTTGCACCGGAACATTGTCGCGGCTGACCCGGTGACTGGCAATATCCATGACAATGCCGCCATAGGCTAATTGCTCATCGGTCAGCGCGGGCCGCGAGCGGCGCAGCAATGCGCGGATGCGGGCCACCAATTCGGCCTGCGAGAACGGCTTGACCAGATAATCATCCGCGCCGGTTTCAAGCCCCCGAACCCGGTCGCTTTCCTCGCCGCGCGCCGTCAGCATGATAACCGGCAATGCGCGGGTTTCCGGACGGGCGCGCACACGGCGGCAAACCTCGATCCCGGACATTTCCGGCAGCATCCAGTCAAGCACCAGGAGATCGGGCTTTTCTTCGTCCACCAGCGCCAGCGCCGATGCGCCATCGCTGGCTAAAATTGTCCTGAAGTCAGCGGATTCCATGTTGTAACGCAGCAATTCCATCTGCGCCGGTTCGTCCTCAGCGATAAGAATGAGCGGCTTCACTTCGCTTTATCCTCCACAGCCACAATGGTTGAACTTGAAAAATCGCTCTTTGGGCGGTCCTCAGCGATGTTTTCGCCCGACACGAGGAAATGCACATTCTCGGCGATATTGGTGACATGATCACCGATGCGTTCAATATTCTTGGCGATGAACAGCAGATGCGTGCAGGCGGTAATATTGCGGGGATCTTCCATCATATAGGTCAGTAATTCACGAAACAGGCTGGTGTGAATCTGATCCACGTCATGGTCTCTGGCCCGGACCTCTTTTGCCTTGATGGTGTCGGCATGGAGATAGGCGTCAATGACATTGCTGATCATGCCGCCAACGATCGTCCCCATACGGACAATCGTATTGGCGGCGGGCCCCACCGTCGGCGTCTGCATCAGCGTAAGCGCGCGTTTCGCCACGTTTTTGGCGTAATCCCCGGCTCGTTCAAGTTCGGCGGAAATTTTAAGCGCCACGATAACGGCGCGTAAATCCAGCGCCTGGGGCTGACGCAGCGCCAGCATGCGGATCACATGCGCGTCTATATCCTCTTCCAGAATGTCCAGGCGCGCATCCTGTTCAATGACGCTATTGGCAAGCTCTTCATCGCGTCTGGATAGGGCCGTAATGGAATCCGCAAGCTGGCGTTCCGCCAGCCCGCCCATTTCCGCGATCTTGCTGACAAGCTGGTTAAGCTCGTCATCGAAAGACTTGACAATATGATCAGAGACCATGTGTGCATTTCCCTTCAGGCTTGTGCGCCATTAGCCGATACGCCCGGTGATATAGGCCTGAGTCCTGGTATCTTTCGGGTTGGTGAAAATTTGTTCGGTTGCGCCGGTTTCAACCAGTACACCCATATGAAAAAACGCCGTCCGCTGTGAAACACGCGCCGCCTGCTGCATGGAATGCGTCACGATCACAATCGTAAAATTGTTCCGCAGTTCATCAATCAACTCTTCAATTCTGGCGGTGGCGATGGGGTCCAGCGCCGAGCAGGGCTCATCCATCAGAATCATCTCAGGCTTGACGGCAATGGCGCGCGCGATGCACAGGCGCTGCTGCTGCCCGCCGGACAGGCTGGTGCCGGGCGCGTCCAGACGGTCCTTCACCTCATCAATAAGTCCCGCGCGCGTCAGGCTGTCGATGACAATGTCATCAAGCTGTTTTTTATTGGCCGCCATGCCGTGAATGCGCGGGCCATAGGCGACATTTTCATAAATGGATTTTGGAAACGGGTTGGGCTTCTGAAACACCATGCCCACACGCGCGCGCAGCTGCACCACATCCTGGCCTGGTCCATAAATATTGACGCCGTCAATCGTGATATCGCCTTCTACACGGCACCCGTCAATAATGTCGTTCATGCGGTTGATGCAGCGCAGAAATGTCGATTTGCCGCAGCCCGAGGGCCCGATCAGCGCGGTCACATGATTTTGCGGTATCTCCAGATCAATATCCGTAAGAGCCTGCTTGGCGCCATAAAACACCTGGACCTTGCTGGCCTTCGCCTTAACGGGCGCATTTTCCAGTGTTTCGGAAATTCTCAATGCCTGTGCCATGACATGCTCCTGTGCGCGGCTACCATTTCTGTTCAAATCGTTTGCGTAGAATGACGGCGAGTAAATTCATTACGATCAGGAAGCTTAGCAGCACGATGATGCCGGCCGCCATTTTCGCCACAAAGGCCCGTTCCGGGCTGTCCGCCCATAAAAATATCTGAACCGGCAATACGGTGGCGGCGTCGGTGATGCCTTGCGGCACATCGGCGATAAACGCCACCATGCCGATCATCAGCAGGGGTGCTGTTTCGCCCAGGGCGCGCGCCATGCCAAGAATGGCGCCGGTCATCATGCCGGGCGCCGCCAGCGGCAGCACATGATGAAATGTCGTCTGCATGGGGGAAGCGCCGACCGCCAGCGCCGCCTCGCGTATGGAAGGCGGAACCGCGCTGATCGCCGCGCGCGCCGCGATGATAATGGTGGGCAGCGTCAGCAGCGCCAGAACGATGCCGCCAACCAGCGGCGCGGAGCGCGGCATCTGCAGAAAATTCAGAAACACCGCAAGGCCCAGCAGGCCAAACACAATCGACGGCACGGCCGCGAGATTATTGATGTTCACCTCGATCATGTCAGTGAGGCGGTTTTTTTTAGCGAATTCCTGAAGATAGAGGGGAGACAATGAAATTTGATGTGGAAAATTGGGAGGCATCCAAAAAACATCCAGTATGGGCATTGGTAGGCGAGGGTATAGGTATGACCGCTGCCGGGGGGATAGTAGGGAAAATGATTACTACTCTACCAAGGATAGGCCAGATATATTCTGGTATGAGCCGTATCTCGCGTGCTGCTACAGCAAATGGGCTAGTATATGGGCTAGGGTTAGACCCTGATTCCCAGGATAGCACCATGCTCAAGGCCGGATTGGATTCTATTACAGAAGGTGGGTATTCTGAATTCGAGCGCGATGCGATTGGCGATAGTGAACTAGCTAAGCGACTTAGTAATGCCCTGGCAGGAGCAACAGAAAGTGGGATGATAGAAGGTATCTTAGAGGGGGCCAGGATGCTGAAGGCCAGTCGGCAGATAAAGAATCTAGGGTCTAAGATATTAAGAATAGAGCCCGTACAACCTGATACTGCCAGCAGAATACTTGAGCGGCGTATAGTCAGCAGAACAAAATCATTGAGGAAAGAGCTTCCTACGGAT
>JAHHGO010000160.1 GCA_023252275.1 Alphaproteobacteria bacterium
CCTTTACAATAATCCCGCCAGCAGAGGTCTGACTCTGTTTGGTATGCCGTTTCACCTGGTTGACGCCCGACACAAGCGCGCGGTTTTCATCCAGAAACATTTTGAGGACTTCGCCGCGCTTGCCCTTGTCGCGGCCGGCCAGCACTACGACCCGGTCGCCCTTTTTGATTTTGAACTTGACAGCCATCACAGCACCTCCGGCGCTAGCGATATGATCTTCATATGGTTCTTTGCGCGCAGTTCGCGCACAACCGGACCAAAAATACGGGTGCCGATCGGCTCGCCCTGATTATTGATCAGCACAGCCGCATTGCGGTCAAAGCGGATGGCGCTGCCATCGGGACGGGCGATCGCCTTGGCGGTGCGCACAATCACCGCTTTCAGCACATCACCGGCCTTTACTTTGCCGCGCGGAATAGCTTCCTTGACGCTGACAACGATAACGTCGCCAACCGTCGCATAACGGCGTTTGGAGCCGCCCAGAACCTTAATGCACATGACTTCACGCGCACCGGAATTGTCGGCTACATCCAGCCTGGATTGCATCTGTATCATTGCTCGATACCATTCATCAAAATTGTCTCCGGAACACAGCGCCCCGGCCTGAATTTACTCTTTCGGCCCTTGCCGCCCCGCATCGGGACGCCACGGAAACCGCGCGCGATTATAATAATCAGGCGCTGCCTCCAATTACTTCCCAGCTTTTGGTTTTTGAGATGGGGCGGCATTCCTGTATCCGCACCGACTCGCCAACCGAAAACGAATTGTTCTCGTCATGCGCATGGTATTTTTTCGAGCGCCGCACCGTCTTGCCCATGACGGGATCGGAAAAGCGCCGCTCAACCTTTACCACTATCGTCTTGTTGCCCTTGTCGCTGACCACGACGCCCTGGAGGATACGTTTTGGCATGTTACCTGCTCCCCGCGCGGCCAGACCCGGCTTTCGCCGCCTGTTCACTCAAAATTGTTTTCATACGCGCGATATTGCGCCGAACCTTGCCGACCTGGGCGGTGTTTTCCAGTTGCCCGGTCGCCTTTTGAAAGCGCAGGTTGAACTGCTCCTTCTTCAGCTTCAGGATTTCATCCTTCAACTGGTCGGCTGTTTTATCTCGCAACTCAGCGGCCTTCATCATCATATCCTCTATGGCATCCGTCCGACCACACGGGTCTTGATCGGCAATTTCATGGCGCCCAGCCGCAGCGCTTCACGCGCCAAGGGTTCCGGCACCCCGTCTATTTCAAACATGATGCGCCCCGGTTTGATCCGGACCGCCCAGAATTCCGGCGTTCCCTTGCCCTTGCCCATACGGACTTCGGTCGGCTTTTTACTGACCGGCACGTCCGGGAAGATCCGAATCCACACACGGCCCGCACGTTTCATATGCCGGGTAATGGCGCGGCGCGCCGCTTCGATCTGACGCGCCGTAACACGATCCGGTTCCATCGCCTTCAGCCCATAACCGCCAAAGTTAAGCGTGAAGCCAGCTTTGGCGACGCCCTTGATGCGGCCTTTATGCGCCTTGCGAAATTTTGTCCGTTTTGGCTGTAACATTGATCTTGCCTTTTACGCTGTCCCTGACGCCCAAACGGGCGCATCTCAATTTTTAGTCACGATCCCCGCGATTACGGTCGCCGCCGCGATCGCGGCCTTCCCGGTCCGGCCTGCCGCCGCCCGCCGGACGCGGCGGACGCGCGCCTTCCTGCTGCGCCGCCATGCGATTGTCCTGGGCCATCGGGTCATGCTCGAGGATTTCACCCTTGAATACCCAGACCTTGATGCCGCATGCGCCATAAGCGGTCTGCGCCGTCGCTACGCCATAATCAATTTCCGCACGAAGCGTATGCAGGGGCACCCGGCCCTCATGATACCATTCGGTGCGGGCGATTTCCGCGCCGCCAAGCCGGCCGGCGCAATTCACCTTGATCCCGAGCGCACCCAGCCGCATCGATGACTGCACCGCGCGCTTCATGGCGCGGCGGAAGGAAACCCGGCGCTCCAGCTGCTGCGCGATATTTTCAGCCACCAGTTTGGCGTCAATTTCCGGCTTGCGGATTTCAACGATGTTCAGATGCACTTCGCTTTCGGTCAGCGTAGACAATTCGCTGCGCAGCTTTTCAATGTCCGCGCCCTTTTTCCCGATCACCACGCCGGGGCGCGCCGAATAGATCGTCACGCGGCATTTGCGATGCGGACGTTCGATCTGGATGCGCGACACGCCCGCCAGCGCCAGACGTTTTGAAAGCACCTTGCGGATGCGAATATCCTCGTGCAGCAGATCGCCATAGTTTTTGCCTTCGGCGTACCAGCGCGAATCCCAGGTGCGATTGATACCGACACGCAAGCCGATCGGATTTACCTTATGACCCATCAGGCGGTCTCCTCACGCTCACGGACCACAATGGTCAGGTGACTGAATGGTTTTTCGACACGGCCGGAACGCCCGCGCGCGCGCGGATGAAACCGTTTGATCACCAGGGCCTTACCGACCGAGGCTTCTTTGACATAAAGACTGTCCATATCCAGCCCATGATTGTTTTCAGCATTGGCAATCGCGGACTGCAACACCTTCTTTACATCACCGGCGATACGGCGATGCGAAAAGCTCAGCTCCGCCAGCGCCTTCTCGACATGCATCCCCCGGATGCCGCCGGCAACCAGATTCAGCTTCTGCGGGCTGATGCGGATCATCCGCCCAATCGCCTGAGCTTCGTTATCCGCAAGACCTCTGGGTCGCGCCGTCTTGCTCATTATTTCCTCTTTGCCTTTTTGTCCGCCGAATGGCCGAAATAGGTCCGCGTCGGTGAAAATTCGCCAAGTTTATGCCCGACCATTTCTTCGCTGACCGAGACAGGAATGAATTTGTGCCCGTTATAGACACCGAAAGTCAGACCCACAAATTGCGGCAGAATGGTCGAACGCCGCGACCAGGTCTTGATCACTTCCTTGCGCGATGAAGCGCGGGCGGTTTCCGCCTTCTTTAACAGATACCCATCGACGAAAGGGCCTTTCCATACGGAACGTGTCATGGTCTAGCGCCCCTTCTTCAGATGACGGCTGCGCAAGATATACTTGTCGGTCGCCTTGTTGGAACGAGTCTTCTTGCCTTTGGTCGGCTTGCCCCAGGGCGTTACCGGGTGACGTCCGCCAGAGGTGCGGCCTTCGCCGCCGCCATGCGGATGATCGACCGGGTTCATCGCCACGCCGCGCACGGTAGGACGCCGGCCCTGCCAGCGGGTGCGGCCCGCCTTGCCGAAATTCTGGTTGGAATTATCCGGATTGGATACAGCCCCCACGGTCGCCATGCATTCGGAACGGATCATGCGTTGTTCGCCCGAGGATAGCCGCAATTGCGCATAGCCGCTATCCCGGCCCACCAATTGCGCATAGGTCCCAGCCGAGCGCGCGATCTGGCCGCCCTTGCCCAGCTTGATTTCGATATTATGAACGATCGTGCCGATCGGCATGCTGGCCAATGGCATCGCATTGCCCGGCTTGATGTCAACCTTGTTACCCGCGATCACCTTGTCGCCCGCCTTGAGACGCTGCGGCGCCAGGATATAGGCCTGTTCGCCATCCTCATAATTGACCAGCGCGATGAAAGCCGTGCGGTTCGGATCATATTCCAGCCGCTCGACGGTCGCGTAAATATCAAACTTGCGGCGCTTGAAATCGACCATGCGATACGAACGCTTATGCCCGCCGCCGATTTGAAAGGCGGTGATCCTGCCCGAATTATTGCGGCCGCCGGATTTGTTCAGGCCTTCGGTCAATGACTTGACCGGCTTGCCTTTCCAGAGCCCTTCACGGCTGACAAGCACCAGGCCGCGTTGGCCCGGGGTTGTCGGTTTATATGCTTTTAACGCCATTACGCACCCGCGTCCTTACCCTATAGGCCTGTCGTTACATCGATGGAATGACCATCCACCAGACTGACGATCGCCTTTTTATAATCACTGCGCTTGCCCAGTTTCCCGCGAAAACGCTTTTGCTTGCCAACCTGGTTCAGCGTATTGACCGCCTTTACCTTGACATCAAACAGTTTCTCTACCGCGGCCTTGATTTCGGTCTTGGTGGCGTCATTCGCCACCCGGAACGTCACCTGATTGTGCTCGCTCGCCATGGTCGCCTTTTCGGTGATGACCGGGCTGAGAATAATATCATACATGCGTTCCCGGTTCATTTCAGGCGAGCCTCCAATTGAGCGACGGCGGCGCGGGTCAAAACCAGTTTGTCGTGGCGCAGAATGTCATACACATTGGCGCCCTGGCTTGGCAGCACGTCGATATGCGGAATATTGCGCGCGGCCAAGAGGAAGTTTGGATCAACCTCGGCGCCATCAATAAACAGCGCGTTGTTAAAGCCAAGCTTGTTCAGCGTATCCCGCAGGCCGCTGGTTTTCGCCGTGGCCAGCTTCGTATCCTCAACAACAAAAAGCGCCTCATCGCGCAGCTTCGCCGAAAGCGCGAGCCGCAAGCCAAGTTTGCGCACTTTCTTTTGCAGATCCGTTGCATGGCTGCGCACAACCGGTCCATGCACCACGCCGCCGCCGCGGAAGATATTGGCCGAACGCGCGCCGTGACGCGCAGTGCCGCCGCCCTTCTGCTTACCAAACTTTTTGGTCGTCATATTAATTTCGCTGCGGATTTTCACCTTATGCGTGCCGGCACGGCGTTTGGCGAGCTGCCATACCACGACACGGTGCAGAATATCGGCGCGCGGCTCCAGCGCGTAGATGGCGTCCGCCAGTTCGATGTCGCCCGCTTTGCTGGCGTCAAGTTTCTTTACCTCGGCCTTCATGCCTGGGCTTCCTTCTGTTCCGCTGCAGCCTTACCGCCGCGAACCGCGCCCGGCTTCGGCGCATCCTTGTGCAAGGCGCGTTTTACCGCATCGCGCACCAGCACAAATCCGCCCTTGGCGCCGGGGACAGCGCCCTTGATCATCAGAATGCCGCGTTCGGCATCAGCCGCTACGACTTCCAGGTTCTGCGTGGTGACACGCACATCGCCCATATGGCCGGCCATTTTCTTGCCCTTGAACACCTTGCCCGGATCCTGCCGCTGACCGGTAGAACCATGCGCGCGGTGCGTGATCGATACGCCATGACTGGCGGGCATGCCGCCGAAATTATGCCGCTTCATCACGCCGGCAAAACCCTTGCCGATGCTTGTGCCGGACACGTCCACATATTGACCAATGACAAAATGCTCAGCCGTAATCTCAGCGCCCACTTCAAGCAGATTTTCAGGTGTAACCCTGAACTCCACCAGCTTGCGCTTCGGCTCCACTTGCGCCACTGCGAAATGACCGCGCATGGGCTTGGTGACATTTTTCGGCTTGGCCGGCACCGCGCCAAGTTGCACGGCGGTATAGCCATCGCTGTCAACCGTGCGTTGACGGACAACCTGACAGGCATCCATCTTCAACACGGTCACAGGCACATGCCGCCCATCGTCTTTAAAAACGCGGGTCATGCCAATTTTCTGGGCAATTACACCAGAACGCATTTCTTCACCTGTTAAAGCTTGATTTCCACATCCACGCCCGCAGCCAGGTCGAGCTTCATCAGCGCGTCCACCGTCTGCGGGGTCGGATCAACAATATCCAGCAGCCTTTTGTGCGTACGCACTTCAAACTGCTCCCGGCTTTTCTTATCAACGTGCGGCCCACGCAACACGGTGAATTTCTCGATCCTGGTCGGCAGGGGAATCGGGCCGCGCACCGTCGCGCCTGTGCGCTTGGCCGTGTTCACGATATCCTTGGTGGACTGATCGAGCACGCGATGCTCGAACGCCTTTAACCGGATACGAATATTCTGGTTTTGCATGGGAGTTGCGTCCTATTTGAGAATTTTAGCGACGACGCCGGCGCCAACGGTGCGGCCGCCTTCGCGAATGGCGAAGCGCAGCCCTTCATCCATCGCAATCGGCACAATCAGTTCAACATCCATCGTCACATTGTCCCCCGGCATCACCATCTCGGTGCCTTCCGGAAGCGTAACAACACCCGTCACATCCGTCGTGCGGAAGTAAAACTGCGGACGGTAATTGTTGAAAAACGGCGTGTGACGCCCGCCTTCCTCCTTCGTCAGAATATAGGCTTCCGCCTTGAAATTGGTGTGCGGCGTAATCGAGCCGGGCTTGGCCAGAACCTGGCCGCGCTCCACGCCCTCACGGTCAATGCCGCGCAGCAGCGCGCCGATATTGTCGCCCGCCTCGCCCTGATCCAGAAGCTTGCGGAACATTTCAACGCCC
>JAHHGO010000161.1 GCA_023252275.1 Alphaproteobacteria bacterium
GCTCAGTCGAGAACGCCTATAGTGAGGATGGCGGGCTCGCCGTGCTGTATGGCAATATCGCCACCGAGGGCTGCATCGTCAAAACTGCAGGCGTCGACAAGGAAATTCTGAAATTCTCCGGCCCCGCGGTGATCTGCGAAAGCCAGGATGAAGCCTGCGACAAAATTCTGACCGGCAAAATCAAGCCGGGCGATGTGGTGGTCATCCGTTATGAGGGACCGAAGGGCGGGCCGGGCATGCAGGAAATGCTGTATCCGACCAGCTATCTGAAGGCCAAGGGGCTGGGCAAGGCCTGCGCCCTGCTGACCGACGGGCGCTTTTCCGGCGGCACGTCGGGCCTCTCGATCGGCCATGTTTCACCGGAAGCCGCTGAAGGCGGCGCCATCGCGCTGATCCAGACCGGCGATACTGTCGAGTTCGACATTCCCAACCGCAGCATCAATCTGGCCATCAGCGCCGGAGAACTGGCGCAACGCCGCGCCCGCATGGATGCGGACGCCAATGGCTGGCAACCGGTCAAGGCCCGCCCCCGCAAGGTCAGCGCCGCACTGCGCGCCTATGCCGCCATGACCACCAGCGCCTCGCGCGGGGCAGTGCGCGATGTCAGCCTGGTCGAACGCGCCCGCACCCCGACGCCGGGCAATAAGGCGGCAGCGGAGTAGGGGGATTGGGGTAGGCCTACTTGGACTTTGCGATCCACCACCCGCTTTGTCACCCCGGACCTGTTCCGGGGTCCAGGAGCCACAAAGAAAGGCCTGAGTTTGTTACCCTGGACCCTGCAACAAGTGCGGGGTGACACTGGATTTGGGGTGATTCAATCTAATCGCATCCCGATCTAGCAGCAGATCGTATCGCAATGCAAAGTTACTATCTTTACATGCTTGCCAGCCGGCGCAATGGAACATTGTATATCGGTGTTACTAATGATCTCATTAGGCGTGTGTTTGAACACAAGAATGACATCACCGGCGGTTTCACCAATATTCATAACGTCAAATTGCTTGTGTGGTTCGAGGAGACACCTGATATTGAGGCCGCCATCCGGCACGAAAAGCGCATGAAAAAATGGCCTCGCGCATGGAAGATAAACCTGATCGAGGCGCAAAACCCGCAATGGCGGGATTTATATCCCTCATTGATCACCTGATTCGTAAGCCAATAGAGTGAGGTAGATTGCCTGCGCTGCAAACTCAGCCTGTCACCCCGGATTTATTCCGGGGTCCAGTGGCCACAAGGAAAGGCCTGAGCTTGTAACCCTGGACCCCGGAATAAATCCGGGGTGACAGATAATTTGGAGACCGAATATGGACGACCAAAAATGCCTACTCTGGGGAACGGGTGCAGGGGGTCTTAAGGATATTGGCTATGGTACAGATGGTATGCGCCATCAAGTGACAGAATCTCACCGCGCCGGTGGCAATTATATCATCACAGAGCAGGCGCTATGCTTCTTACAGGGGCGCGCAGATGCAGAACAGATAAAAGCGCGGCTGTCGCGTTGGGTGGTGGATCAACAGCAACCGGGTCACCCAGGCCCAGAGATAACTTCGGAAAAAGTTGAACGGTTTGCTCAGAATAAGCCCCTACCCGTTCATGAACGCGCGGACAGGTTGCTCATACACCTTAATAGGCTGTCCCCTATCATTGGCAGCCGTTTTCCAACTGACTTAAACGACGAAAGCCACTGGGTCTTCCTAGAAATGCTGGCTTGGACTGAGTCAACGACGGAAGGTGAACTGAACTATCTGTTAAATTATTTAGAAGAGAGCGGCTGGATCAAAGAAAGAAATTTCATGTTTGATAGCAGCAGGACCTCCCCAATAACTGTAAAAGGCTATGCCCGCCTCGCCGAGCTAGCCACGAAACAGATCAATTCATCGCAGGGCTTTGTCGCCATGTGGTTCGATGAATCTCTAACCGAGGCCTATGATAAAGGAATAGTGCCGGGAATTGAGGATGCCGGATATAAGCCGCTTCGGATTGATAAAAAAGAACATGCGAACAAAATCGATGATGAGATCATCGCTGAAATCAGGCGTTCACGATTTCTTGTCGCCGATTTTACGCATGGGACTCATGGCCATCGCGGTGGCGTTTATTACGAAGCCGGGTTTGCGCACGGCCTCAATATCCCGGTATTTTTCACCTGCCGCAAAGATCTGATTGATCTAATCCATTTCGACACGCGGCAGTACAACCATATCAAATGGACAGATTATACCGATTTACGCAAGCAGCTTGCGGATCGCATCAGCGCCGTGATCGGCGATGGACCAGATAAACCTCCGAAGGAAGGATAGAATTTTTAGCGCATTCCATCAATCCGTCGCGGTCAGGGTTTCCCATAAATTATCCGCGCCGATTTCAACCACGCGCCGGCCAAGCCCGGCGGCCCAATGATCGCCCGTGCCAAACTCCGCGCGCCAGGACCAAAGCCGCCTGGTGGCGAAATGCAGCACATGTTCATAGGTGAAGCCGAACGCGCCATGCGCCTGATGCGCGATGCTGGCGCCCTTGCCCGCCCCTTCGCCGGCGCGCGCCTTGGCGCTGGCGATGCGCAGCCAGACATCGGCGGGATTGTTTGAACGCAGCGATTTATCCACAGCCGCGCAGGCCGCCGAACCCGCCGCGCCGCAGGCCGCCACCTCATCCGCCAGCATGGCGAGATTTTGCTGCACCGCCTGAAATTTGCCGATGGGCTTGCCGAACTGCACCCGGTCATTGGCGTATTTCACCGATTCCACCAGCGCGCGTTCCAGCGCGCCGCCGATCTGCACGGCGCGGATCATGGCGCCATACAGCTCCACTGCATTTTCCGGCAGGCCCGGCGCGGCATCGCAGGCCGCCACCGGCGCATGCGCAAAACGCAAAGTGTCGCGCGGTTCGCGCGCCATGTTTTTTTCCGGCGTGACCTGATAATCACCCTGCGCCAGCAACGCAACGCGCACCGCGCCCTCGGCCATTGCAACCACCACCACATGCTGCGCAGCACCCCCCCACGGCACACGCGGGCATACGCCATCCAGCCGCCAGCCATCGGATTCCCGGTAGAGATGCAGCGCCGCATCCGGCGCGGCGCAGGCGATACTCATCGGCCCCATCGGCGGTTCAATGCCGGCGCAATCCAGCAGCCAGCCCGCCAGTATGGTTTCCGCCAGCGGAATGGGGGCCATATGCTGCCCCGCGCCGTGCAGCACTACACGCGCATCCAGCCAGGAACAGCCAACGCCGCCGCGCTTTTCCGACACCAAAGGCAGGGTCAGCCCCGCCTCCTCGACTGCTTTCCACAGTGCGGCGGGCCATACGCCGTCTTCCGCCGAGGCCAGCAATTGGGCCGTCACCATGCCGCCAAACAGACGGTTGACCGTATCGCCCAGCATTACGCCAATTTCGCTCATTATCTTAACCCCAGTCCGCGCGCGATAATGCCGCGCAATATTTCACGTGTGCCGCCGCGCATGGAATAGGAAACCGAGTTCTGCACCAGAAAGCCCATGACCTGTTCCAGATCGCTGGCGTGTTTGCCGATGCGCGGCTCCACATTGAAAATCGCCTGCGCGATGGCGGGAATTTCCTGTTCGAACACCGCGCCCAGATCCTTGACGATTGATCCTTCCAGCGCCGGATCAAGCCCGGCATTCAGCTTCGCCGCCACCGACACCGACATTTGCCGCAAGGTGGAAAGATGCGCAATCAGCCGCCCCACCGCCGCATGGCCCTGCGGCGTTGGATTACTGGAAAGCTCGCGGATCATTTCCAGCACCAGTTGAATGCTGGACAGATAGCGCTCCGGCCCGCTGCGCTCAAAGGCCAGCTCCGACATGACCTGCGACCAGCCATTGTCAACCTTGCCGACCACCTGGCTATCCGGCACGAAGGCCTCGTCAAAGGTGACCTCGTTGAAATGATGCTCGCCCAGCAGGCTGCGGATCGGGCGCACCTGAATATTGTTTCTGGCTTTCAGATCGGTTCCGTCCGGGGCGCGCAGATCGATCAGAAACTGCGTCAGCCCTTCCTGGCGGCCATCCGGATTGCTCCCGGTACGGAACAATCCGATCATCACATGCGCGGTGTGCGCGCCGCTGGTCCAGATTTTGCGCCCGGTAATCAGAAAGCCGCCATCCACCTTGACCGCCTTGCTGCGCACCGAAGCCAGATCCGATCCGCTGTCCGGCTCGGACATGCCGATGCAATAAAACATTTCGCCGCGGGTCACCGGCGGCAGATATTTCTGGCGCTGTTCCTCGGTGCCGAAACGCAGCAGCAGCGGCCCGCTCTGCCGGTCGGCCACCCAATGCGCCCCCACCGGCGCGCCCGCCACCAGCATTTCCTCCAGCATCACATAACGCTCGAACGAGCTGCGCTCATGCCCGCCATATTTTTTCGGCCACACCATGCCGATAAACCCGGCCTCGCCCATTTTGCGGCTGAACTCCGGGTCGGACCCGCTCCAGCTTTGCGCCCGGTCGAGCGGGCTGCGCCTGGCGTTATGTTCCGCCAGAAAATCGCGCACCTCGCGGCGCAACTCCGCGGCGGCGGGGGGCAAGGTGACGGGGTCGAAACTGAATGTCTGCATTGTTGCCTCTGTTAGATACGTACTACTTTTCCCGGGTTCATCAGATTATGCGGATCGAGCGCCAGCTTGACGGCGCGCATGACGCTGACGGCCTCGCCATGTTCGGCCTGCATGAAAGCCAGCTTGCCATAGCCGATGCCATGCTCGCCGGTGCAGGTGCCGTCCATCGCCAGCGCGCGCAGGATGAGGCGTTCATTGAACGCCTTGCAGCGCGCCACCTCTTCGGGATTATCGGGATCAAAGATCAGCAGCGTGTGGAAATTGCCATCCCCCACATGGCCGATGATGGGCGCCTCGATGCCGCTTTCCGCCAGATCGCGCTTGGTTTCCGCGATACATTCGGCCAGCCGCGAGATCGGCACACAGACATCCGTCGGCATGCCTTTCTTGCCGGGATACATGGCGAGCGAGGCGTAATAGGCGGTATGGCGCGCCTCCCATAATTTGTTGCGTACCTCGGTTTTGGTGGCCCAGTCAAACGCGCCGCCGCCATATCCGGCGGCAATCTCGCCGAAGCGTTGCGTCTGTTCGCGCACACCCGCCTCGGTGCCGTGAAACTCCAGAAACAGCGTCGGCTGTTCCACCAGATTTAGGCCGGAATATTTGTTGATGCCCGCAACCGAAATTTCATCGATCAGTTCGATGCGCGCCACCGGCAGGCCGGACTGAATGGTGGCGATGGTGGCGTTGACCGCGCTTAAAATATCCGGAAAGCGGCAGGTCGCCGCCGAGATCGCCTCGGGCACGGGATGCAGCTTTACCGCCACTTCGGTGATGATCCCCAAGGTGCCTTCGGAGCCGACAAACAGCCGCGTCAGATCATAGCCGCTGGAGCTTTTGCGCGCCCGGCGCGCGGTGCGCACCACGCGGCCATCGGCCATCACCACCGTCAGGCCCAGCACATTTTCGCGCATCCCGCCATAACGCACGGCATTGGTGCCAGACGCGCTGGTCGCCGCCATGCCGCCCAGGGTTGCGTCCGCGCCCGGATCAATCGGAAAGAACAGGCCGGTGTCACGGATATATTCATTGAGGGTCTTGCGGGTGACGCCGGCCTCGACCACGCAATCGCCATCCTCCGTATTCACCGACAGGATTTTATTCATACCGGTCAGATCCAGGCACACGCCGCCCTGGAGCGCCGCCACATGCCCCTCGAGCGAGGTGCCCGCGCCAAACGGGATGATGGGCGTACCAAGGGCCGCGCAGATCTGCACGATTTCGACGACCTCATCGGTCGAATGGGCGAACACCACAGCGTCCGGCGCCTGCGGCGCATGATAGGATTCATCCTTGCCATGCGCCTCGCGCACCGCCGCCGAGGTGGAAAGCCGCGCGCCAAAACGTTCCCGCAACAGATCAATCGCGCCCCGGTTTCGTGCTGGCTCCGCCATCAGCGGTTTCTCCCCGTTTTGTTTCTTCTCATTAGTAGGAGAAAGGCCTTCAGGAAGCGCCGGGCCTGGGCCTTGGGGCCCTCCCGCCCCGCCTCGCTGTCGGGATCGCCGCAGACCAGCCGCCGCTCGACCGCCGTCAGGTCGATCGCGGCGCCCTCGAAGGCGACGCCGGGGCAGACGTCCGCCGCCCGGGCGGCGGCAGGAAGCAGGCAGGCGGCC
>JAHHGO010000162.1 GCA_023252275.1 Alphaproteobacteria bacterium
ACCGGAGCACCCCATGACATCAACCAACACAGGAGCAAATACCGTGAAAGACCAGCAAGACTATTGGGCAGAAGATGACTTTGAAGACACCGTGGCCGCGTCGCTGATTGCGTGCTTTGAAACCAAGGTGAAAAAGAACCGAGGCGCAGCAACCGCAGAAACCCATCCAGCGCATCGCGCTGTTCGCGGTTACGCGGCAGATCGCAAATATATTGCGGCAGCAGCGCGCCCCTGAACAGGCTGTGCATGCTTTCATCGGGATCGCATACCGACATCGCGCCCAGCGTGTCGCCATGATAGCCATCCCGAAAGCAGACAAATTTCGTGCGGCCCTTATGTCCGCGATTGATCCAGTATTGCAGCGCCATTTTCAGGGCGATTTCCACCGCCACCGAACCCGATTCCGAAAAGAACACGTGATTGAGATCCCCGGGCGCCAGCGCCGCCAGCCGCGCCGCAAGACGGCTGGCCGGTTCATTCACCAGCCCGCCCAGCATGACATGCGGCATGCGGTTTACCTGATCGATGATCGCGCGGGTGATATGCGGATGATTATAGCCATGACAGGCGGTCCACCAGGAGGCCACGCCATCAATCAGCCGCCGCCCATCCGCCAGATGAATATGCGCGCCATTGGTGGCGGCCACAGCCAGCGGTTCGGGGGCAGTCAGCATCTGGGTATAGGGCAGCCAGAGATGATTTTTCGCATCCGTGAGCCAGTCCAGAGCCGCGCCAGGTGATTCAGGTGATTTCTGTTGTGCCATGGCGGCACTCTAGCCGGTATTGCGGAATTTTTCACCGGGTGCTTGTGATCAGGTCCGCTTTGCGCAAGGATGGGCAAAAATAACAGGGGCAGGGAACTATGGCGGCATTACCGGGTTTTACCGAGCGCAGCTTTACCCATGACGGCAAGACGAAGCCGGTTTACTGGCGCGGCAGCGGTCCGGGCGTCGTGATCATGCATGAAATTCCGGGCATTACGCCGTCATTGCTGCGTTTTGCGCAATGGGTGGTGGATGCAGGCTTTACGGCGGTGGTCCCGCATCTTTTCGGCGAACCGGGCAGGCCGAACAGTAATGGCTATATCGCCAAATCCATTGCGCAGGTCTGCATATCCCGGGAATTTTCGGTGCTGGCCTCAACCAAATCCAGCCCGGTGACAGACTGGCTGCGCGCGCTGTGCCGTTCGGTATATGCCGAGCTGGGGGGCAAGGGCGTGGGCGCCATCGGCATGTGCGTCACCGGCAATTTTGCGCTCAGCCTGATGATGGAGCCCTGCATGATGGCCCCGGTGCTGAGCCAGCCCTTTTTGCCTTTTCCCATCGGCAGGACGCGCTGCGCGGCGCTGCATGTCAGCCCGGCTGAACTGCAAAATGTGAAGCGCCGCGTGGCGCAGGGCGACAAGGTGCTGGGGCTGCGCTTTACGGGGGATTTCACCAGCCCCGGCGCGCGCTTTGAAACGCTGCGGCGCGAGCTGGGCGATGGCTTTGAGGGCATCGAGATTGACAGCAAATACGGCAATCCGGAGGGCAACCCGCTGGCGCATAGCGTGGTGACAACCGATCTGGTCGATGAGGCCGGACATCCGACGCGCATTGCGCTCGACCGGGTGATCAGCTTTTTTAATGAACGATTGAAATAAACAACAGGGAGAGTCCGGCAATGAAAGACGTAGCAGGAAAAGTAGCCTTTATCACCGGCGCCGCCAGCGGCATGGGGCTTGGCATGACCAGGGCCTTTACCCGGGTGGGCATGAAAGTCATGATGGCCGATATTGACGCCAGGCGCCTGTCGGCCGCCGCCGCTGATCTGAAAGCCAAAGGCGCGGATGTGGATACGCATCATTGCGACATCACCGTCGAGAAACAGGTGTTTGACGCCGCCGCCGCCACCGTCAAACGCTTCGGCAAGGTGAATGTGCTGTGCAACAATGCGGGCGTCAGCGTCGGCGGGCTCAGTGAAGAACTATCGCAAAAGGATTGGGACTGGGTGGTCGCCGTCAACCAGACCGCGGTGGTTTACGCGCTGCGCGCGTTCCTGCCGCTGATGAAGGGCAATGGCGAAAGCGGCCATGTGATGGCCACTTCCTCCATGGCGGGGCTGATCAATGCGGGCGCCGGCTGGGGCGCCTATAATGCCAGCAAGCATGCGGTCGTCGGCATGATGGAAGTGCTGTACAGCGAATTAAAGGATACGCCGATTGGCGTGTCGCTGCTCTGTCCGGGCGCGGTCAGCACAAATATTCTGGAAGCCGCCAAACACCGGCCCGATCATTTCGGTAAATCCGATGACCGCCCGATCGCGCTTAATCCGATTGGCGATACGCTGCAAAACGGGCTGGACCCGGATGTGGTGGGCGAGCTGGTGCTGGACGCCATTCTGGAAAACCAGTTCTATGTTTTCACCGATCCCGGAATGGAACGCCAGATCGACCGTCTGTTCGACCGCATCAAATTGGGATTTGCCTGGGCGCGCAACAATGATCATCTGAAAGCGGCAAAGCAGCCGGGGCTGGTCTGGAGAACCAAATAGACGCAGCCCATCTATTGCGCGGCCGGCAATATCCGGCTGCGCAATAATTCGGCGAACCATGCGCGGAAACGCTCGGCGGTCAGCGCTTCATCCGTGACGCCGGCCGCGCGGCGCACCATCGGCCCAAACAGGCCATCGCCAAAGGCCGCCACTGCGCCCAGCATGACAATGAACAATGTGTCATCGCGCTCTGGCGCGGGCATGCCCCGCGCCTTGCTTTCCTCCACACGCATGGGATGAATTAAATCCGTCAAATCGCGCAATAAGCCCTGCTCCGGCGACTGCCGGATGGCGCCGCTCAGAATCATCCAGCCGATCAGGCGGGCGTGCCCCTGCCTGCTGAGAACATCAAATACCCGGTCCAGAATCGGGTGCATATCGGTATCGCGCGCGTGGCGGCCGGCAAAAGCCGCGAATAATTCCGCCCGCAGCTGTTCCGTCGCGCGCTGGGTCAGCGCCAGCACGAGCCCTTCGCGGCTTTCAAAATGATGCAGGATGGTTGGATGTGAAATGCCGACATCGTTGGCTATATCCTGCAGGCGGATGCCCTCAGGGCCAAGCGCCGCCAGCCGCTGCGAAGCGGCATCCAGTATGATTCTCCGCGCCTCTTCGGCCGTCCGGCGTATGCGTTTGATTTTTTCCGCCACTTTGCAACCCGTTTGTTAATGACAACGGACTAGAAAAACCCATGAATCCGCATTGACATTATTGACATTTTATCAGGGACCATTATCTACAATTCTGACAGCAAGTAATTGCTAAAATCAGGTTACATGAATGTCTGGTATTGCGTCTAAAGTCCAATTGCAACTGTAAGGAATCCCAGGATGCAGGGTGAAACCGCACAAATCAGTGAAACCGGCAGGATACGGCCTTTAGCCGCCTATCGGGCCATCCGCGCTCTGTTCAAAAACAAGGAGGATACGGGCCAGGTTTTCAAGATTGTGGCGGCGTTGCAGGGCAATTCCATGGCCAATTGCATGGCAAGGTTCCGTTCCAGTCCGGTAGGCCGTCAGGTGCTGGCGGAAAACCGTCAATTGCTGGCCACCCTGTGCAACAGGGAATATTTGCGCAGCCTGCCTGAAGACAGCTTTGGCCGCATCTACCACAGATTTCTGGAAACTGAAGGCCTGTCAGCGGAAGGGCTGGTGGACGCCAGCAAGGAGTCCCAGCACTGGGAAAAACGTCAGGCGGAATTCGCGCTGTTTGCGTCGCGTGTCCGCGACAGCCACGATCTCAATCATGTGCTTACCGGTTATGGCCGTAATCCGCTTGGTGAAATCTGTGTGCTGACATTTGCCTATCCGCATACCCGCAATCGCGGCATTGGCGTGCTGATTCTTGCCGGAATGTTTAAATTCAAAAAAGATCTGCCGCGTGAAATACCCGTATTCCGCGCCATCCTGGAAGCTTATCGCAATGGCAAAAAAGCCGCCTGGCTGCCGGGCGTTGACTGGGAAGCCATGCTGAAACTGCCGCTGGATGAAGTGCGCCGTACACTGAATATCAAGCCGCCGCTTGTATACAGGAGGGTTGAGGCGCGCATGATTGAGCTGGAGGCGGAATATCAGCGCAAAATTGCCGGAACCGGACACGCGCCCCAGCCGGCATAGCGCGGCCCGCGTTAAAATCCGAACATGTGATCCAGGCTGAAGCTGGTCTTGCCCTGCATCAGCCCGTGAAAGCCAAACAGGCGGCAGCTTGTGTCGCGCACGATAATATAGGCGTCCGCGCCAGCCGCCTTGCGTTCGCCCGCGTCGAACATTTCCGAATAACGCCAGAACAGGCTGCCGCTGCACGCGATCGCCGCCTGCTTTTGCGTCACCACTTGCCCCGCGCCATCATGCAGAATGATCTGTGTGCTGGATTTTTCATGCCAGGGCAGGGATGCCGGATAGATCAGGTGGCACAGGGCGTCCATCTTGACGCCAAGATTCTGCCCCAGCCGCAGAAACAGCCGCGTTGTCAGGCCGGGCGGCGCATTGGTATAGGATTGCGGCTCGTCCTTGTAGATCACCGGGACATTATAGATATGCGCGCCGAAAATGGTTTCCGCCGCATGCCCGCTGGCGCGCAGGGTAAATTTTCCCAGCGCATGCAGCCAGCCATCGGCCTCGCCGCCATCGCGAAAATCATACAGAAATTCCACATGGCCAAAACCGGACGCAAGCTTTGCCCCGCTTTGTTTCAGCCAGTCATCAATGATCAGCGGAACCGAGTCGCGCCGTTGCAGACGCCCCATAAAATGCGCCGCAACTTTTTCGCCGCTGGCGTCATATAATTCCGCGCGCAGCGGCAATTCAGTTTGCCCCGTCGCCATTGGCGCCGGCAGCATGAGGGATGAAAACTGCGTCAGCGGCGGCACTGGCAGCGGCATCAGATAGGCCTTGCCCATACTGGCGGCAAGGCCCGGTATGTCCGGATCGGGCTTCAGATCCGTGCGCTCGACATTGGCATGGGCCATGCGGCGGCGTCCGTCTTTCAGCACGGTTTCATAACGCGGGCGGACGAAATATTTGCCGGCATGAATTTCAATCTGATCGGGCCAGCGCGCCTGCGGCAAGAGTTGCGCGACATCCAGCGAATAGGTGGCGAAGGGCGCAATTTCCACATCCAGCCTGCTGACCGCATCGCCGCCCATCAGGCCTAGCCCGATCGCGCCCGCGGGTATGGGCGCCGGGTGGCTGTTCTGAATATGCAGGATCAGGCTTTCGCCATTATGCGGCGCGGGCATGCCCGCATAAAAATCGGCGGGCCAGGCATTGGCGTCATGGCTGCACGACAGCGCCCGCCCGCCCTCGCCATGAATATCCAGCGCATATTTGACAATATCATGCCCCGCAAGACGCACCGCATGCATGAACAGCGAGCCGCAAAAATCGCCAAGCCGGAAGCGTTCGCGCACCGCGCGGCTGTCAATACGGATCAGCGCGCCCGTTTGCGGCAGCGTTTCATTCCATTCCGCCAGCACATTGCCATGCGCGTCAAACAGGCACAGCCACAAGCCTGGATTTTCCGCCCCATGCAGGCCCCAATAATTGGCGGTGGTAAGCGTGGTGTGCAGCCCGCTACCGGCGTCCTTGCCGGCAATGTCGCGGAACAGGGCAAAATTGGTGGCGAAATTCAAGGGGTCGGTATAATTGCCGGGATTGGTCAGCATGTCCGGACTGATGCGCATCTCGTCCAGGCTGCGCACCGCCATGCCTTTGGGCAGCAGGGGCTGCAACTGCCCGGTCAGGCGCGCCGCGTCGAACGACAACACCAGCAGAGTTTTAGCCGCCGAGCGCGGCAGTTCATTCACCAGCCGGGCGCGATGTCCCAGAATATCCGTACCCTGATCCTCGACCCGCTGCACGAAGATGCCTTCGATGCCGCAGCGCGAAATTCCGAACAGCGCGTCAAACGCAATGGCAACCCCGCGCGGATCGTAAATGGCGATGGGCCCATCATTCAGGCAGGCCTCGAACAGCGCCTGACCAAGCCGCGCAGCCATAGGATGGCCCAGCGCCTTGAACAGCGAATGGCCGCCCGCATTATTGCCGGGCCGCCAGCCGCCCTTCAGATCCGCATTGGAAAAAGTTTCAAGCTTCAGCGCCATCTGCACTCA
>JAHHGO010000163.1 GCA_023252275.1 Alphaproteobacteria bacterium
ACGCCACGCCTGCGCAGCTCGGTGGTTTCCTCATGGCGTTGCGGGTGCGCGGTGAGACGGTGGATGAAATTACCGCCGCCGCCAGCGTGATGCGCGAAAAGGTTCTGCATGTGGATGCGCCAGCCGACGCCATCGACACCTGCGGCACCGGCGGCGATGCGTCTGGCACGTTTAACATTTCCACGGCGGCGGCATTCGTGGTGGCGGCCTGCGGCGTGCCGGTGGCCAAGCATGGCAATCGCGCGCTTTCATCCAAAACTGGATCGGCGGAAGTGCTGGTATCACTTGGGGTTAACATTGAAACCTCACCTGAAATGGTCAGTGAATGCATCGCAAAGGCGGGGCTTGGGTTCATGATGGCCCCGCGCCACCATGGCGCGATGAAGCATGTCGGCCCGGCGCGGGTGGAGCTTGGCGTTCGCACCATCTTTAATCTGCTGGGGCCGCTGTCCAATCCTGCGGGCGCAAAGCGGCAATTGATTGGCGTGTTCGCCCGCCAATGGGTGGAGCCGCTGGCGCGGGTGCTGGCCAATCTGGGAACCGAACGCGCCTGGGTGGTGCATGGCTCGGACGGGTTGGATGAGCTGACCACAACCGGGCCGAGCTATGTCTGCGCGCTGGAAAATGGCCAGGTGCGGAATTTTGAAGTGACCCCGGCGGATGCCGGGCTGGCGCTGGCGCAGCCGGTTGATCTGCTGGGCGGCGACAGCGAGGCCAACGCCAATGCGATCCGCGATCTGCTGGCGGGGGTGAAAGGCCCATACCGGGATATTGTTCTGCTGAATGCCGCCGCCGCGCTGATCGTGGCGGGCAAGGCGGCGGACCTGAAAGCGGGCGCCGCACTGGCGGCGGATGCGATTGATGGCGGCGGCGCGGCGAAGGTGCTGGAGCGCCTGATCGCTATTTCCAATGGCAAGACTGCGTCATGAGCGACATATTGAGCCGGATCGGCGCCTATAAGCTGGACGAGATTGCCGCCGCCAGGCGTAACAAGCCCTTCGCGCAATTGGAGCAGGAGGCGCAACATGCCCCGCCGGTGCGAGGCTTTGCCAGGGCGCTCACCGCTAAAGTGTCGCAGGGGGCCTATGGCCTGATCGCCGAGATTAAAAAAGCCAGCCCATCGAAAGGGCTGATCCGGCCGGATTTTGATCCGCCCGCTTTGGCCCGCGCCTATGAAGCTGGCGGGGCGGCCTGTCTTTCCATATTGACCGATACGCCTTCGTTTCAGGGCGCGCCGGAATTTCTGATACAGGCGCGCGCGGCGGTTGGCTTGCCGGTGCTGCGCAAGGATTTCATGTACGATCCGTATCAGGTGTTTGAGGCGCGGGCCTGGGGCGCGGATTGCATTCTGATCATCATGGCGGCGGTGTCGGACGCGCAGGCCTTGGAACTGGAAAGCGCCGCGCTGGCATGGGGCATGGACGTGCTGGTCGAGGTGCATGACGCGCCGGAACTGGCGCGCGCGCTTAAACTGTCCAGCAAACTGATCGGCATAAATAACCGTAATCTCAAGACATTTGAAACCAGCCTCGACACGACAATTGGCTTGCAGAAATTACTGCCCAGAGACTATCTGGTGGTCAGCGAAAGCGGCCTGAGTACGCCCGCCGATCTGGCGCGCTGTGCGGCCATTGGTGTGAACTGTTTTCTGGTCGGTGAAAGTCTGATGCGCCAGGCCGATGTGAGGGCCGCCACGCAGGCGCTTCTGAAGAAGGCGGGCTAATGTGAGATGATTTTAGCTTCATTCATAACCTCATCGTCATCGCGAGCCGCAAAGTGGTGTGGCGATCCAGAGTCTCACGGAAAGACCTGTGATTGGGGCTGTGGATTGCCACGGCGCGTTCCGCGCCTGGCAATGACGCCGGGGCATAAATTCATTCCGCAATTGCCTGGCGGGGGTTCTTAGCCATGGCGGGCAAAAAGCTCACCCATTTTGACGATAAGGGCCATGCGGCGATGGTCGATGTGTCGGGAAAACGCGACACGGTGCGCATCGCGGTGGCGGTCAGTCATGTGAGCATGCAGCCCAAAACCCTGAAGCTGATTATGGATGGCGGCGTTGCCAAAGGCGACGTGCTGGGCGTTGCCCGGCTGGCCGGGATCATGGGTGCGAAACGCACCGCCGATCTGATTCCGCTGTGCCATCCGCTGGCGCTTAGCCAGGTAACGGTGGATCTGACACCCGATAAAAAGAAACATCAGATCATCATTACCGCCACCGCCAAATTGACGGGCAAGACCGGCGTGGAAATGGAAGCCTTAACAGCCGCTTCCATCGCGGCTTTAACAATTTACGATATGTGCAAGGCGGCGGATAAAGGCATGATCATCGGCCCGACATTCCTGAAACACAAGTCCGGCGGCAAGTCGGGCGTCTATAACGCGCCCTGATCAGATGGCGGGACAAGCCCTTATCCCGGTCGAGGAGGCGCTGGCGCGTATCACTGGCGCGCTGCAGCCGGTTGGTTCGGAATGGGTGAATATTGCGCAGGCGCATGGCCGGGTTCTGGCGCAGGATGTGATTTCTAACCGCACCCAACCGCCCTTTGCGGTTTCGGCCATGGATGGCTATGCCGTGCGGGCCGCGGATGTGGCGACGGTTCCGGTGACGCTCAGGCTGACCGGGCAGGCCCCGGCGGGCGGCGCGTTTGAAGGGACAGTCGGGCCGGGGCAGACGGTGCGTATCTTTACCGGCGGTCCCGTGCCGCAGGGGGCGGATGCGATCATCATTCAGGAGGATACACAGGCCGCCGGTGATCAGGTGACAATGACCCAGCCAGCAAAACAAGGCCGGCATATTCGCGCTGAAGGGCTGGATTTCCGCACCGGCGATGTGATGCTAGCGGCGGGGCGGCGGCTGGGCGCGCGCGATGTTGCGCTGGCGGCGGCGATGAATGCGCCCTGGCTGCGGGTAGCGCGCAGGCCCCGCATTGCGCTGCTCGCCACCGGCGATGAACTGGTCCGCCCGGGTGAGCCGATCGGGCCGCATCAGATTGTCAGTTCCAATGCGCTCGGCCTTGCCGCGATGATCACGGCCTGCGGGGGTGAGACCATCGATCTTGGTATTGCCAGGGATGACCGGGAAGAACTCCGCGCCATGGCGCTGGGCGCGCGCGGCGCGGACATGCTGATCACGCTGGGCGGCGCATCGGTTGGCGATCATGATCTGGTGCAAAGCGTGTTGGGGGAGGCGGGCCTGAAAGTGGATTTCTGGAAGATCGCCATGCGCCCGGGCAAGCCGCTGATCTTCGGCCATATGAACGGAACGCCAATGCTGGGCCTGCCCGGCAATCCAGTGTCCTCCATGGTGTGCGGCCTGCTGTTTGTGCGCCCGGCGATTGCGGCGCTGCTCGGCGAAACCGGCGGCGGCAATTATACGCGCAGCGCCATTCTGGGCGCGGACATGGCGCAAAATGACAGCCGGCAGGATTATGTGCGCGCCAGCCTTGGCCCGGATGGCGTCGCCACGCCATTTACGCTGCAGGACAGCGCCATGCTGTCCAGCCTCGCCAAAGCCGGATGCCTGATCATCCGCCCGCCGCATGCCCCCGCCGCCAAAGCGGGCGATAGCGTGCCGGTGCTGCTGCTGGAGGGGGATTAGGCGGCGTCCCTATTCAATGCTGGTCATTCTCTCGGGAATATCGCGTTGGCCATGCAGCACCCGCCAGACATCGATATGTTCATTCTGTTCGATGTAGAAAACAAGGTAGGGGAAGCGCCTGAGCGGCCAGAAACGACGACCCGGTAAATCGAGAGCATGCGCATAGCGTGGCGATCCGGTTGTGGGATGGCGCGAGATTTGGGCGTAGGCTTGCTCAAGAACGCCGATAAAATTAATGGCTGTCTGATCTGCGCCTTCACTCAGATAATAATCAATGGCGGTGTCAACATTATGGCGGGCGGCCGCACGCGGGATAACCGGTTTGGACTTCACTTCTCCGCAGCGCGATTTACGCGCGCGCGCAGCGCATCAAAATAGACGCCGCTTACAGGTTCCCCAGGTGCGGATGCCGCTCCATCGAGCAGCATGGAACGCAACATTTGCCGGTCCTGTTCTCTACGGATCAATTCGCGGACATATTCACTACTGGTGCTATAGCCGCGCAAGGCCACCTGTTCATCGACGAAGAATTTGAGGGGGCCAGGCAGGGATATATTCAGAAGAACATGGACCCCGGAATAAATCCGGGGTCACAGGCCGAACGCTGAGGATGCCTCCAGCGAACAAAAAGTTCTAGCGTACGCCCAACCGGCGGATCGCGTCGGGCGTATACCGGTCTGCCTGCAGCTCGTCAGCTTTCCAGCTGATTTGCGCTTCCTGATTAACCAGTGATCCAGCCAGGTAACGGCCCGCGTTCAGATCATTGGTGGTCGCGCCGACCCGGTCGCAAACCGGAGCTTCATAATAAGTCATTGCGAACTGTTCATGCAGACGCCACAGATTGCCGCGCGCGTCATAGGCGGTGTTTTGCAGGATGAACCAGCTATCTTCTTCCATCCAGAACTGACGTCTTGGATAGAGATGGCGGGTGCCGGAGCGGACATTTGCCTCAAGCACATGTGCGCGCTGCAACTCATACCGCAGATAATCCATTTTCATGTGCCCGCCAGGAATGAGGATATCCTTATATTGCAGATCGCGTTGCGCAAACCGGTAATTGTTGTTGGGCATATAGGTTTCCTGACGCCCGATATAGGTCCAGTCATACCGGTCGGTGGCGCCGTTGAACCCGCCGAAATTGTCGGTGGTGTCGAGGCCATCGGAGTTTGTCAGCGGATTATCATAGGCGATGTTTGGCGCACGGCGTACGCGGCGGGTGCCAGGGCTGTACACCCAGGCTTTGCGCGCTCCCTGCGAAATATTGATGGTGTCATGCGCCAGCACCACATTGCCCGCGCTGCGCGCCGGGGCGACTGTGTTGGAAATGTAATAGAACGCGACATTGTTAAGTTCCGACACATCCGTTTTTGAAGGATCGCTATAGAGTACATAGCCCTCATTCTGATCCACATAGGCGGTAAAATCGCCACTGCGTGTAGGCGCCGCGAACACCAGCTGGCGCGTGAATTTAAAATCGCGGAACTTAAGCGTGTGGTTCCACATCAATTCCTGCGACACGCTCGGGATCGGGAACGCGGTAGACCGGATGGCCCCGGAAAAGCCTGAGCCGTCCATTGATCCCACGCTGTTCAGCGCATTTTTCTTGATCACCTCATATACCGCCGCCGGTTGCGCGCAGGAACGGCGTGTTTGATAGACATTCATCTTGTAGGTATCAGGGTAGGCCTTGAGCATTCCCTTTGACAGCACACCCAGATTTTTTTCGTACTGCGCCATATTCGCGGCGGTAATGGTGAACAGGATCTTGTCATCCGCATAGGGATCCGGGTGCCGGTCGCCGATCTTGTAAGTGACATTCGCAGGCGGTGATTGCAGGCCGCCGGTCCATTCGGGGATTGTGCCCTCCTTATTGCCGGATTTTTGCGACCCCATTGGCGTCAGATCTTTACCAAGACGATCCGCCACCTCCGGAGGAACCCCCGCGAACGCTGCCGCCGACAACAGCATCACCAGTGATGTGCCGTAAAAAAGCTTCCTGTTAACCATGTTTGCCTCCTTCCTGGTTATCTCCAGATTGTTATTACCGCCTTGTCCCCGTTAATGGCGGGCGGCGGCCATCTGAAATAGTTAGTCAAAATTATTATAGTAATATTTATGACCTTTAAAAAAGGTATAATTACAGGGACGGGAAAATCAAAGCTCCGCCATAAGCGCTGGAAAATGCCGTTTATTATATCAAGGGCTGACGCTTCACAAAAAAGTGATTAGATGTTTTTCTTAAATTATGGAGCCCGGTAGCGAAAACCCGGGCAATTTCCATACCGGCGGTCTGGCTAAGCAGCCTCCGCCCGGATAAGAATCCCGGATAATGATCAATGGCGGCGTCCGCGTCCTGATAGGCCGCCGCGCGCCCCCGTTGCCAAAGCGGGCGATACGGTGCCGGTGCTGCGGCTGGAAGTGGATTAGGCGGCCATCAGCCCCAGG
>JAHHGO010000164.1 GCA_023252275.1 Alphaproteobacteria bacterium
ATGCTCGCGTCTGCTTTGGATCGTCAGGGGAATCTGGGCGGCGACACTCCGTTTGCTGTGGTCAATAATTTTTTGCGCGAAGCTATCAAGATGGATGTCCATCACCTGGAGCGTAGTTCGGGCTGGGTGCAAAAATTATTCGACGAAATGCCCAAATGGCTGCGCCTGCCTTTCGTTTTGATCTATGGGATATTTCAGCCTGTTTTGCCCGCCGCACTCGTTGAACCCACCACACTTACCTGGCGGATCATTGCGATCACGCGCGCCTTTGGCTGGTACGCTTTACTACCAGCTTTGATCCTCTCTTTTGGAGCGGCAACAGGTCAACGGTCAGATGGGAAGCGAAAATTGTTGATGTGGTTAAGTCTGGTTGTGTGGGGTTGGATATTGCTCACGTCCCTGCGCGGCGGCGCCGATCAATGGGATAATCCGGGCAACCGAGCCCAGCGCGATGATCAGCCGCTCGCGCGGCAATTGCTGCATCAGCTGATAAAAGCCGCGGCCTTCATCGCCGCCCAGAACATTATCCGCCGGCACGCGCACATCATCGAAAAACAGTTCCGAGGTGTCCTGCGCATGCAGGCCGACCTTTTCCAGATTGCGGCCGCGCCGGTAGCCGGTAACCTCATTCGCCTCGACCACCACCAGCGAAATATTTTTGGCGCCGCCCGACACGTCGCCGGTTTTGCATACCACAATGATTAAATCCGCATGCTGACCATTGGTGATAAATGTTTTCTGGCCATTGATGACCAGGCTGGCGCCGTCGCGCTTCGCGGTGGTGCGCACCGCCTGCAGGTCCGAGCCGGTGCCGGGTTCGGTCATGGCGATGGCGGCGACCATTTCGCCGGTGGCCAGTTTTGGCAACCAGCGCCTTTTCTGTTCCTCGGTGCCATAGGCCAGAATATAGGGCGCGCAGATGCCGCTATGCACGCCATTGCCCCAGCCGGAAAAATGCGTCCATTGCTCCTGCTGCACGATCACCGCCTCATGCCGGAAATCGCCGCCCATGCCGCCATATTCCTCGGGGATGGTGACGCATAACAGGCCCGCTTCGCCGGCCTTGTTCCAGAAATCGCGGTCGATCTTGCCTTCGGCGTTCCAGCGCTCATTATGCGGCAACGCCTCGCGCTCGAAGAACTTGCGCACGCTGCCGGAAAAAATTTGCAGCTCTTCATTCATCCAGCCGGATTTGCGCGCGATCATCAGTGCCTCGTTGGTTTTGGAACGCCGGGCTGGTCATCAAGCCCGGTTCATCTCTAGCATATTTACGCATCCCAACGATGCCGGGATTTATATGTACATGATTTGTTCTTGACAATAGGTGAGTATTCGACGCATTATATCTGGCGCACCCGTGGCGATAACAAAGTGCGCGCCGCGCATGCGGCCAACAATGGCAGAATATTTTCTTGGGATAATCCCCCGCCAACCGGCCATCCCGGAGAGGATTATGAATGCCGCTGCACGGCGGAGCCTTATTATGGACATGTAATTAACGACCCGCCAATTGAGGAGGTGTATCCGGAATTAGCGCTAATATCGTTACTACGAATTGGCAGAGGGGCCATAGCACTTGCGATTAGTCTTATTCGCCGGATAAACCATAACAGTAAAATCAATAAGGCTGACAATCTTACAGAACACGGGACAATTAGATCAACCCAAAGAAGAATCTCATCAGCGGAATTAGAAGAAGCCATCAAGACAGCAAAAGATACCAGGAATATAACTACTAAAATAGGCAAGTACGGTACGCCCCAGGTCCATTATAAAGGGTCAAATGGCGTTACAGTGGTTGTGGAAAAAATCGGCAGAAATGCAGGAAAAATAATTACTTGCTGGCGGCATCAATAAGGAATGCATCATGCAAATCACTTTATCCGCTATTGATACTATTCTGGTTCAGGAAGACATTGAGGGGCTTATTGAAGCCGGGGCGCCCAGGGACGAATATCAAGATGAGGCGGCCCAAATTGCGGCATCGCTGGGGATGCTTGATCCCGAAAACTTCAGCGAAGATAATATTCTGGCGATTGTGTCACTTGTCTGGCTCAAGAGCTTTGATCTTTCGGAAGCAGATATGGCGCTTCGGCTAGCGGCTTTTCGGCGCGTGACGCAGGCTATTGCCGGCTTGAAACCCTAACCAGGCCGGCAATTGGCTGAGGATTCATGAAAAGGGATGGCGGCGTCTCCCGCTCAAAACGCCTCGGCATCTAATGCCATCATCGCATCGGCGCCGGTTTTTATTTTCGCCAGCATGGCCGCGCCATCGGGCATCACGCGCTGCATGAAATAGCGCCCGGTGGCGAGCTTGGCGGTGTAAAAACCCGCATCGCCTGTGCCCGCCTTTAACCCCGCATGGGCGGCGCGCGCCATGCGCAGCCACATCATGCCAAGCGCGGTGAGCGCGAACAGATGCAGATAATCGGTGGAGCCCGCCGCCAGATGGTCCGGGTTTTCCATGCCCTTTTCCAGAAACCACAGGGTCGCCTGTTCCAGCCGTTCGCGGGTTTCCTTCAGCGGCGCGCAATATTCCGCCATTTCAGCCTCTGCAGCGCATTCCGCCAGCAACGCGTCCACTTCGGCAAAAAAAGCAAACACCGCGCGCCCGCCATTCATGCCCAGCTTGCGGCCAACCAGATCGAGCGCCTGAATGCCATTGGCGCCTTCGTAAATCATGGCGATGCGGGCATCGCGCACGAACTGCTCCATGCCCTGTTCGGCAATATAACCATGACCGCCGTAAATCTGCTGCGCATTGACGCAGTTGGCAAAGCCCTGATCCGTCAGATAGGCCTTCACCACGGGCGTCAGCAACGCCATATAATCATCGGCCTTTTCGGCGCCGGCGGCGCCAGAGCGCAGAATATCGGCCTGCACGCCAATCCACATTGAAAAGGCGCGCGCCCCTTCATTGAAGGCTTTCTGGTTCATCAGCATACGGCGAATGTCGGGATGCACAATCAGCGGATCGGCGGATTTATCCGGCGCCGCAACACCCGTTAATGCGCGGCCCTGCAAGCGCTCGCGCGCATATATCACCGCATTCTGATAGGCGACTTCGGATACCGCCAGGCCCTGCTGGCCGACCAGCAGGCGGGCCTCGTTCATCATGGTGAACATGGCGCGCATGCCTTTATGTTCCTCGCCCACGAGATAGCCCACGGCGTTATCGTAATTCAGCACGCAGGTCGCATTGCCGTGAATGCCCATTTTTTCTTCGATGGAGCCGCAGGAAACACCGTTGCGCGCCCCCAGGCCGCCATCCGCATTGACCAGAAATTTCGGCACAACGAACAGCGACACGCCCTTGATGCCTTCCGGCCCGCCCACAATTTTCGCCAGCACCAGATGAATGATGTTTTCCGCCAGATCATGTTCACCGGCGGAAATGAAAATCTTCTGTCCACTGATCTTATAGCCGCCATCGGGTTGCGGCGCGGCCCTCGTGCGCATCAGGCCCAGATCGGTGCCGCAATGCGGTTCGGTCAGGTTCATCGTGCCGGTCCATTCACCCGATGTCAGCTTCGGCAGATAGATGCGTTTCAGTTCATCCGATCCGTGCTGATGCAGCGCCTCATAAACGCCATGCGTGAGACCCGGATACATGCCGAACGCCATATTGCTGGACGTGACCATTTCGTTGAACGCCATCGACAAAACCACCGGCATCCCCTGGCCGCCATATTCCGGATCGCAGGTCAGGCTGGGCCAGCCGCCATCGGCAAAGGTGCGATAGGCGGCCTTGAACCCTTCCGGGGTGGTGACGCTGCCATCCTTGTGGCGGGTACAGCCCTGCTGGTCGCCAACCCGATTAAGCGGTTGCAGCACCTCCTCGCAAATCTTCGCGCCCTCGGCCAGCACCGCCTCCAGCAGATCGGGCCCGGCGGAGGCATAGGCCGAGAGATTGCTTAGCCGCTCCAGCCCCAATACCTCACGCAACAGAAAACTGAACTCTTTTAATGGCGCCTGATAAATGGGCATGGCGTTCTCCTGAAGCGGGAAGCGGGAGCTTTATACTGGACCTCTAATGCTGAGCGGTTCGTTAAGATGCATATCCTATAGTGGTTTGGCGTTCAGCATCACGGCGGCGATTTTACACATTTTGCCGGAACGGTTCGACCAGGCGTGATTGGTGCCGCGCTGGATCAGCACGTCGCCCGCCTTCAGCAGGGTTTCGCCGGTTTCCATCATGGAATACACCTCGCCCTCCAAAACGATAATGAAATCAACCGTATCGGTTTTATGAAAGCCAGGATGCGATTCCACGCCCCTGCCCGGTTTGGCAATGCCTTCGGGCTCGGGCGGAAATTCGGCAATGCGCAGCATCAACTGGCCAGGGCTGGGTTCCAGCGCATAATCGCCGGGACGGCGGCTGTCTTTATTGCCCGAATTGTCGGCAGGCAGGCCGCTCGCCCATAATTCCGCCAGCGCCAGCGATCCTTGCGCAGCGAAATCTTCCATGCCGCCGCCGCCAAACACATCGGCAATGGCGCTGTCCATAAAGAAAATAGAACGGCCCTGGGCGTCATGCCCGGTGACGACGCGGCGAACGGGTTTCATGGCGGCTTCCTTCCTGGGGTTTATTATGTACCCCGATAGGATCACGCCCCCCGCATTTGCGCAAGGATAGCCTCGGCGGCGGCGCGCCGGTCGGGGGCTTTGACGATGGGGCGTCCTACCACCAGATAATCGGCCCCTGCTTTGAGTGCGTCTACGGGTGTCATCACCCGTTTCTGATCATTGGCGTCACCACCGGCGGGGCGGATGCCGGGGGTGACGATCAGCATGTCCGGGCCAAGTGCGGCGCGCAATCGGGCGGCCTCCTGCGCCGATGCGATGACGCCGTCGCAACCCGCCTGTTTGGCGATCAGCGCGCGTTGCAGCACCAGTTGCTCGACGCCGCCATGATAGCCCATTTCATCCAGCGCCGTCTGATCGAGGCTGGTCAACACCGTTACGCACAGAATTTTCAGATCGCTGTTACCGCGCCCGGCCACGGCGGCGGATAAAATTTCCCGGTCGCCATGCACGGTCAGAAATTGCGCGCCGATGCTGGCGGCACTTGCCACGGCGTTGCGCACGGTTTCGCCAATGTCATAAAATTTGAAATCCAGAAACACCCTGTCGCCGCGCGCAATCAATTCGCGCGCCAGATCCACCCCGCCCAACGGAAACAGTTGCAGGCCGATCTTGAAAAACTTCACCACGCCGCGCAGCTCATCGGCCACCGCGCGCGCCTCGGCAATGCTGGGTACGTCCAGCGCGACGATCAGGCGTTCTTCAACCGGAATGTTGGCGCGTGCGCTCACTCCGCCGCCTGATGCCGCCGGGGCGTTTTATCGGCCAGCGCGGTCGCCCGCACCCCAAGTTTTGCAAATAGCGCATCATCGCGTTCCTTGGCCGGGTTTTTCGTGGTCAGCAGTTTCGGCCCGATAAAGATCGATCCCGCGCCCGCCAGAAAACACAGCGCCTGGGTTTCATCGCTCATCTGTTCGCGCCCCGCCGACAGGCGCACCACGGATGCCGGCATCATGATTTTCGCCACCGCCACGGCGCGCACAAATTCCAACGCGTCAAGCCGGTCCGTGCCGAACACCGGCGTGCCTTCGGTCTGGATCAGCATATTGATCGGCACGCTTTCGGGATGGTCCGGCAGGTTCGCCAGCGTGTGCAGCATGCCAATGCGATCGGAACGCGCCTCGCCCATGCCGACAATGCCGCCACAACACACATTGATGCCCGCATCGCGTACCGATGCCAGCGTATCGAGGCGGTCCTGATAAGTCCGTGTACTGATTACCTTGCCGTAAAATTCCGGCGAAGTGTCGATATTGTGATTATAATAATCCAGCCCCGCAGTCTTCAGCCGTTTGGCCTGATCCCCGGTCAGCATGCCCAGGGTCACGCAGGTTTCCATCCCCAGCGCGGCCACGCCTTCGACCATCTGGCACACCGCATCCAGATCCTTG
>JAHHGO010000165.1 GCA_023252275.1 Alphaproteobacteria bacterium
ATTATAACAGTTCGGCCATGCCGGCTGGCGGCGGGCAACAAAAAAGCCGGCTCGCGCCGGCTTGTTGCGATCAGGCAAGCAACCTTATTTCTGGGTCAGAACCCAGGATACGATGGTCTTGATGTCGCTGTCGCTGACCGACTTCGCGGTAGGAGGCATAGGCATCGCGCCGAACGAACCGGAACCGCCATTGCGCACCTTGGTTTCCAGCTTGGCCTGGGCAGTCTTGTCGTCCTTGTACTTGGCCCGCAAACCATTACACTAGATTGGGTGAGACGCTAACATATGGTCGTTTGCCATGACATGGCGTTCCATGGCAATCTTGCGCCATTCGTGACTGCTGGAGATAACCATGCCGTTAACCATTGAATCACTCGAAGCTGAGGCGCTTCAATTGTCTGCGGCGGATCGGGCGCGACTGGTAGAGCGCCTTATCGCCAGCCTTGATACCGATCCTGAAGTGGAGGAGGCTTGGGCGGCTGAGGTCGAGCGCCGCCACGCGGAGATAGAAAATAATATAGCAACATCGTTGCCCGGCGCAGAAGCTCTGGCAAGGCAGTTGAAGTCTCCGGCAATCCCGCGGCGGTTCACCCCTGCCGGCGCGCCACAGGCCGCATCGGCTGATCGGCGGCATGAATGGCTACTGGTAATGCCATGTCGAACCGGATTACCTGCTGGCATACGAATATCTTTCTGATACATTGATGCTGGTCTGGCTTGGCACGCATTCCGATCTGTTCTGAGTGGACCCCTCACCCCCGCATCCAGAACATCAGCGGGCGGACCGGAAACACCCATAAAATGCCCGCCAGCGGGTAGAAGATCAGCCGCGCCAGATGGGAATCGGGCAGCCATGTGACGGCGATCTGCACGCAGATGAAGGTATAGACCGCCATCCACACCAGCAACAGGAACGTGCCGAAAAGTTTGCGCTGCCTTAAAGGCATAAGCGTCTCCCGATAGCGCAATGCGCAAATAATATGCCTGAAGCAATAGCCGGATAGGGCTTCACAAGCAACAAAGCGATGCTATAAGCGGCTTATGAGCGATCTGCTGACCCCCGAATCGGAAATCACCAATACGCCGCTGGGCGAGGCGCTGGCCGAGCGCTATCTGGCCTATGCGCTGTCGACCATCATGCACCGGGCGCTGCCGGATGTGCGCGACGGGCTGAAACCGGTGCACCGCCGGCTGCTTTATGCGATGCGGCAATTGCGGCTTGATCCGGCGTCTGGTTTCAAAAAATCCGCCCGCGTCGTGGGCGATGTGATCGGCAAATATCATCCGCATGGCGATCAATCCGTGTATGACGCTCTGGTGCGGCTGGCGCAGGATTTTTCGATCCGCTATCCGCTGATCGACGGGCAGGGTAATTTTGGCAATGTCGACGGCGATAACGCCGCCGCCATGCGCTACACCGAAACCCGCCTGACCGAGGTGGCGCAGGCGCTGCTTGAAGGCATTGACGAAGACGCGGTTGATTTTCGCGACACCTATGACGGCGAGGAAAGCGAGCCGCTGGTGCTGCCCGCCGCCTTTCCCAATCTGCTGGCCAATGGCGCCAATGGCATTGCGGTCGGCATGGCCACCAGCATTCCGCCGCATAATGTGGCCGAGCTGTGCGACGCCATGCTGCATCTGATCAAATTTCCCAATGCCGGCATTGAAAAGCTGGTGGATTTTGTTCAGGGGCCGGATTTTCCCACCGGCGGCGTCATAATCGAGCCGCGCGCCAGCATTCTGGACGCTTATGCCACTGGCCGCGGCGGGTTTCGTGTGCGCGCCCGCTGGGAGGCCGAGAAAACCGCCCGCAGCGGCTATCAGATCATCGTCACCGAAATTCCCTATCAGGTGCAAAAGGGCAAGCTGATCGAGAAGGTGGCGGAACTGATCAACAACCGCAAGCTTGGCCAGTTGGGCGATATCCGCGATGAATCGGCGGAAGATATCAGAATTGTTCTGGAGCCGCGCGCCCGCACGGTCGAGCCGGAAATTCTGATGCAGCAACTGTTTCAGCTAACCGATTTTGAGGTGCGCATCCCGCTAAATCTGAATGTGCTGGATCTGAATCTGACGCCGCGCGTGATGGATCTGCGTGAGGCGCTGCGCGCGTTTCTGGCGCATCGCAAGCAGGTGCTGGTGCGCCGATCGCAATTCCGGCTGGCGCGCATTGTGCACCGTCTGGAAGTGCTGGACGGATATATTATCGCGTTCCTTAATCTCGACAAGATCATCAGGATCATCCGCAATGAGGATGAACCAAAGCCCAAACTGATAGCGGCTTTCAAGTTGACCGATATTCAGGCCGAGGCGATTCTGGATATGCGGCTGCGCGCCCTGCGCAAGCTTGAGGAAGAGGCGCTGCGGCGCGAGCATAAGACGCTGAGCGATGAACGCAAACTGCTGAACGCCCTGATCAAATCGGACGAGAAGCAATGGGAGCAGATAGCCGAGGATATCAAGGCGCTGCGCGTTAAATTCGGCCCCAAAACTCCGCTCGGAAAACGCCGCACCGAGATTAGCGACGCGCCGGTGATGGATGAAATTCCGTTTGAGGCCATGATCGAACGCGAACCCGTGACGATTGTGTGTTCGCAAAAAGGCTGGATCCGGCAGATGAAGGGGCACCTGCCGGAAGATCCGGATATGAAATACAAGGAAGGCGACGGTCCGGCTTTCTGGCTGCAGGCGCAGACCACCGACCGGCTGATCCTGTTCGCCACCAATGGGCGTTTTTATACGCTGCGCTGCGACAAATTGCCGGGCGGGCGCGGGCATGGCGAACCGGTGCGGCTGATGATTGATCTGGACAATGATCATGAAATTGTGACGATCATGGTGCATGACCCCGCGCGTTCGCTACTGGTCGCTTCCAGCGACGGGCATGGCTTTATCGTGGCGGAATCCGAAGTGGTTGCGGCCACCCGTAATGGCAAGCAGGTGCTGAATGTATCCGGCGATGCCGAGGCGATGGTGTGTGCGCCGGCAGCGGGTGATTTTGTGGCGGTCGTGGGCGAGAACAGAAAATTACTGCTATTCCCGCGCAATGAACTGCCGGTTATGACGCGCGGCAAGGGCGTCATTCTGCAACGCTATAAGGATGGCGGGTTGAGCGATGCGAAAGTCTTTACCTGGAAGGAAGGCCTGACCTGGCAGGACCGCTCAGGCCGCCGCCAAAGCGAACAGCAAATAGAGGAATGGAAAGGCAGCCGCGCGCAGGCCGGGCGGCTGCCGCCGCGCGGTTTCCCGCGCAGCAATAAATTCGGGTAGACGTTTCTCAAAATTTATAGCTGCTGTCATGCTGAGCGCAGCGAAGCATCTCCCGCCGAATTCCACGGATGGGGATTCTTCACTTCGTTCAGAATGACAAAAAGAGGGAGCACACGGATATACCGCTCACTCTAATTCCACTTCGAAGTCCCTGCTTGCTTCCTGTCCCCAGTAACTTGTCACCAGCCGGTAGCCAATCCCCGCCTGGTAGCGCGTCACGTCCAGGGGGATAAGCAGTTCGTCCTGAGAGTATTGGCCGGCCGGGAGGCTGGCCCGCATCACCATCTGAGAACAGGTTTCTTTCGCGGGCGCCTGCACGAAATTGCCATCCTTGCTGGTAATGTACCAGCGGATAATATTGCAGGGCGATTCCACCTGGAGATGTGCAGTTTCTTCGGTGTTGTTTTTCAATTGCAGATTAACCGGCAGGGTGACGGTCTTGTTGCTTTTCGGAAACAGGATTTTTTCAGGCATCTCTATCCTGACGGCCAGCGGCGCATAGTCCTGCAAAAGATCCGACTGGCCGATCGTATAGACCGTGCCGACAATCAGTGTGATCCAAAGGGCGGTGCGGAAAAACGCCTGACGCGAGGCGTCGTCCAGATTTGTCCATAGATCGCGTAAATTCATTTATATTCCATTGCGCATTGCAGCGGTCAGGCTCGTCTATTCCGCCTGTTGAAACAATATGTTATTGATTTGCGGCGATTGACACAAATTATTATCACAAGACCGGAATAAACCGGGCAATAGGGGCGGGATTCACGGGCATGACGTCATCTTCAGAAACTGCCGGGCAACCGGGCGGCAATAGCCTGTTCAAGGTTATTGCCGCGTCTTCCATGGGAACGGCGTTTGAATGGTATGATTTTTTCGTCTTCGGCACCCTGACGGCCATCCTGTCCAAACAGTTTTTCGCAGGCGTTGGCGAGACGGCGGGATTTATCTTCGCCTTGCTGACCTTTGCCGCGGGCTTTGCCGTCAGGCCGCTCGGCGCGCTGGTGTTTGGATGGGTTGGCGACAGGACCGGGCGTAAAAAGGCCTTTCTGGTGACAGTCACCATGATGGGCGTCGCCACCTGCGCCATTGGCTTGTTGCCGACCTATGCACAAGCGGGAATGCTGGCGCCGATTTTGCTGATTTCTCTGCGGCTCATTCAGGGCTTTGCGCTGGGGGGTGAATATGGCGGCGCAATTATTTATGTGGCGGAACATGCGCCGGCCAAATGGCGCGGGCTGCAAACCGGCGCCATCCAGACATCGGCTTCATTTGGACTGTTCGGCGCGCTTGGCGTTATCCTGCTGACACGGACCTTATTGGGCGAAGCGGAGTTTGCCGCATGGGGCTGGCGGATTCCGTTTCTGGTATCGGTCGGCCTGCTCGGCGTATCCATATGGTTCCGGATGCGGCTGGAGGAATCCCCGCTTTATCAGCGCATGAAGGATGAAGGCCGCGCATCCACCGCGCCCATACGTGAATCCTTTTTTAAATGGCCCAGCCTGAAGCTTGTCCTGCTGGCGCTGTTCGGCATCATGATGGCGCAAGGGGTCGTGTGGTACACGGCGCATTTCTATGTGCAGTTTTTTCTGGAACGCGTGCTCAAGGTTCCCGCGCCAACCATCAATCTGCTGATGATTGCTGTGACTATGGTCAGCGCTTTTTTATATGTGTTTTTTGCCTGGGCTTCGGACAAGATCGGACGAAAGCCCGTTATGCTGTTTGGCATCGGCCTGGCGGTGATTTCATTCTTTCCCGCCTTTCATGCCATGACCGTTGCCGCCAACCCGGCGCTGGCCGCCGCGCAATCGGCTTCGCCGGTAATATTGCATGCCGATCCGGCTACATGCGCCGTGCAGTTTGATCCGGTTGGACGCACGGTCTTTGCTTCATCCTGCGATATCGCCCGGTCTGTGCTGGCCAATTCCGGGGCAAGTTATCATATGCAGGATGAAATATCGGGCGCATCGGCCTATGTGATGATCGGCGATGCGCGTGTCGATAGCGCCGACGCCAGCGCCGTATCAGGCGCGGAACAGGCCGCTATCCGCAAGCAGGTGGAAACAAGGCTGAAGGCGGCGCTGGCGGCGGCGGGCTATCCTTTGCAGGCCGATCCCGCGAATATCGACGTGGTGAAGATATTTCTGATCCTGCTTGTGCTTGTTATAGCGGCGACGGCGCTGTATGGGCCGCAGGCGGCGGCGCTGGTGGAAATGTTCCCGACAAAAATCCGCTATACGGCTTTGTCCCTGCCATACAATATCGGCACCGGCTGGTTTGGCGGGTTTCAGCCGGCGGCCTCATTTTCCATCGTGGCCGCGACCGGGGATATTTACAGCGGGCTCTGGTATCCGGTGATTATCGGCGCGATCAGTTTTGTGGTGATGCTGTTCATGCTGCCCGAAACCCGGGGCCGCGATATTGATAATTAGGTCGCTACAGCCTCTGACCCCGAATATATCTCCCAGCCATTTTTGCCGAGCAGTTCGAGCGGCTGGAAGCGGGCTTTGTAATGCATCTTGCGGCTGCCTTCGATCCAGTAGCCGAGATAGACATAGGACAGGTTCATTTCCCGCGCCAGGTCGATATGCCGAAGGATCATATAGGAGCCCAGGCTGCGCTTGTCTTCAGCGGGATCATAAAAACTATAGACCATTGAAAGCCCATCATTGACCACATCG
>JAHHGO010000166.1 GCA_023252275.1 Alphaproteobacteria bacterium
CCCAGGTGACGGAGAATGTCTATGACAGCGTGACCGGTCGCACGCTGCTCATTCCGCAGGGCGCCCGCCTGATCGGCGCCTATGACAGCGTTATCGCTTTCGGCCAGTCGCGCGCGCTACTCGTCTGGCAGCGCATCATTATGCCCGATGGATCATCGATCCAGATCGATAATCTGCCGGCCACGGACGCCGCCGGTTATGCCGGGCTGGAAGACAAGGTGGATTACCATACCTGGCGGCTTCTGAAAGGCGTGGTGCTCTCGACACTGCTTGGCGTCGGCACGGAACTCAGCCTTGGCAACGAGGAGAGCGATCTGCTCCGCGCCATCCGGCAATCGACGCAGCAGAATGTCAATCAGGCCTGCCAGCGCATTACCGAGAAAAACTTGCAAATCCAGCCCACCATCACCATCCGACCCGGCTGGCCGCTGCGCGTCATCGTCCACAAGGATATCGTGCTTAGGCCTTATGGCGGATGAAAGGAGCGATCCCATGTCCGAACTGAAACTTGGCAAATTACCCGACCGGACGCCGGTCAAGATCACCATCACGCTTGGCCCCGATCTCAACCAGGCGCTTCGCGAATACGCGGCGATCTATCGCGCAACCTATGGAGAGGCAGAATCCATCGCTGACCTGATCCCGTTCATGCTGTCGGGCTTTCTGGAAAGCGACCGCGGCTTCGCCAGGGCGCGCAAGGAAGTTCTGTTGGAGGCGCCTGCCGGGACGGAACACCATCGCCCAGAGCGGCGCTCTCCGTCCCAATCCAGGTCAACCACAAACCAGGAGGATTAAACCCATGTCTGTGATCGGCACATTCACCCCCGCCAAAGATGGCGGCTGGACCGGCTCCATCCGTACCCTGACCATCAACGCTAAACTGCGGCTGGTCCCCAACGATAACCGCGACAACGAGAACGCCCCAGTGTTCCGGGTGTTCGCTGGTCAGTCCCGTATCGGTGACGCTTGGGCGGCGCGCTCCGGCGGCGACAACCCGAAGGACTATCTGCGCGTCCGTCTTGACGACCCCAGCCTGCCGGAACCGATCAGCGCCGCCCTGTTCCAGTCCGAGGATGGAAAGCAAGCGCAACTCGTATGGAGCAGGCGGAAGGTGGAGGGGTAGAAGGGCCTCGATCTCGAGATTTTGTCGATTAACAAATTAAAGAACCCGGAATAGTGACCTCATGACGTCACATGCGGTGATATGGGGTCGGTTCCCACTCAGGCGGGTAACGCACCCGCCTGAGTGGCGGTAGTGTTGGTATGTCTCAAGAGACCGCAACAAATTGTACAAAAAAATCGTAGAAATTATCTGTGGTTCCTGCAGTTCGTTTAGAAACTTTTTAGATGGGCGCGGTTATACGGATTCTCGCGCAGCACACGATGGGTCGCACACTCTTCAGCCACCGAGCATTCACCGCAGACGAAATTACCGGTCTTGCGCATATCCTTGATGGAAACATGCGCGCCAGTGACCGTTATCCCCTGATTACGCAAGGTTTGCAGGGTGCGTGAGAAAGTTTCTTTTTCCATGTGCAGGCGCGAGGCTATCAAGGCTTTGGTATAGGGCAATTCAAACCCGTGCGGGTCGAAATTGTACAACACACAAAGTTTTTGCAGATAGCAGGCCACCATTTGGGCAGCGGACATGGTCGTAAGATGTTCTACGTCTACCTGCGCGCTATGCAGCCGGTCAGCGATGCCGGCCAGTAATTTTTCCGCGATATGATCGAAATCTTTGAGGTGCTTCCGCATCCAGGCAATGGGAATTTCAAGCAGCGAACAATCTTCGACGGCGCGCGCATTCATGGCGTGTTCAGCCTGCCGGGCAACGACTTCATCTGCGTTAATGGAATCCCCTGCAATCAGGATATCATTGGTTACCTCGTGCCCGCCCGGCGTCTCACGGAAAATTTGCATGGCGCCCCGGCAGATCACATAAAAATGCGTGACTTTATCCCCGTGCATAAACAGGTATTGCCCGCGGTCGCAGCTAATTATCCGGCTGTTGCGGACAAGAATGGCGCCGTCATCCTGAGATAAATCGGAAAACAGAGGAAGCGTCCTGAGCGTATCCAGTGCGATAGTCATTTTATCTCCCAAGGTCAAAATACCCATATAGTGTATACATGATACCTGCATGAGGTATATAAATTAATTTTTACCTTCCACCCGCGAGGGGCGCCATGTGCTTTTCAGCTGAAGTAAGTTTTACCGCCGCAGCCATTCTTCTGCCTGCGGGCGTGGCAGCGATCCAGCGCGCCTGTAAGACAGAGCGGCGCTATGTTCCTATCGCCGCGCTCCCCCTGTTATTTGGAGTACAGCAGGCATTGGAAGGCGCGGTGTGGACGTCAAACGGAAATTCCCAACTGGTGGCGCAATTTTCGCTCGCCTATATGTTTTTTTCTTGGCTGGCGTGGCCCGTGTGGGTGCCATTCTCGGTGTATTTTCTGGAGCCTGCCCGGCGCAAGCCGCTGTTTGTCATCCTCGCCATTTTGGGCGGCATATTTGGCGGGGCGCAATATTTTCCATATTTTGTCCACGATAATTGGCTGGTCACAACATTCCTGGGACAGGCAATCAGTTATGGAGGCAATGAAATATTTGATTATCTCATCGGGCGTCCGGCTGCTTATACGCTCTATATAAGCGTCGTAATCGGATCGCTATTGCTGTCCTCTCATTCAAACATACGGATTTTTGGCGTGCTGGTTTTTATGGTGCTGGCCGTTACCTATATATTCTTTGCCTATGCTTACATTTCGGTGTTTTGTTTTGGCGGCGGGCTGATGTCGCTCTATCTGGTCTGGATGATATTTGGCGGCGGCAAACAATCACTGGGCCCCGCAAGGCCGATATAGACTGGTTGCTGTGTCAGCGTAACTTTATGGAAGAAAGACGATGATGATGAATAACATGATGGTGGGATACGGTTTCAGTCACTGGCTGATTTTCGTGATAATGGCTGCCTTGATACTTTATCCGATTGGCAGGATCCTTGGCCGCATAGGCCTGTCGCCATTCTGGTCAGTTGTTGCGCTGATTCCATTTTTCAACCTGATCGGACTTTGGGTTCTGGCTTTTACCCAGTGGCCGCGGCGGCTATATGGATAATACATGAAGCGGCATCCAATCAGAGTGAAATAATTGCTTCACTCTGATTGGATAAAGTTGTTCCCATTTTCAAATACGCGGATTGCGCACTAAAACCAGAACCGGATTCCCGCCACCAGCGAAGGGACATCGATATCCTCGCCATCACGGCGCGCGATGTCCGCAGTCTGGCCGAGTTTGCGCTCCCAGTTGACGCCGATATAGGGCGCGAATTCGCGCCGTATTTCGTATCGCAGCCTTAGACCCAACTCGATATCATTGACGCCCGAACCTATGCCGCGTTCCTTGACGTCTTGCGCCGCCAGGTTAACCTCAAACGAGGGTTGCAGAATCAGCCTTTGGGTCAGCAGCAGCTCATATGCCGCCTCAAACCGGGCCGACAGTTCGCCCTCGTTACTGAGAAACGCCGCCGCGTCGATTTCAAAATATTGCGGCGCCAGGCCCTGAAAACCGAACACCGCAAAGCTGCGTTCCTGATCCGGTTCAGGGTCATAGCGCAGACCTGCCTGCAAATCGAACCACGGGGTATATGCGCGGCTCCATAACCCCTGAATCTCAGCCACTTCAAGTTTCCGGCCAAAACTTCCCTCGCCTTCGGTTTTTATCCAAAGCTTGTTTATATCTCCGCCATACCAGCCCTGTGCGTCCCATTGATACCCGTCGCGGTCATCGTGGATACGAGCTTCCAGTTCGTCAATGATCACTCTGGATGTTTTCATTGCCCCGTTTTCGGCAAGAAGGTGATTGCGTGCGTCTGCCATGACTGTGGGATCGTATAGGGTGTCGGCGGCATGCCCTGGCGTGTCAAAAGCCGCCGCGAGCGGAGAGGAGGGAGATATAGACGCGGCAGACGCCTCGTTACCAGCGTGTCCGGTGGCCGGAGCGGCCGGCATTATCTGCTTCATATCGTGGCCGGCATGTAAATCAGCGGCGGCAGGAGTTGACGGCATCGCCCCTGTATCATGGCCTGCATGCGGATCTGACGCGCGTGCCGGTTCCTTGTCCATCTCGCCCTGCGTCACGGGTGTCGGCATTGAGTGGCCTGCATGCTGGGCAAGAGCAGGTGTTATTGCGGAGACCGCGATCAACGTAAACATAAGCGATTTCATGCGGCGCCTCCTTCCAGCGGGCGGACAGTCACGACGTTGAACATTCCGGCATGCATGTGAAATAGCAGATGGCAGTGGAACGCCCAATCGCCTGGATTATCCGCGGTCAGATCGAAAGTAATTTTGCTTCCAGGCATGACGTTGACCGTATGCTTCAAGGGATGATTTCCGTGATGCCCGTTCACCACCTCGAAGAAATGACCATGTAGATGTATCGGGTGCTGCATCATGGTGTCGTTGACCAGCGTCACCCGGACACGTTCATCCCGGGCAAAGCGGATCGGCTCTATGATTTCGCTGAATTTGCGTCCGTCGAACGACCACATAAACCGTTCCATATTGCCGGTGAGGTGAATTTCCATCGACCTTGATGGCGGGCGCATGTCCGGATTGGGCTGGAGCGCAACAAGATCGGTATAGACCAGCACCTTGTGCCCAACATTCTCGAGGCCAAGACCCGGCTTGCCTGCTGCGTCTTGCGGGTTCATTGCGATCATATCGACACCAGCGCCAACCGCCATGCCAGGTGGCGCAAGCGATTCATCCCGCATGTCCATGTTGCCCATGTCCATATCAGCCGCGCCGCCCCCATGATCCATGCCAGCCATTGCGCCGCCATCCATGCCTGGCGTCGACCCGTGGTCCATACCGCCCGTCGAACCCTTATCCATTCCGCCCATGCCCATATCGTCCATGCCCAGCACGGGTCTGGGCCGAAGCGGCGGCACCTTTGCGGCCATGCCCATGCGTGGCGCCAGAGTGGCGCGCCCCATGCCAGAGCGGTCAACAGATTCAGCGACGATGGTGAAGGCGCGGTCATTCTCCGGCTCGACGATGATGTCGTAGGTCTCTGCGACGGATATCTGGAACTCATCAACGCTAACCGGGCGGACATCATTACCGTCGGCTTGCACCACGGTCATCCGCAGACCAGGAATACGGAAGTTGAAGATCGTCATCGCCGACGCGTTGATGACCCGCAGGCGCACCCGCTCGCCGGGGTGGAACAGACCGGTCCAGTTTTCCTGCGGTCCGTGGCCGTTGACGAGATACGTGTAGGTCGAGCCGGTGATATCGGCGATGTCGGTGGGATCCATTCGCATCCGTTGCCACATCAGCCGCTCCTTTAGCGGCATCTTCTCCTCCGGATCACCTTCCTTGAGCAGCCCTGAGAGCGTCAGCTTCTGCCGGTTGAAGTAGCCGCTGCCGTGTTTCAATTTCTGCATCATCATGTGTGGTTGCATGAAGCTCCAGTCGGAAAGCACCAGCACATGTTCGCGATCATAGGCGACGGGGTCGGTATCCGCCGGATCGAATATCAATGGCCCGTAATGGCCAAGCTGTTCCTGAAGGCCTGAGTGGCTGTGATACCAGAAGGTGCCCGCGTGCCGGACGGGAAATTCATAGACAAAGGTCTCTCGGGGGCGAATTCCGGGAAAGCTCACCCCGGGCACCCCGTCCATCTGGAAGGGCAGCAATACGCCGTGCCAGTGAATCGAGGTATCCTCGTCGAGCGTATTGGTTACGGCAATCCGGA
>JAHHGO010000167.1 GCA_023252275.1 Alphaproteobacteria bacterium
GCTTGATGATGGCGTGATCTTCACCCTTGCGGATGGGCGTACTCTGAATGCCATCCTTGCCGGTTAAACCCCAATAGATCGCATCGAGTATTGATGTTTTTCCCGCTCCATTTTTGCCCGTAATCTCAACAATATTTCCGTCTGGCGTTATATTGACGGCCACCAGGCGTTTAAGGTTCTCGGCTTGCAGGTTGATAATTTTCATTGCTCGACTCCTTGGTTGATTGGCGCCTGCCACGCAAACATGCGATCACGGATGGCCTGGCTGTCGGATGGTGTGCTGAACCCGATGGATGCTTTCAGTTGCTCATGGCCGGTCAGCGCCCAGGGCTTCGTCTCGATGATACGTTTCTTGTGCGGGTATCCCGGCCAGATATTCGTTTGGATACACTCCCGCCATATCGCGATGGCGATTTCCACCTGGTGTTCGGCGATGGCATAGCCCGCTTCGTCCAGCCCGGTCAGCGACACGCCATGAGGCGGATCGGTTTCAATGGCCAGCCATGACCATTCCGGCGCGGGCAGATCGGGAAAGCATTTGCGGAAGCCGCGCAGATAAAACGCGGCGGAAAAGTCATAGCCCATATTGATGATCTTGCGCCCGAAGGCGTCGGGGTGCGCCGACTGACCGTCAGTCTTCAGGTCAAACAGGTGGCGGCGATCCCGTGACATGCGGTCAATGCGCGCCCGGCACAGAACGCCGCCGGGTTCTTCCCAGATCAGCGTGACTTCCGACACGCCGTCTGCAAATGCCGCGCCCTCCTTGAACAGAGGCAATTCCCGGCGCATCGCCATCGCGATGGCAAGCGCCTGTTCATACTCCGCCGTTTTCAGTGGCATAAGGCCAGCGGCCAGAGCGTCATCACGCGCCTCCCTCGCCGCCTTGGTTTTGTAATCTGGAAAATCAAGAACGGCAATGCGCTCGGGCCTATCCTCAAGACAAATCGCGTGAACAGCCTTGCCAAGATCGAATTTGCGTTCGTTCGCGGTTTCAAAATCAGGGTTCAGGCGCGGGTGCGCCGTCCACGCATGCAGCGGGCTTTGCGACAAGATCACCTTGCCGAGGCTTGACGAAAGGCTTGGGCGCTCGCATGGGTCTGAATGATATTGATCCTCTGGCATATCGAAATAAACGCCCGGCTGGAATGTGGTTTGGTCAGTCATTTGCTCTCTCCTGTTATGCGCGGCAGTGAAATCTCGTCGAGCGCGGCTGCCGAGTCGATACATCCTTTAATCACCATCAAGGCGTCGCGCTTCCCGGCCTCGTAGCCTTCTTCGTAGCCCGCCATGAACACGGCGTTATTGTCCTTCACGGACTGCATCAGTGCTTCTTCAATCGGGTGTGGCATTGCTCTCTCCTGCAGTTGATTTTTGATATGCCTTTGCCAGGCTTATTCACCAAAAAGAAATTTGTTTGCCTGAAATTCAGTGGTGATTAAATCCGCCATTCCGCACTCAAAACAAACTTGTTCACCGTTAGGCCCGTATGGGCGTGTCTCGGCGAAAACACCACAAATCTGACATTTTTCAGGAACAGTCTCACGAATTTCGCCTAAGCTGCTCATTGCTCTCTCCTTTTCGCCGGGTCCATGCCTCCAAGACTCTCGATTATCGCCAGCGCCTTGTTTATCGCTTTGCAGTAGGCTAGCCCCGGCGCATCGTGGGGCGCTACATACCCGCCCAATGCGTTGACGTCGCCCCACGCCCTATCCAGCAGCTGCAGCGATTCCTCTTTCGGGGTGGTGTCTGCCACAGTCAGTCGTTTTTCGATGATGGCCCACAGCGCGGCGCGGTGCGCGGCGCTGGCGTGAATGTAAAATCTCGGTGGATTTTCCCGAAAGGAAGCCCATTCCGCCGCAGCGGCTTCGTCTGAAACATTGAGATTATCGTAATATTCAACGCCCGCCTGAAAAAACTCATCGGCGTCTATGCAGTTCAGCAGCAATATTGCGTTGCGGAGCATGTCGGCTGTCATGACTCGTTTTTCTCCGCTTCAAAATTAATCTGCGCAGTTCTCAAACAATCGGCGAAACTATATTCACCGCCATCGCAGTAGTGCATGAGGTCGGTCAGGAGATCAGACACATGATCTGGTAATTTCTGGGCGTGAGCCAGCCTTGATTCCTCGACTATAATTGGGGGAGGTTTCCGGGAAGATAGAACATATGCCTGTATCGCCCACAGCGCGCGGGTAACGGCTTTTTCACGGATTTGGTTAGGCGTCATTATTTCAATCCCCTGTATATTCGCGCGGACAGCTCGCTATGATATTCTACCAGTGCTTTGAAAACTGCAGGATCAAGCGCAATCCGGTTATTATTTCCGTCGCCTGCTCGCAGCCATATGTGAAAGCCGTCAAACGAGGCATAAACAGCATCGCCCAGATAGGTTTCTGTTTCACTCACTGCGCATCCTCCCCGCCGCGCCAAGCAACATCCGCTCGGCCTCTTTCCAGTGATCCTCGTCTAGTACTCTGGCAAGATACTCACCCAGACGGCGGAGTGGTTCGGGGGCGCTGTCTATCGCCTCTTTTATGAAGTTCTCTGCTTCCTCGTGTGATTCAGCGGATTCGCTTCGACCGGCTTCTCGCCCCATGCGATATGCCTCGCGCAACCCGATCTCGATTGCGATCAGCCCTTCGCTGGAGCCTAGGTCGCAGATGGGAATACTATGAGCGAGCGACCGCGCCTGTTCGTAAAATTGGTTTATGCTTTTTTCCATATCGCTCATTTTTCTAAGTCCTCCATAAGCCAACCATGCGCGCACACACGGTGATAGCCATGACCAAGGCCACACGCGACTTTCTCCGCATCCTGCTTGCGGGCGAATCTGACGGCCTCCATGTGATCCTGTGACCATTTGGAATCAAGGCGGCTTAGCCCGGCCCAGTACGTAGGATCACACGATTGAGAGTCACCGCGCTCTATTACCCATGCAAATTCACTCATTGCTTGCTCCTGCCGTCAGGCGATCATTCTCGCATTTGGTCATAACGCCTTGCATCCTTCCCCGAAATAAACCCCAGCGATTTTATGCTGGCAAAACTCTGCAACACATGAATCGCCCGCCCAGACGCGAAGGTATGGAATATTTGAATACTCGCCAGACTTAATGCAGGCTTCTATGCGGGTGACGCCGTGTTTGCCGACGGTGTGAAAGTCCCAGTCATCGCCATCACTATTTTTCGAGACAACTATCCGCACAATAGGCTGTTCAACCGGATGCTCACTCATGATCACCACCTCCATTCGCCGATGCCGTCCCAGTACGACTGGATTACGGACGCGCATCTGATTTCTTTTTTCACCAGATAGTAGACCTCTTGCATGACGGCTAGCCCGCCAATATCGTTTAGGCTGGCGCCAAGCTCTTTGCAGCGCGCAATATCTACCTGGCAAACTTCATCAAATTCATTCCAGCGCGCGGCGATCTCGTGCAGCTCACCTGCGTGCATATTTATAATCACTTGGCCTAATTCACTTCGGATCATGTCAGCCCCCAGCCCAGCCAGCACAGGCCAATAATGATCAGCAGGCCGATGGTGTCGGCGATCAGCCGGCCGGGCGTCTCAATGGCGAAGTTGAAGCGCGGCTTCATGGCTGCTCCGATTCGGGTTTCTGGAAATACACACCGACGATATTGTGCTGGCAGAATTCAGCTATGCAGTGCTCCCCCTCCCAAACGCGGATATAGGGGATATCCGCATGCATTCCTGATTTAGTCGTTGCCTCAATGCGGCTTACGCCATTTTTGCCCACTGCGTAATATTCGCCTTCACCATCGTTGGTTTGAAAGACAAGCAACCCTCTAATGGCCTGCTCGACTGGATGTTCTTTCATTTCCCGTCTCCTGTCAGCTTTGCAATATCCGCCAGCAGCACCTTGGCCGCTTCGTCAAAAGTTGCCGCAAGCGCCTGATCGGCGGCTTCCTTGACGGCTTTGGCAATGGTGGCGAAGAACCTCTCAAATACTTCAGCGCTCATGGTGTCGGCGTAATCGTCCTCAGTGCGCATTGATTCCGGGAGCAACTGCATCACAGACGCTTCGACGTCCCATCCTAAATTGTCCGTGAAGTCGTATATCTGGCCGAATAACTGACTTTTCGCATCCGCGAGCACGGTTGCCGTTTCTGGCGCTTCATCCGGTGTCATTGCTCTGTCTCCGCGTTGAAGTGCGCCTCTGACCGGCGCATATGTTTCTCGAAATCCTCGCCAAAGGCGCTGCAATAATGCCGCAGACTGGTCAGCAGATCAGTGATTGCATCCCGGCGCATATCAGACTGGACGGGCTGTTGACTGCCACGGGGATTTGCAAAAGGCTCCAGCGCCCTGTGGGCGGTGAGGATGCGGTTCATGTTTTCGAACGTCGGCTTCATTTGCAGACCTCCCACCCATCAGGGCAGGGCGGCCCGTAAAGCAACTCCGGCCCGGCACTGTCTTTCACGGAAATGCCAACGGGCCGGGCGATTTCTGTTGGCAGGGCGGCGGCTGGCAAGACCCGCTGATAGCCCCCGCCGGATGTCTGAACGATCACCCTGTCGCCCGCGCCGAGCACCTGATCGCCCTTGTTCTGGTTCTGCACGATTGTCAGCGTCACGCCCGATTGCATTGTGATGACGTACTCAATCCCAACGCTGTTGCTTGCTGCCTGTTCGGCCATTGCGCCTGCGGCCATGCCAATCAGAGCGCCAGCCGCTAAGGCCCATATCCCGCCCGACCCGTCGCCGACATACGATCCGGCCCCCGCGCCTACGCCAGCGCCCACAGCGCCGCCCAGCCCGCTGCTTTGCCCGGTTATGCCGACATTGCGGGCCGACACAACCGTGCCGAACTCGGATTGCACGGCCTGCCCGACTTGCGCCGCTCCATATTGGGACTGGCCTGGCGGCGTGGCGCAGGCTGACAGTGACGCCAGCAGCGTGATGGCTATTGCTTTGTTTTTCATTGCTCTCTCTCTCCTGTTTTGGAATACACGCTCTGAAAATACGCGCGCGCCCCCGTGGAGTCAACATTAAAATTGACGAACGTAAAAATAATTGTTGACCAGCGCCGCCGCGTCCATTATTTTAATACCGTGAACGAATTTTCAGGATTTGAAATATGAGAAGAGTTATCCGCCCCCGCCACGCCCATAGGCTGGCGGAATATCGTCTGAAACACTATTTGACGCAGGCTGAATTTGCCGGTTTGATCGGCGTCGGCGCGTCGGATATAAGCGGGTACGAATCGGGGAAGCATAGGCCAAAACCCGAAGTGATGGATAAAATCATGGAAGTCACAAAGGGATTCGTAAAGCCGAAACATTTTGAGGGGGAGCCATGAGGATCGCGCTGAACCGAAGGACGCTGGCGGAATTGGATGCGCCGCCACGCGCGGACGGGCTGCCGGTCAATAAAATCTGCGTCAATTGCAGGCAGCGGTTCACGACCGTCGACGCCACAAAAGCGGCATGCAAATTCTGCCGCGCGGCGGGCGATGATCTGCGCCGCAGGCTCGGGCCGCCGGCCCCCCCGCCCGCGCGGCAGGCGGGGGCAGGGCGCGCCGATCTATGGACAGAGGACATGGTAGCCGCGCTGCGCGCCGCCGTGGCGAAAAAACTGACATCCAAACAGATCGCGGACGCGCTGAACGCCCGGTTCGGTTTAAGCCTGACGCGCAACGCGGTGATCGGAAAATGTAAGCGGCTTGAGATTCAGAGGTCGGATAAATCAA
>JAHHGO010000168.1 GCA_023252275.1 Alphaproteobacteria bacterium
TTGTCAGCAATGTCGTGGCGCAGTTGCAGCAGTTTGGCGAAACACGGCGCGGCTGGCTGGGTGTGCGCATTCAGTCGGTAACCGAGGAACTGGCGGAAAGTTTCGGACTGCTGAAGCCTCAGGGCGCATTGATTGCCGAAGTAACCCCCGAAGGCCCGGCGGCGGTGGCCGGCATCAAGGCGGGCGATGTGATCATCCGCTTTAACGGCCAGGCGGTTCCCGAAATGGGCGACCTGCCCCGCATTGTGGCGGAAACGGCGGTCGGCAAGGAAGTCGATGTGGTGGTGTGGCGCGACGGCAAGGAAAAGAATTTCCGCGTCCTGCTGGGGCGTTTGGAGGAATTTGAAAAAGCCGCCTCGGGTGAGGAACCCGGCAGCGAACAGACGGACGAGCAGCCCTCGGGCACCGAGGTCACGGATCTGGGGCTGATACTGGCGCCGCTCAGCGCCTCCCTGCGTGAACAGTTTGAGGTGAACGCCGATGTCAACGGCGTGGCCGTGGTCGCCACCGCGGACAATGGCCCGGCGCGCGAAAAAGGCATCCGCCCCGGCGATATAATTGTCGAGGTGGCGCAGCAGGAAGTCCGAACCCCCCAGGAAGTGAAGGACAAGGTTGCGGCGGCGAAAAAGGCCGGCAAAAAAACCGTTCTGCTGCTGCTCTATCGCGGCGGCGATCTGCGCTTTGTCGCGGTCAAGCTGGAAGAGGACGCGCCCGCCGGCAAGAAAGCGCCCGAGTGATTTCTGATATGCGCGATTGACGCAGGCGTAACTACATTGCCCTTCGTGCCGTAGCGGAGAAAGAATTGAAAAACATTTTGCGGCATTGGCGGATCGCGCTGCGCCTTGCTGGCGGACTGGCGCTGGCGCTGGGCGCGCTGGCGCTGCTCGGCGATCTGCATATTACAGGCAGCGGACTAAATTACCGGCCTTCGGCGCTGGGCGCGGTCTGGTATGGCTGGCATGCGCCCAGCCTTAATCTGATGCAGGCGATTATCGAGCGTTATGTGCTGCCGCAATTATGGAGCCATGTGCTGCTGCCGCTGCTGTTATGGCCTTTCTGGCAGGTGGCGGCGCTCAAGGGCGCGCTGCTGATCGCGCTTTCTTATGCGCGCCGCGCCGCCCACAGCGCCGCCAGCCCTTCACGATAAGCCGGATAGGCCAGTTGCACGCCCAGTTCCTGGGTGATGCGCGCATTGCGCACGCGGCGATTGTCCTGATAAAAACTGCGCGCCATCGGGCTAAGCTCCGCCTCCGCGAGCGCCACGAGCGGCGGCGGCGCAACCCCCGCCAGCTTGCAGGCATAGGCCGTCACATCGGCCCCGGGCGCGGGTTCATTATCGCACACATTATAGATGCGGCCGGGATGCGGCCGGGCGATTGACGCCTGCAAGACAGTGGCCACATCCGCCACATGAATGCGCGAAAATAATTGCCCCGGCGCATCTATGCGCCGCGCGGTTCCGGCCAGCACATTTTCCAGCACATTGCGCCCCGGCCCGTAAATTCCCGCCAGCCGGAACAGATGCACCGGCAGGCCATGCCTTTCATGCAGCGCCAGCCAGCCCGCCTCGGCCTGTGCGCGCCAGGCGCTGCGCCCCGGCGCGGGATTGACCGGCGTAGTTTCATCCACCCAGCCGCCCGCATGATCACCATAGACGCCGGTGGTGGACAGATAACCGATCCAGCGCCATTGACCGGCCCGGCGCAGCAGGCTTTCGCCCGCCGCCTGTAATACCGGATCGCCTGCAGCGCCAGGCGGAATGCTGATCAGCAGATGCGTCACGCCGTCCAGCCAGGCATCCTGAAATGGCGCCTGCGGCCCGAATGTGTGGATGGCGGCGCTGTCTGACGCTGTACGGCTGGTGCCGGCAACCCCATAGCCGGCGCCGCGCAACCGCTCCGCCAGAAACCCGGCGCAATAGCCAAAGCCGAAACAGAATAGCGAACTTGCATCTATGCTCATGCTGCTAGTATCTAGGCTGATGCCGCGCATTGCACAAGCCATCCGCATCCCTGTTTTATTTTTGTCTCTGGCGCTTGCCGCGCCTGCGGGCGCGCAAAATGACGCCGCCGAGGCCGCGCAATATCGCGCCTGTCTGACCAAGACCGAAACCAATGCCGATGCGGCCTATGATGATGCGCTGATGTGGCGTGACCGGGGCGGCGGAGTTCCCGCCCAGCATTGCGCGGCGGTGGCGCTGGTGGCGCTGGGCAAATATGCCGAAGCCGCCACACGGCTGGCCGCGCTGGCCGAAACACCCGGCGCGCGCGCAATGGCCCCGGCGCTGCTGGCCCAGGCGGGCAACGCCTGGCTGCTGGGCGATTTTCCTTCCAACGCCATCAGTGTGCTGAACGCCGCACTGAGCGCGGGACCGGCGCAGCTTAAACCCGCCGAGGAAGCGGATATGCGCATTGACCGGGCGCGCGCACTGGCGGCGCTGGAACGCTGGCCGCAAGCCGAGGCCGATCTGAACCGGGCGCTGTCGCTTGATCCCGAACGCGCCGCCGGCTATCTGTTCCGCGCCACGGCGCGGCGCATGCAGGATAAACTTCCGCTGACGCTGGAGGATTTACAGCTTGCGCTGGCGCTGGAACCCAAAGACCCGGCGGCGCTGCTGGAGCGCGGCATTGTCTACCGGCTAACGGAAAAACCCGATCTCGCGCGCGCCGACTGGCTGGCGGCGATTGCCGCAGCGCCCGAAAGCAGGGCGGCCGAAGCCGCGCGTTCCAATCTGGAAAAGCTTGATCTGAAAGCGAAGTAGCTTGGAGCAAAACACTCTCAGCGTCATTGCGAACGAAGTGAAGCAATCCAGAGTCACACGGATAAGCCATGGGTTTTTGCTCTGGATCGCCACGCCGCTTCGCGGCTCGCGATGACGGTGGAGGCGGTCTGGTTCAATATAAACAAGACGCGCTCTATTCCCATTCGGCGCGCACATCGGCGTCGCTTTCACCGGCCAGATGTTGCGCGCGCAATGCGGCCAGTTCATCGCCATCCATTAATTGCCGCGCCGCCCACACCGCCATGGCGCGCACCAGCGGCGCGGCGTCACGCAGCAGCGGCAAAACCGCATCCCGCAAGGTTCTGTCGCCGCTATTGCCGGCGGCGATCAGGCAGTTGCGCACAAAACGGTCGCGCCCGGTGCGCTTGACGGGCGATCCGGCAAAGCGCGCGCGGAACGCCGCGTCATCAAGGCGCAGCAATTGCGCCAGCGCATTTGCGGAATCATCCGTAAGCGGATTAAATGCCGCCTCGCGCGCCGCCTGCGCCCATTTGTTCCACGGGCAGACGGCCAGACAATCATCGCAACCATAGATCCGGTTGCCCATCGGTTTGCGGAATTCACGATCTATCTGGCCCTTATGTTCGATGGTCAGATAGGAAATGCAGCGCCGCGCATCCAGCCGGTACGGGCCGGGAAAAGCCTGTGTCGGGCAGATATCAAGGCAGGCGCGGCAGGTGCCGCAATGATCGGTTTCCGGCGCATCCCGCGGCAGATGCGCTTCGGTAAATATCGCGCCCAGAAACAGCCACGAGCCAAATTGCCGCGACACCAGATTGGTGTGCTTGCCCTGCCAGCCCAGCCCGGCGCTGGCCGCCAGCGGCTTTTCCATTACCGGCGCGGTGTCGACAAACACCTTTACCGCAGCGCCGGTTTCGCCATGCAGCCAGCGCGCCACCTGTTTCAGCCGCCGTTTGATCAGATCATGATAATCGCGGCCCTGCGCATAGCAGGAAATATTGCCCCGACTGGCGCGCAATAATTTTTCCATCGGATTTTCCGCCGGGCCATAATTCATGCCGAGCAGGATCAAACTTTTCGCTTCGGGCCACAGCACTAGCGGATCGGAGCGGCGATCGGCCTTGGCCGCCAGCCAGTCCATGGAACCATGCCGGCCCAGCCGCAGAAATTCCTGAAAATGAATGCCCGCCTGCACCCCGGCGCCCGGGCCTGTTACCCCCGCCACATCAAAACCGGCGGCGTGCGCCTGTGCGATCAGAGCGGATTTGAGCGCAGCGGGACCGGCGCTGTTCAAAAATCCAGATCCGGATAATGCGCGGGCGGCGTCAGGCCGGCGACACGATCCATCAGCAGCGGACGGAAGCTGGGCCGCGATTTCACCGGCGCGTACCATTCCTTGACGGCCGGATAATCATCCCATGGCACGGAACCCAGATAATCCAGGCACGACAGTTGCGCCGCCGCCGTAATATCGGCCAGGCCAAATTCCTCGCCCGCCAGCCAGCGCCGCCGTTCCACCAGCCAGGCAATATAATTCATATGCACGCGCAGATTGGCCTGCCCGGCGCGGATCGTATCGCCGGACGGATCGGTGCGGTTGGACAGACGCTTGTTCACCTTCTCATACAGAATATAAATGGTGACCTCGCGCTGGAATTTCTGATCGAACCAGGCGGTCAGCCGCCGGGTTTCGGCGCGAATCACCGGATCAAAGCCCATCAGGCGGCGGTCGGGATAGGCCTCGTCGAGATATTCGCAGATCGCCTGGCTGTCCGGAATAACGATCCGCTCGTCTTCCTCGACCAGCAAGGGCACCTCGCCCGCCGGGTTCAGCGCCAGAAATTCCGGCCGCCGGTCCCATGGCAATTCGGTGCGCAATTCAAACCCCAGGCCTTTTTCGGCCAGGGCGACACGTACTTTTCGGCAAAATGGCGAAAGCGGGATGTGATACAGACGGCGCATTGACGGATTGTAGATTAATTTTCGTCAGGATCAAAACAGCAAGCGCATTATTTTCTATTACCGGCCCAGCGGCAATGTTATCTGCCAATGGCTTTAATTGGGTATGGAGTCCTGTCGTGCCGATTTTACATCTTGTGGTGCTGGCCATTGTGCAGGGCATTACCGAGTTTTTTCCGATTTCATCCTCCGCGCATCTGATTCTGACCCCCAAATTCTTTGGCTGGGTGGATCAGGGGCCGCTGATTGATCTGGCGGTGCATGCCGGCACCCTGCTGGCGGTGATACTGTATTTCCGGGCCGAAATGTGGCGCATGATCCTGGGCGGGCTGGGGCTGCTGCGCGGGCGGTATGACGAGAACGCAAAACTGTTCCTGCTGGTGTCGCTGGCCAGCGTGCCGGCCTTTGCGGCGGGGCCGCTGATTTATTATTTCGGCGGCAATGAAATGATGCGCAGCGTCGAACTGATCGGCTGGACGACGCTGATTTTTGGCGTTCTGCTCTATGCGGCCGACCAATATGGCAAGCATCTGCACAGTCTGGAGCATGTCAATTATCTGAATGCGGCGATTATCGGCCTGGCGCAGGCGCTGGCGCTGGTGCCCGGCGTCAGCCGTTCGGGCAGCACCATGACGGCGGCGCGGTTTCTGGGCATGCAGCGGGCCGAAGCGGCGCGATTTTCGTTTCTGATGTCGATCCCGGTCACCATGGCGGCGGGCGGCCTTGGGGTGCTGGAAATCTATAAAACCGGCCAGGTGGAATTGCAGATCGACGCGCTTATTGCCGGTGTGGTGGCGTTTTTTACGGCGCTGTTCGCCATATCTGTACTGATCCGCTGGCTGCAAACCTCGAGTTTTACGCCTTTTGTCGTCTACCGGATTTTCCTTGGCGCGGGCCTGCTGATCTGGACCTATTTCTAGGCTCTAGGCCG
>JAHHGO010000169.1 GCA_023252275.1 Alphaproteobacteria bacterium
GTTTCGAAGGCAGCCAGTTCATTCGCCCGCGCCTTGATCCCTTCCGCAAAACGCTTGAGGATCGGCAGGCGGCCCTTGGGGCCCAGGGCTGCCCAGGCCGGAAACGCCTTGCGCGCGGCGGCAACCGCCTGCTCCACCTCGGCCTTGCTGCCAGCGGAAACATCCGCCAGATGCGAGCCATCGACCGGCGAGAAGTTGGCAAATTTGCGCTGCGACGCGATGCGGCGCCCATTAATCCAGTGACCGGTCGAGATTTCGACGCCCGCGACATTTACCGTATCTCCAGCCATTATGACACCTCCGTCAGAAAACGATTTACAAGTTTATCGGCGCGGGTCCGGTCCGCCAGCATCTGGCAAAATTGCAGATTGCGCGCACCAGAGGCCAGATAGAAACGTTCATAATGCTCGTTCCGGCTGGCAAGCGCGCTGCCCGAGAAATCCCAGGCGAGGCGGAAAATACGGCTGCGGGCTTCGGCGGTCATATCGCCTGCGCCACGCATATAGCGGTCGATCAACGGACGCAAATTTTTATCGGCAAACAATGCCTGGGAAGGGGCCGCGAACAGATTGTGTGAACCGAGCAGCCGGATGATCTCGTTAACGCGCGGGAACCAGGTTGGCAATGTCGCGCGCAGCGCATAAAGCGGCGCGCCTTGCGGGAACCACACCCCATTGCCAAATTCATAGGCGTTCGCTTCCGCCTTCTCGATGCATGAACGGGTAAACTCCGCAAAGGTCCAGATTTCGCCGAGCATCTGTGCGGCGGCGGGTTGTACGCCATTCACGGCCTCCACCATCTTTGTGGCCAGCCCCCAGGCGAATTCCAGCTTGGTTTGCGCCCGGATCATGGTTTGCTGCATAATGTTCGGCCACCAGCTATTGGTCATCACCTGGTTATAAACCTGCGGATTGCCATTGATATGCAGCCTGTCCCAGGGCACTTCGACATCATCGAAAATTACAAACGCGTCCTGCTCGTCGAACCTGCCCGATAAGGGAAAATCATACAGATTGCGGGTCTGCGCAAAATTGTCGCGGCAGATGAATTTCAGCCCCGGCGTTCCCATCGGAATACAGAACGACAGCGCATAATCCTCGCATCCGGGCTTTAGAGGATAGCCGGGATAAACAGCCAGATCATCCGCAAACGGAGCAAGCGTCGCCAGCACACGCGAACCGCGTACGATGATGCCATGTTCCGTCTCGCCGACTTTGCGCAACGCCACGTCGTTGCCCGGATCGATAAGTTCCCCCATGCCCTTGTCGATGATCGGATGCAGCAGCGCATGGGTAAGGGAAATGTCGTTGCGCCGCAGATATTTCTGATAATTGACGAGATTTTCCGCGCCCTGCTCATTGCCGTTGGCGCCCCATTCATCGGCGCGCCCGGCAAAGCCCGCATAAGTGACATTCATATAATCCGGCGAGCGGCCCATGACGCCGACGGTATATTCGGCGATCCGTTCCAGACATGTGTGGCGGCGGGCAAGGTCCTGTTTCGAGCGCGGGATCAGGTGGCTGACGCTGATCTGCTCGCCCGTTTCCGGATCGGGCATCATGCAGTCTTCAGGGTGCGCAAGTTGCAGATCGAAAACCCCGGCCAGGCCCCGCGCCGCCCCGGCGAAGGCCGGATGATCCGCGACATCACGCACTTTTTCGGAGCCAACCCAGATTTCCCGCGAGTCTTTCAGGCCATGCAGAAACTGGGCTCCTGTGCGAGCTGGCATCGATATCTCCCCACTTATTCAGAAACACATGCTTCCGTTTTTTTATGAAGCTTAGCGCATGCCCCAGCAGATGGAAATGCAAAAGGAGGCCCGCCTATTATAACAATGACCTGTTGCCCCGCCACCACCGCCTCATTACACTTGCACCATGGGACCGTCATAAGAAAGCGGCCGATAACAGAAGGAGGGAACTCTATGGTGCAGGTAACAGAGCTCGGCTATATGGGGATCGGGGTCAAAAGCCTCGCCGACTGGAAGCGTTTCGCGGCTGATATTATGGGGCTTGAACTTGTGGAGGGCGATGCGCCCGGACGCTGCTATTTGCGGGTGGATAATTGGCATCATCGAATTATCGTTGATGAAGATGGAACCGACGATCTCAATTATCTTGGCTTTCGCGTTGCGGGCAGCGAAGAGTTTCGTGAAATGCAACGCCAGCTTGAGAATGCCGGGGTGAAGGTGCAGATCGGAACTTACGAGGATGCAAATCAGCGGCACGTGCTCGAACTGATGAAGCTATCGGACCCAAGCGGCATTCCCATTGAAATTTTCCACGGGCCGCACTCACAGCCGAACAAGCCGTTTCATCCCGGCCGCCGGATGCATGGGCGTTTCGTAACCGGTGACGGCGGAATGGGGCACACCATGCTTACCGAAACTGCCGGCTGGGAGAAAACCTATGCGTTTTACCGGCTTCTTGGCATGCGCGGCGGCGTTGATTACCGCTTTGCCATTCCAGGCCTTCCGAAACCCGTCGAGGCCATGTTCATGTCCTGCAACAGCCGGGATCATACGCTGGCCTGGGGTTTTCCCGGCGTCAAGCGCATCAATCACCTGATGCTGCAATATGATCAATTCGATGATGTTGGACTTACCTATGAGATCGTTCAGCAGAACAAGATCCAGCTTGGCATCACCCCCGGCAAACATGCGAATGATGGCATGTACTCGTTTTATATTGTCAATCCATCCGGGTGGCAGAATGAATTTGGATGGGGCGGACGTGAAGCCAATTTCCAGTCGGAATATCACGACCGCGATACTTACGGGCACGAGCCGGTAAAGATCGAGCCGGCAAATGCGAGTGATAAGCCCAGGTCAAACGCCGCGGAATGAAACGCCGGCAAGTGTTGAATTAAACCAGCGGCCCTATGGCCTGACCTGTCATCCTGAGCGAAGCGAAGGATCTCCCCGAAATGGATGGGGATTCTTCGCTTCGCTCAGAATGACACAACGGATCTGTTCATCAGGCCGTTGGTATTATTTGGCCGGCGGCGGCGCTGGCGGGTTCACTACGCCGTAATGATCCGCAAACAGATTACCGGGCATGCGATAAGAAGGAGCTGCAGTTTCCGGCAGAAGCGTGGCGTTCCACACTTCCCAGTCCTTCCTGAGACGGTCAAAAATGTCCTTGTGCCGGTCCTTGAGATTGGCCCGCTCACGTGGATCGCGCACCACGTCAAACAGGAACTCATTGCCGTTAATCCGCAGATATTTCCAATCGCCGTCACGCACGGCGCTCTGGGCGTGAGACTTGTAACGCCAGAATAATTTACGTGGATGCGGGGCCGGATTGCCGGTAAGCACCTGCATCAGGCTTTCGCCTTCCATCGGATAGGCCGGGTCCGCCTGGCCTCCGGCGGCAGCCAGCAATGTCGGCATCCAGTCCATGGTAATGTTGACTTGCTGCGTAACCGATCCCGGCGCGATATGTGCGGGCCAGCGCACGATGGCCGGTACGCGCAAGCCACCTTCGAGAAGCTCCGACTTCGAGCCGATGAACGGTCCGTTATCGGAAAAACGCTCGCCGCCATTGTCACTGGTAAAGATGACAATTGTGTTCCGCGCCAGGCCATTGCTTTCCAGCGCATGTAAAACCTTGCCGATATTGGCGTCCATGCTTTGCACCATCGCCTTGAAGGTTTCCTGGGAACCGCCATCCGTATGATGCAGATTCTTTATGCGCCTGGATTCCGCCTCATCGCCCGGCCCTTCCCACGGCCAGTGCGGCGCGGTGAAATGCAGGCTCAGCAGGAATAGCTGTTTCGATTTTGCGTAACCTTCGATGGTTTGCGCCGCCCGGTCCCCAAGCAGATCCGTCAGATAGCCGGGCTGCTCAATCGGCGTTTCCTGATCATGAAGCTGGGCGGACAGGGGCGCCTGGCGCGCCGTATCGGCGCCATGATTAAAGTAATCCGCGGAACCTCCGAGGACACCGTAAAACTGATCGTAGCCGCTTTTGAGCGGGCCGAAATCCGGTCCCTCACCCAGATGCCATTTGCCAACCAGTGTCGTGCCGTATCCCACTTTTTTCAACTGGGACGGCAGTGTCGGATGATCCGGCGGCAGGCCGGTGTTTTTCGGGCTCATGAAAAACAGCGGCTCTTCCAGGCCAATGGGCAGATGGTACTGGTAGCGTCCCGTAATCAGCGCCAGGCGTGTCGGCGAGCAAACCGCCGAATTGGCGTAGGCCTGCATGAATTTCAGGCCGCCGTCCGCCAGGCTGTCGATATGTGGCGTCTTGTAATAGCGCTGCCCATAGCATCCGACATCCGCATAGCCAAGGTCATCGGCCATGATGAAAAGGATATTCGGCTTGGCTGTTTGCGAACCGGCTTTGCGGACAAAACCCGGACTGGCGAGAACCAGAGAACCAGCAGCCGTGGTCTGCACGAAACGGCGGCGTGTCACCGCACCCTGTGAATTCATGAAGTTTTCCCCCTTTTATCGTCCGGAGAACTGCCTCTGTCGTTGTGGCGCGGCTGTGTAATATTTGTCCCACAGCTTATCCCTCCGTAAATGGCTATATCTTACACCACCACAATGTGGGACTAAACACGTACCCTTATTGGCGCCTGCATGTTCAGGGCAACCATTAGACAACCCCTTCGGCCCGGGGGTGTCACCCATGTCTTAGGTACACTGTGTTACCTATGTCTCCGGTATGGACCCAGCGAAGGTTGGTCGGAGTGGCCGGATTTGAACCGACGACCCCTTGTCCCCCAGACAAGTGCGCTACCAGGCTGCGCCACACTCCGACATTGCTTCTTGGCGGGTCAGGACCAAGGCGGCGGACTATACTCTGCGTCCCTCCATTCGGCAACCTAGTATGCCGTTTATCTAATCCCCGGCCAGCAGACCCTTAATCGCAGTTAACTCGGCCAGGATTTTTTCCAGCTTTTTGCGCTGAGCGGGATTTATGCCCGGCAAATCCGCCGCCTTGACCTGCCTGACGGCGGGCCCGGGCGCCGCAGCCGGAGCTTTAAGAAAATCCGGCATGAAAAATGGCAGCGGCATGGTGTCAGAATCGGGATCGGGTTGCGCGGCTTTGCGCCGGGAGGCTGTCTTAGGTGCTTCCTTTGGCCCGGACTTCCGCATTGCCGTCTGCGTGGCTTCAATCGCTGCGGCAATTTTCTCGCTGGCCTGGTTATTACCAGGCGCGCCGCCGCTGACGAAACGCGCGCCGCGTTCCTTCAGAACCTTCTGCACACCCTTGATGGTGTAGCCATCACTATACAGCAATGAACGGATACCGCGCAGCAGGCCAATATCGTCGGGCCGGTAATAACGCCGGCCACCCGCCCGCTTCAGGGGTTTTATCTGGGTGAATTTGCTTTCCCAAAAACGCAGGACATGCTGCGGAACATCAAGTTCCTCAGCTACCTCACTGATTGTGCGGAAAGCATCATCGGATTTTTGCACTGCGCTGCTCAGTTTCCGGCCAGGCCGCCACTACCAGGCCGGCCCGGGATCCTGTTGATCAGCCCTTTCAGAACATGCGAGGGCCGGAACACCAGCACGCGGCGCGGCGCGATGGGCACCTCTTCGCCCGTCTTGGGATTTCGTCCTATGCGTCCGCCCTTGCCGCGCACGGAAAATGAACC
>JAHHGO010000016.1 GCA_023252275.1 Alphaproteobacteria bacterium
GTTGATGCAATAAGCTCCAGCTGTCCGGATCGGCGGATAGAAACCTCGTTCAAGCTTGCTTATTCATTCGATGGGGATCATGCCCGGATTGGCCAACTATTTGCTAATTTGCTCGGTTACGCCGTGAGCTGCAGCGCAGCGGATGCGCCCATCAGGGTCGATGCGTCGGATGATGGGAAGGAATTCAAACTTATTGTGGCCAATGCTGATAAAACGGTTCCGCCGGCTCTTCTGGAAAGGCTGTTTCAGCCTAAGTATTTTGGCCAGTTTCGCAAAAACCTTCTGGGCATATGCATAGGGCTGCATGTCGCTTCGGAAATAGCGCGTGCGCATGGCGGAGAGCTGAATGTGACTTCGCACTCAGGCGAAACCCGTTTTGCTCTCCTGCTGCCAATATCACGCCAGCAGGATACTTGTTAAATTTTCAGCCGCAAAAAATAACGGCCATTTGCCGCGCCGTTAACGTCCATGTAGACATGAGGCGGACCATAGCTGATGGTTTATGGAATATTTACAGGTTACTCCCCGGATCGTATCGCTATTTCATTGATGGAATGTCATGGCTGGTAATTATTACGCGATTTATAAGACAGCAGGGATTAATGCGTGCAGCACGATTCGGCATACTGAACATCCTGTTTTTTACTGTTGTCGCGGGTTGCGGTTCTGTCCCGGTTTCGACACAGCATCCGCAGATTCCCTCATATGCGTTGCCCCAGAGCGAAAAGACCGGATTGGGCGCGTCGCTCAAGGATGACATCGCCGCTCATTCCGGCCAATCCGGCTTCCGGGTTCTAACCACAGGCAGCGAATCTTTCGCCATGCGGCTTGCCCTGATCCGGGCTGCGGAAAAAAGCCTGGATCTGCAATATTTCAGTATCAATGACGATACCACGTCCAACCTTTTGATCGAAGCGCTGCTGCAGGCGGCGCAACGCGGCGTGCGCATCCGGTTCCTTCTCGATGATTTTAATTTCGATGCTGTGGATGAGACTTTTTCTGTTCTTGACGGATTTAAAAATCTGGAGATTCGCGTTTTCAACCCAGTAACCACGCGCGACCATGGGCTTCTTGAAAAGGCGGTGCTCAACCTAACAGACCTGAAAACCATGAATCACCGCATGCACAATAAGGCGCTGATCGGTGACAACCAGATGGCGATTATTGGAGGACGGAATCTGGGTGATGAATATTTCGAGGAAAATACCGACGTGACATTTCGCGATATCGATATCCTCACCGCCGGTCCGGTCACCGCTGCGATTTCACGAAGTTTTGATCAATACTGGAACAGCAAGGACGCTATCCCTGTTCCCCAGCTTCGCAAACCGGAAATCAAAACAGAATTGGCAGTGAACATACGCAATGAATTAGCCGGGCATTGGGAAAAAGTGCGCAACTCGGAAAAAGGCGGCAAGCTGCTGAGATACACGCTGGCGGAGCGTCTGAAAGACGGGGATGTAAAACTCACCTGGGCATGGGCCGAACTGGTGGCCGATTCCCCTAAGAAAATTGACACAGACCGGGACGAAACGGTTAGCCCGCCCTTGATGCGGCTGGACTTTATGCTGGACCGGGCGGAGCATGAATTTATGGCCGTTTCGCCCTATTTTGTGCCTCGCGAATCCGGAACGATCTGGCTTGCCGGGTTGGCGAGGCGCGGTTTGCGTGTAAAAATACTGACCAATTCACTGGCATCTACTGATGTGGTTGCTGTTCACACCGGTTACCGCCGCTACCGGGAGACATTAGTCAGAAATGGTGTACTAATTTATGAACTGAAACCCATTGGCGGCCAGCGGCCCGCTCAGAGGCTTATCGGCAAAGATGCGCCTGCCCGCGCCAGTTTGCATGCCAAGCTCTATGTGATTGATCGAAGCCAGGTAATGATCGGTTCTTTCAACCTCGATCCGCGCTCAATCGAACTGAACACAGAGCTGGCCTTAGTAATTTACAGCCGCGACGTGGCCGCGCAAGTAATAGAAATGTTCGAGGAAGCGACGTCGTCCGTGACCAGTTATCAGTTAGCTATCGAGCCGGATAGCGGAAAGCTTGTCTGGATAACGAAAGAAAATGATCGTGATATCCGGTTTTACAATGATCCTTCTGCTGGATTTTGGCGCCGTGCTCAAACCAATTTGATGTCGCTATTGCCGATAGAAGATCAATTATAACACCGGCGGCAGCGCATCCTAAAATTCCATATTTCTTGGCGTAACGCATTTTTTGCGAGTGATCAATCCGCTGACTTGATTCCGGTTTGCCGATTTGGAGTTATTGAAACAGCGCGAAGTTGAATTTACGCAAACTTTATTTCATTCTCATGCTTAGTATATCGCATCATTGCCAGACGGCGAATAGGTTACGGCTAGGCGATGCATTCGCATAGCCGTAACCGTTCGTAGGAAGGAGATATTGATGTCAGATCCGCGAAATCCAAATCAAAATCAACGTGGCCGGGATAATGATCCAGGCCGTCATGATGATGCGGATATCCAGGACCGAGCGCACATAGCTGGACGCCCGGGATATGCTGGCCAGTCCGCCAGCAAGCCGCTCAAGGAAGAGCAGATGCAAAGCGGTCAGGGTCGCAAAGAAGGCTGGGCTGGCGATAATCCACGCCAGCAGACTGAGGCGTCCGGCAAGAAATATGCGGATAGCAAGCCGGATAAATCAGGTAAGCGCGGCGCACCAATTGACCACGACGCTGATGATCGAAACAGCCGACGCAAGGATGCGCAAAGATAGTAAGCATCAGCTTCGTGTAAAGGCGCACCTCCGTTCAATACACAGAAGCTGGGCTGGGAGGCCGGGTGCTTGCACCCGGTTTCCCAGCTTATTCTTTGCGCACATCACACTTTTATTGTAAAATAAAATAATGATACAGGAGTCTCATTTTTCCGGCCAAACCTGCTATTTTTTTGTTTTAATATAATTAAACTTCATTATGCCCATCTGGGCTTTACTTACGATTTTTTTATTACTTCCTTATTTCCGCGCACCGTTTCCTTGCTGCATATTGAGACATATATTTATCAAATTCTACATATTCCGATACGTGATCGTGGATAAAAAACCGATCATTCACTCGTTCGGGTAAAGGGGGCCTGTCATGCATGAAAAGAAAAACACCATTCTGATTGTAGATGACGAGGAAGAAATCAGGAAGATGCTGAAAATTTTCCTGGATAGCGCCGATTTCAAAGTAGAGGAAAGCGCAACGGGCAAGCAGGCGATCCGGATGGCCGTTTCCGTCAAACCTAATCTGATATTGCTCGATCTGGGTTTGCCCGATATGGATGGTAAGGAAGTTATCCAGAATTTGAGATTATGGTCGCAGGTGCCAATCATGGTGTTAACGGCGCGATTATCCGACCAGGAATTGGTGGATGCACTTGACTTGGGAGCGGACGATTTTATTACCAAACCATTTGGGGCTGGCGCGCTGCTGGCGCGCATCAATGCTAATTTACGAAAGAGCGCTATACGGGAAACTGGCCTGCCGGAGTTGTCCAACGGACCTATCCGCATGGACCTGGTGCGCCACGAAGTCTACATCAACAATGAGAAAGTGGCATTCACACCAAAAGAATATGATCTGCTTCGCTTCTTCCTGCTTAATTGCGGGCGGATGTTGACCCGGCGTCAGATACTTCAGGAAGTTTGGGGTCCTGCGCATGTTGATGACGCCCAATATCTGCGTGTCTATGTTAGCCAGGTGCGGGAAAAACTACAGCGTGTTCCCAGTCTTAAATCGCTGATCGTGTCCGAGGCGGGCATCGGTTACCGCATGGATTATGCCTCTGAGCTAGAAGAGGAAGGTTCCGGGACGGATGTGATCTCCTAGCATCGAGTTCCTTATTACTTCTTTGCACGTCTATCCAGGCATCTCGGCTGATTACTTAGCGCTGGCGTCATACATGGGATGCAGCCCCTACAATAGCGTTGAGCTTTGGCAGGCGTGGCCGGAGCAACTGCTAGCGCCGCCATCGATAAAAGACGTTAAACAGAACAAGCCTGTCTGGCGTCAGGTCTGTTTCTCATCCCGGAAAGGCTTTTCATGCTAGAGAGCCTTTTCTGTGCGCAAAAAGAGATAGCTAAATGACGGACATCTCACAAGAAACAAAATCCAGGAAATTCTTTTCTTCCATGGCGGAGAAAGCCTCAAAAGCAGCCGGCAGCCAGGCGGCCTTTGTCATAGCCACCTTATTGGTTCTCATCTGGGCGATGATAGGGCCGCTATATGATTTTTCTGAAGAATGGCTGATTTTTATGCACGTCATTATCGGCCTTATTACTTTCTTTCTGGTGATACTTATGCAGAACACACAGTACCGAGAAACCCGGGCGCTGCAACTCAAGCTTGACGAGTTGATCCGAGCCACTCACGGCGCGCATAACATGTTGTTAAGCGTTGAGAAACTTACCGAGAAGGAACTGGATATTTTATGGGAACAGTACAAAAAACTGTCGCGCGAGGCGCGGCATAGTATGAAACAGGGCATAAGCGACCAAAATGTGCCGCATGTTGCACTTGAACCTCAGGGCGCTCATGAAGCTGAGGACACTCAATAAGCTGGCTGATTTCCCACACGGCCTTTGGTTCTCTTTTAAGAACCGCGACGGCCTAACTCGCAGACTAATGGCTGCCACCCTTTAACGCCGGTGACGGAAATGGCATTGCGCTATGGGATACCGTCCTGATCCGCCGGGGCACCCCGGTGATAGCACTCTCGCCTCTTGGCTGAGCCCATAGCACGTCAGCGGGATTCAAACTTTACGGTCAGGCCGGGGTGCGGCGGGCTTTTTTATGGTCATGGGAGTTATCAGCTACGGTATAGCGTTTTGACCCAGCAAGCTATAAAGCTTGCTGAGAAAATCGGCCATAAACTATATATTGCGGTCAATTAGCCGGAGAGAGGTTCTCCAATTAAAAACCATCAGGTGTTCAGCGCGTGGCATTGACCCCTTTCTCCGCATTCGAATGGCTGGTGGCCGGGCGCTATTTGCGCTCGCGGCGGCGCGAAGGCTTTGTGTCCGTCATTACCGCGATTTCCTTTATTGGCATCGCGCTGGGCGTGGCGACATTGATTATCGTCATGGCGGTGATGAACGGGTTTCGCATCGATCTGATGTCGCGCATTCTGGGCGTCAACGGGCATATGGTCGTGCAGGGGCTGGGCGGGCCGCTTGAAGACTTCGATGCTGTCGCCGCACGGATCAGCAAGGTGGATGGGGTGGTCCGCGTAGCCCCGATCATTGAGGGGCAGGTGATGGCGTCGGGCCGCGATGGCGCCGCTGGCGGCGCGCTGGTGCGCGGCATCCGCCAGCAGGATCTGGCGGGGCAGGGCATGATCGCCGGGCATATTATTTCCGGAATGCTGGATGATTTCACCGCCGATGGCGGCATTGTTATTGGCGCGCGGCTGGCGCAGAAACTTGCCGTGCGCGTGGGCGATAATCTGACGCTGCTGTCGCCGCGCGGGGCCGCGACGCCGTTCGGCACCGCGCCGCGCGTGCTGGCGTTTCCGGTGGCGGCGATTTTCGAAGTCGGCATGTCGGAATATGATTCCACCTTTGTGTTCATGCCGCTGGAGATGGCGCAGAAATATTTCCGGCTGGGCCAGGCGGTCAGCGGCATTGAAATCATGATCGAGGACCCGGATCAGGTGCTGGAGATGCGCGAAGCCGTGCGGCAGGCCGCAAACGCCAATGTGCATGTGGTGGACTGGCGGCAGATCAATTCCAGCTTCTTCAGCGCCCTGCAGGTGGAGCGCAATGTGATGTTCATGATCCTGACACTGATCATTCTGGTGGCGGCGCTGAACATGATTTCCGGGCTGGTGATGCTGGTCAAGGACAAGGGGCATGACATCGCCATTCTGCGCACCATGGGCGCGACCAGCGGCAGCGTGATGCGGATATTCTTCATCTGCGGGGCCAGCGTCGGGGTGCTTGGATCGCTGGCGGGCGTACTGACGGGCACAGTGTTCTGCGCCAATATCGAGACTATCCGGCAATTTGTCTCGCGCCTGACCGGAACCGCGCTGTTCTCGCCGGAAATCTATTTTCTCAGCCAGATGCCCGCCGAGATGGACCCGATGGAGGTCGCCTCGGTGATCATCATGGCGCTGACGCTTTCGATGCTGGCGACGCTGTATCCGGCGTTTCGCGCCGCAAGGCTCGATCCCGTCGAAGCGCTGCGCTACGAGTGAGCGCCATGCGGGAAACAAATATCGCCCTTGAGCTGCGTCAGATAAAGCACGCCTTTGCGACTCCGGCGGGGCCGCTGGAAATTTTGAAGGGCGTGTCGCTGCGGCTTGCTCGCGGCGAAGTGGCGGGGCTTATCGCGCCATCGGGGGCGGGCAAATCCACGCTGCTGCATATTGCCGGGCTGCTGGAGCGTCCGGTTTCAGGCGAAATCAGTGTGAACGGTAAGGACTGCGCCGGTCTGGGCGACAAGGCGCGGACACTGATCCGGCGGCATGAGATCGGCTTTGTCTATCAGTTCCACCATCTGCTGCCGGAATTCAGCGCGCAGGAAAACGCCGCCATGCCGCAGATTATTGCGGGGGTTGATAAGGCCACTGCGGCCGTGCGGGCGCAGGAGCTGCTGGAAAGGCTGGGGGTTGGCGCGCGCGCCACGCACCGGCCGGCGGAAATGTCTGGGGGTGAGCAGCAGCGGGTCGCCATTGCCCGCGCCTTTGCGAATCGTCCCTCTGTGCTGCTGGCCGATGAGCCGACCGGCAATCTGGACAGCGAGACGGCGGACAAGGTGTTCGACACCATGCTGGCGGCCGCGCGCGATGAGGGCCTGGCCGCGCTGATCGTCACGCATAATCCGGCGCTGGCCGCGCGCATGGACCGGGTGCTGCGGCTCGACAGAGGCCTGGTGGTTCCCGGCTGATTTACCCCGGATTTCAGCGCCTGTTTCGCATATGAATTTTTATGATTGACAATTTAAGAACAAATAGCGTACATATAGGAAAACAAGGGAGAACGAAGATGCAGATATGGCTGAAGGATACGCTGGCGCTGGTTTCACTTTTTGCCCTGACCTGGATGGGAATGGCCTGGATCGCGGTGCTGGACCTGACCTGACCTGACCTGACCTGACCTGATCTTTGGTCATTGGCGGCAATTCCGGCGTCCATAATTGACGTTGTTATTTTGCAACAAGCTGTTAGGATTCAATGCAACAGAGACAGCGGAATCATAACAGGCGATGGAAGCCAAGACGCAAAGCGGCGCTGAAAATTCTGAACTTCCTGTCAGGCCCAGATTATCGGAGTTTGTACAGGGGCTTCGCAATTTCGTTCAGCGCCATGCGGACACGATCGCCAGCGGCAAGGTGACCTTTGGTCTTGGGTTGGCGGCCGTGCTGGCGGCCATCGCCACCTATCTCTCGATTTCCGACTTTTCGCCGTTCGAGACCAGCCCGCAACTGGTGCTGGGGTTTCTGCTGCTTGATCTGATCTTGCTGCTGGCGCTGGCGACGCTGGTGGCCTGGCGGCTGGTGGCCCTATGGATGGCGCGGCGCAGCGGCACTGCCGGTTCGCGGCTGCATGTGCGGCTGGTCATCCTGTTCGGGCTTGTGGCGATTATCCCCACCATCATCATGGCGGTCTATTCGACACTGACCATCAATCTGGGCTTTCAGGCCTGGTTTGGCGACCGGGTGGCGCAGGTGGTTTCAGCTTCCGTCAGTGTCGCCGAAGCCTATGTCGAAGAACATAAAATGATGATCCGGGCGGAAATTCTGGCGATGGGCAATGATATCAATCGCTCGCTGCCGCTCTATTATCAGGATCGCGGGGCGTTTTCCGAACTGGTCAACCAGCAGGCGCAGTTGCGCTCGCTGGCTGACGCCTATGTCATTACCGGCACGGGCGAGGTGCTGGCCAAGTCCGGGATGAGCTTTGCGGGCAGTTTTACGCCCCCGTCCAAGGAAACCGTCGCCAGCGCGGCCAATGGCGATGTGGTGATCCTGGCTAGCGAGCGCGATGCGCAGGTGCGCGCGCTTTTGAAGCTGGACCGGTTTCTGGACGGTTATCTTTATGTCAGCCGCTTTGTCGATCCGCGCGTCATCAACACCGCCATGCAGGCGCGCCGCGCCGCCAGCGATTACGCGGCGCTGGAAGGCCAGCGCGGCGGCATCCAGATCGCCTTTGCGATGATCTATCTGGCGCTGGCGATGCTGGTGCTGCTAGCGGCCATTGCGGTCGGCTTCTGGCTGGCCAACCGCCTGGTCGAACCGATCAGCCGTCTGGCGGTCGCGTCAGAGCGGCTGCGTGATGGCGATCTGAGCGCGCGTGTGGATGATACGCAGGAGAATGATGAGATCGGCGCGCTGAGCCGCGCCTTCAATCGCATGGCGGGGCAGCTGGAAGGGCAGCGCAGCGAATTGCTGGGCGCCAATCTGCAACTGGACCGCCGCCGCCGTTTTACCGAAGCGGTGCTGGGCGGCGTGACATCGGGTGTCATCGGTCTCGATTCGGATGGCAAGGTCAATCTGGCGAATGGGGCCGCGATGAATTTGCTCGACAGCCGCGGCGAGGAACTGGCCGGCCTGAGCCTTGAGGCGGTGGTGCCGGAAATGCAGCCGCTGCTACTGGACGCGCGCGCCCGGCCGGGGCGGGTGATTGAGGGCGAAATCAGTCTGGGCAGCGGCGATACGGCGCGCAATCTGCTGGTGCGCGTGGCGACCGTGGGCGACGCCGAACGTGAAGGCGTATCCGCGCCCTCTGCCGAAGCAGGGCGCGCCGGGTTCGTGGTGACCTTTGATGATATTTCCGCGCTGGTTTCAGCGCAGCGCACCGCCGCCTGGGCTGATGTTGCGCGGCGCATTGCGCATGAAATCAAAAATCCGCTGACGCCGATCCAATTGTCGGCGGAACGGTTGCGCCGCAAATACAGCCATGAAATTGTCACCGATCCGGAAATTTTTGAACGCTGCACGGAAACCATCATCCGCCAGGTGCGCGAAATCGGCCGCATGATTGATGAGTTTTCCTCATTCGCGCGCATGCCCGCGCCGGTGCTGCGTCAGGAAAATCTGAACGAGATTGCGCGCCAGGCGGTGTTCCAGCAGCAATTGACAGCGCCTGCTATCAGCATCAGCGTTCTCCACCCGGAACAGCCGCTGCGGATTTATTGCGACCGCGCCCAGATCAGTCAGGCGCTGGTCAACATTATCAAAAACGCCACCGAGGCCATTGAAACGCGAAAGCAGATGGATGGCGTCGAAGGCCATATCGAGGTCCGCATCACTGTGGACAAAGCGGACCGCATCCTGCTTTCGGTGCTGGATAATGGCTGCGGCCTGCCGCGTGAAATCCGCCGCCGCCTGACTGAACCTTATGTCACGACGCGCGAAAAAGGCACCGGTCTTGGTCTGGCGATTGTGCGCAAGATCGCCGAGGATCATGGCGCGCGCATCAGCATTCAGGATCTGGCGGAAAGCCAGCATGCCCAGAATCCGGGTTTCGGCGATACCGGCGCTGTTGTGCAGATCATTTTCCCCGCACAGATACGCGATGATCCATCACATGTGGCGAATGGCCGCGAATCTGCTATGTCTGCTATAAGTGACGAAAATAACACAGATGCCAATCCCATTTTTCACAAAGGTGCATGATGTCCCGTGACATTCTTGTCGTTGATGACGAAGCGGATATTTGCGAGCTGATCTCCGGCATCCTTCAGGATGAAGGCTATCAGCCGCGCACAGCGGCCTGTTCCGACACGGCGCTGGCGGCGATCGCCGGACGCCGCCCATCGCTGGTGCTGCTGGATATCTGGCTTGAGGGTTCCAAACTTGACGGTCTGCAATTAATGGAGCGGTTGCGCCGCGACGATCCAGATCTGCCTATCATTGTGATCAGCGGGCATGGCAATGTCGAGATTGCAGTGTCGGCGATAAAAAACGGCGCCTATGATTTTATCGAAAAGCCGTTTCAGACCGATCATCTGCTGGTGACAATTCAGCGCGCCATCGAGGCGTCCCGGCTGAAGCGGGAAAATCGCGAACTGCGCATCATATCAGGCGGCGACACCAGCTTTGCCGGAGAATCGGCCGCCGCCAACCAGTTGCGTCAGGTCATTGCCAAGGTTGCCGCGACGGGAAGCCGTGTTCTGATCACCGGCCCGGCGGGGTCCGGCAAGGAAGTTGTGGCGCGCCTTCTGCACCAGCAATCCGCGCGCGCCGCCGGGCCGTTCGTGATTGTCAACGCCGCCAATATGGCGCCGGACCGCATGGAGCGGGAATTATTCGGCACAGAAGCGGTTAATGGCGGGCTTCCAATGACCGGCCTGTTTGAGCGCGCGCATGGCGGCACACTGTATCTTGACGAGATCGGCGAAATGCCGATTGAGACGCAGGGCAAGATTTTGCGCATTCTGGTGGACCAGAAGTTTGAGCGCATCGGCGGGCGCAATCAGGTTCAGGTCGATGTGCGCGTTGTGTCATCGACCAGTGCGGACCTGCGCGAAAGAATTTTGCATGGCGCGTTCCGTGAAGATCTGTTTCACCGCTTGAATGTGGTGCCGGTGCGGGTGCCGCCATTGGCCGAGCGGCGCGAGGATATTCCGGTGCTGATTTCCCATCTGATGCAGCGCCTGTCGGTCAGCCTGCGCACCCCGGCGCGCAGACTTTCCGAAGACGCTATCGCAACCATGCAGACCTATGATTGGCCCGGCAATGTGCGCCAGTTGCGCAATGTCATTGAACGGCTGCTGATTTTTGCGCCTGATGATCCGGAGCGCCCCATCACCGGGGATATGCTGCCGGCCGAACTGGGGGCGGCGACGCCATTGCTGCTGCGCGCGGGCGGTGGCGGTTCCAGCGAGGTGGCGATGTCGCTGCCGCTGCGTGAAGCCCGTGAAATGTTTGAACGGGATTATCTGATCGCCCAGATCGAAAGGTTTGGCGGCAATATTTCCCGCACGGCCGCTTTTATCGGCATGGAGCGTTCCGCACTGCATCGCAAGCTGAAATCACTTGGCGCCTATCCAAATGCCGGGTCGCAGGCGATGATGGAAGGCGTGGAAGCGTGACAGTGCGCGGGGTTTACGCCTTGTTTCCGCCAGCGGCGAATGGCGGGCTTGATTGCCGGAACAGGGTTGCGCCGTGAAAGTCATTGTATGCGGCGCGGGCCAGGTCGGCTTCAACATCGCCAAGCAGTTGGCGGCGGAACATAATGATGTCACCGTCATCGATCAGAATGCCGAACTGATCCGCAAGATCAGCGACACGCTGGATGTGCAGGGCATGACCGGCCATGCGGCGCATCCGGATGTGCTGGAGCGCGCCGGAGCCTCGGACGCGGACATGATTATCGCCGTTACCCAGAATGATGAAGTCAATATGATCGCCTGTCAGGTGGCGCATTCGCTTTTCAATCTGCCCATGAAGGTGGCGCGTATCCGGACACAGGCGTATTTGCAGAAACAATGGCTCAATATGTTCAGCCGCGACCATCTGCCGATTGATGTCATCATATCGCCCGAAGTGGAGGTTGGCCGCGCCGTGCTGCGCCGGCTCGCCATGCCGGGGGCGTTCGAGGCGGCGCCGTTCGCGGATGACCGCGTCATGCTGATGGGAACGCTTCTGGAAGAAAACTGTCCCGTGGTGAACACGCCCTTGCGGCAATTGACCGAACTGTTCCCGGATCTGAATATTATCATTGCGGGCGTGGTGCGTGACGGCAAACTGTTCATCCCGCGCGGGGATGATCAGTTGCGCGTAGGCGATCAGGCCTATTTCATTTCCGCGCAGGAAAATGTCCGGCGCGCGCTGGATATATTCGGGCATGAACAGGCGCCTGCGCGCCGTGTCATCATTCTCGGCGCGGGCAATATCGGCATGTTTGTCGCCAGAGAGCTTGAGCGGGCCAAGGTGCAGGTGCGCGTGAAAATTATCGAATATCGCAAGGAGCGCGCCGAGGCCGCCGCCGACCAGCTTGCCAATACGGTTGTGCTGCATGGTGATGCGCTGGATCTGGAAATCTTGCGCGAGGCGAATATCGCCGAAGCCGAAACCATCATTGCCGTTACGGATGATGATGAGGTCAATATTCTAGCCTCGGTGCTGGCCAAACAGGGCGGATGCCAGCGGGCAGTGGCGCTGATCAACAATCCGGGCTATGGGCCGTTGATGCGCTCGCTGGGGATTGACGTGTTCATCGATCCGCGCGCCACGACGGTGTCGAAAATTCTGCAGCATGTCCGGCGCGGGCGGATACGCGGCCTGTACAGCCTTTACAATGGCGCCGCCGAGGTGCTGGAGGCCGAAGCGCTTGAAACCGCGACCGTGATCGGCAAGCCGCTGAATGAAGCGGGTATTCCGCGCGGCATTATGATCGGCGCAATCGTCAGGGACGGGAAGGTGATCGTGCCGCGCGGCAATACAATTATCCGCACCGGGGACAGGGTTGTTATTCTGGCGCTTGCGGAAATGGTCAAAAAGGTTGAGCAGATGTTCAGGGTCAGCCTTGAATATTTCTGAACCGGAAATGTCCCATCCTGCGCCATGCGCGCATAAGCGCCAGCCAATTGCAGGGGATATTGCGTGAAAGCTGACGCTGTGATCTGCGTTTTTGGCTGGCTGCTGGCCGGGATGAGCCTGATCATGTTCATCCCCGCGCTGGGCGCGCTGATCGCGGATGACATCGAAAATGCGCGGATATTTTTTAACTCGGCCGCGGTAAGCGGATTCTTCGCCGGGGCGATGATCATCAGCCTGCGCGGCAAGGAGGTTGAGCTTACCAAACGCGGCAGCCTGTTGCTGATAGTACTGGTCTGGATGGTGTTGCCATTGTTCGCGGCGGTGCCGATTTATTTTTCGGGCGCGGTGTTCACCCCTGGCAAGGCGCTGTTTGAGGCGGTGTCCGGATTTACAACCAGCGGCGCGACGGTGATAACCCGTCTCGATCATCAGCCCGCAGCGATATTGCTGTGGCGCGCGCTGTTGCAATGGCTGGGCGGGCTTTACACGATTATTGCCGCCAGCGGTATTCTGGCCGCGCTGGGAATTGGCGGCCTGCAATTGCAATATGCGGCCATGCCGCATGGCGATGGGCAAACCCTGTTTGGACGGTTGCGGCAGGTGGCTCGCGCCCTTCTGGGCGTCTATTCGGCGCTGACCATCCTGTGTTTTCTGGGCCTATGGGCGGCGGGCATGCCCATTTTCGACGCGCTTTGCCATGCGTTCAGCACGATCTCCACGGGCGGCTTCAGCACCCGTGACGCATCCATCGGGGCGTTCAATTCGCCGCGGGTGGAGGCTGTCGCGGCGATCTTTATGATTCTTGGCGCGATGAACATGGCGCTGCATTGGGCGGCGGCGCATGGGCGCTGGCGCGGCTACCGCCTGGATCCGGAGGCGCGTCATCTGGGTATCGCCATTCTGATTACCGCATTGAGTATTTTTGCGGCGCTGCAATTGAGCGAGTATAAAGCGGGCGTGAATGCGGCGCACTGGGCGTTGTTTAACAGCGCGTCGTTTTTGACCACTACGGGATTCTGGACAGGAAATATTGCCGGGGCGCCGCTGATTATCGGTCTGATGCTGATGGTGACCGTGCTGGCCGGCGGCGCGACCGGTTCAACCAGCGGCGGCTTCAAGGTCATGCGCATTGGACTGGTGATGAAGCAGGGCTGGCTGGAACTGGCGCGCCTGTTGAGCCCCAATGAGGTGCTGCTATTGCGCTATGGCAAGGCGGGGGTCAAGGATGCGCAGATTGCGGCGGTGTGGACGGTGTTTACCGTGCTGATTTTTCTGCTGGCGATGGGAACACTTCTGATCGGCTTGACGGGTCCTAATTTCGAACAGTCTTTTGCTATTGCCGCCAGCGCGATCAGCAATTCCGGACCGGCGGCCGGCCTGTTCTTCGGCGATACCGTGACACCCTATGCCGGGCTGCCGGAAAGCACCAGGGGGCTTGCGATGATCGGCATGATTTTCGGGCGCATGGAGGTGCTGACAGTGTTGACCCTGCTAAGCCCGGCCTTCTGGCGCGGCTGACCAGCGACGGGATGTGAAGCGATGAGCCATATTGCTTATGTAAATGGACGTTATGTGCCGCTGCGCAAGGCGCAGGTGCATGTCGAGGATCGCGGCTTTCAGTTTGCCGATGGGGTGTATGAAGTATTCCCTGTCTATGCGGGGCGCATCGTCAATCAGGATTGGCATATGCAGCGCCTTGCGCAATCCCTGCAGGGGTTGCGGATGGGCTGGCCGCTGGCGCCCGGCGTTCTGAACATGATCCTGCCGGAAATGCTGCGCCGCAATGGCGTTACGAATGGCGGCATGATTTATCTTCAGATCACCCGTGGGGTATCGCCGCGCAATCACGCCTTTCCCGGCGGCAAGGTTAAGCCGACCCTGGTCATTATGGCGCGCGCGGTGAACATGGCTGCGCGCCATGCCCAGGCGGAAACGGGGGTGCGGGTCATCACCGTGCCGGAAAACAGATGGCCACGGCGTGACATAAAAAGCGTATCGCTGCTGCCCAACATGCTGGCCAAGCAGCAGGCGGCGGAACAGGGGGCGTCCGAGGCGCTATATGTTAATGACAGGGGCATTGTGACCGAAGGCGCGTCCTCGACATTCTGGATTGTCAGGCCGGATGGCGTGCTGATGACCCACCCGCTGGGGCATGACATTCTGCCCGGGGTGACGCGGCGCGTCGTGCTGGAAATCGCCCGGGAAAAGGGCCTGAAGGTCGAGGAGCGGGAATTTACTCTCGCCGAAGCGGTAAAGGCGCGGGAGGCATTTCTGACCAGCGCCACCAATTTTGTGATGCCTGTCACACAGATAGATGGGCAAATTTTGGGCAATGGCGCCCCAGGGGACTTATCCTTAAGCCTCAGGCGGGCTTATATTGAAAGAATTGAATAAATTTCATTCTTAACCCTTCTTTTTTCGCGCTTGCAGCATAATATAGATGTTACATTGCTTGTAAGAACGTAAGGGTGTCCGGATGTGTGTGTGCAGGGCGTCTGTTCTTGCCAGTATAATTTCAATAAATGGGGGCATGTAAATGTCAGCAGAGAAAACCCAGAATTTGCAGGATGTGTTTCTGAACGCGGTCCGCAAGAATAAGACCCCTTTGACGATATTCCTCGTGAATGGCGTGAAATTACAGGGCATTGTTACCTGGTTCGATAATTTCTGCGTTCTGCTGCGCCGGGATTCGCAATCTCAGCTGGTGTATAAGCACGCCATTTCCACCATCATGCCTTCCGTGCCTGTGCAATTGTTTGATGGCGCGCAGGACCTGGAAGCCGCCAACCGCTAGACCGCCGCTTGCAGATAGATTCGCAACGCGATGTAAAACCGGCAGGCGCCGGACCCGGATCGGGTCATGCGCTGATTTTGCATCCCTATCTGAAATCATCCGTAGCCGGAGAGAATACCGGGAGCGGCCGTACGCCACAGTCGCGGCTGGAAGAGGCGGCGCGCCTTGCGGCCGCCATACAGCTTGCCGTTTCATTCAAAATCGCCGTCTCCATAGTCAAAGCCAGTCCTTCGCATCTGTTTGGCTCCGGAAAAGTGGCGGAACTGGCCGGCATGATTGCCGATCTTGCGCCGGATGTGGTGATTGTGGATGGGGCGCTCACACCCGTGCAGCAGCGCAATCTGGAGCGCGCCTGGAACGTGAAGGTGATTGACCGCACCGGATTGATTCTGGAAATTTTCGGCGCGCGCGCGCAAACACGCGAAGGACGTTTACAGGTTGAACTGGCGCATCTGAATTATCAGCGCAGCCGGCTGGTGCGGTCCTGGACGCATCTTGAACGCCAGCGCGGCGGCGTCGGCTTTCTGGGCGGGCCGGGTGAAACCCAGATCGAGACCGACCGGCGGCTGATTTCCGAACGCATCGCCCGCCTGACCCGCGAACTGGATCAGGTAAGGCGTACCCGCGAGGCGCACCGCAAGGGCCGCGCCAAAACGCCTTTTCCCATCGTGGCCTTTGTTGGCTATACCAATGCCGGCAAATCAACCCTGTTCAACCGGTTGACCCGCGCGCAGGTCTATGCCGATGATCTGCTGTTCGCCACGCTTGACCCGACCATGCGGGGCGTGGCGTTGCCCGATGCGCGCCGCGCGATTTTTTCCGACACGGTGGGATTTATTTCCGATCTGCCGACGCATCTGATCGCCGCTTTCCGCGCGACGCTCGAAGAGGTTCTGGAGGCCGATCTGGTTGTGCATATCCGCGATATCTCGCATCCGCAATCGGCGGCGCAGAAACAGGATGTGTTGCAGGTGCTGGAGGATCTTGGCCTGCCGGAGCAGCGCCGCGAAAAAATGATTGAGGTGCTGAACAAGATCGATCTGCTCAGCCCGGAGCGGCAGGAGGAAATTCGTAATAATTCCACGCGGGCGGCAAACACCATCCCCCTGTCGGCGGTAACCGGAGAGGGCTGTGAGGCGCTGTTGGACGCCATCGCGGCGCGCCTGTCGGAAAGGCGTGAAATGGTTGAGCTGCATCTGCCGCCGGGCGATGGCGCCAATCTGGCATGGCTGCATGCGCATGCCGAGATTGTGGAATTGCACCATGATGCAGACGGCGCGGCGCATGTGCGCGCCGCCATTGATCCGGAAGATCTGGCGCGCTATCGCAAGCGCGTGGCGGAGCTTTAATCCCAGGCTTTAATCCCGGACGAAGGGATTGCTGCGGCGTTCCTCGCCAAAGGTCGAGAGCGGGCCATGGCCCGGTACAAACACCACATCCCGGCCGAGCGGCCATAATTTCTGTTTGATCGAGCGGATCAGCGTGTCGTGATCGCCGCCGGGCAGGTCCGAGCGGCCAATGGATCCCTGAAACAGCACATCGCCTACCTGGGCGATTTTGGAAACGGGATCAAAAAACACGACATGGCCGGGCGTGTGGCCGGGGCAGTGATAGACATCAAGCGTGACTGCGCCAAACTGCACCTGATCGCCATCCACCAGCCAGCGGCCGGGGGTGAAGCTTTTTACAGGCGGCAGGCCGAACTGGCTCGCCTGTTTCGGCATGCCGTCAATCCAGTATTTATCAGCAATATGCGGCCCTTCGATGGGCAGGTTGAAGCGCTCGGCCAATTCCGCCGTCGCGCCCGCATGATCCATATGGCCATGCGTGATGAATATCTTTTCCAGGGTGACGCCGATCTGCGCCACGGCATCCTCGATTTTTTCAATATCGCCGCCCGGATCAACCACCGCGCATTTCATTGTCTGTTCACAGACCAGCAGGGTGCAGTTCTGCTGAAAGGGCGTGACGGGAATGACGGCGATTTTCATGCGCTCGCTCCACTACGCTTTCAGAAAGGCTTTGGTCAGGCGCAGAAACTCGTCAAGCCGGTCATGGTGCACCCAATGGCCGGCGCCCTCGATATTTTCCACCTGCACATTTTTGAAATGCGCGGCGCGGCCGTCTTTCAGCGGGTCAGTGGCCCAGCTTTCGGTGCCGCGAAACAGCAGAGTGGGGCAGGTGATGGCGGACCATATTTCCTGCAATTCCTCGGTGTCGGGCGGGCGTGGCGCAAACACGCGCACATAATTATCAAACTTCCAGCTATAGCTGCCGTCTTCGTTCTGGTTTACGCCGTGTACGGTCAGATGATAGGCCCGTTCTGGGCTGAGATTGGGGTTTTCCTTTTGCATGCGCTCATAGGCTTCTTCGACCGAGGCGTAGCGGCGCGGCATCCGGCCAGAGGCGTCGCGCAGTTCGCCGATCCAGGTTCTGACTCGCTCTAAATTGCTTTGTTCCGCCATTTGCGCTGTAAAAGAGGGCGGCGGTCCCATGCCTTCGATGGCCACAACCTTTTTCACATTGTCAGGATATAGTCCGGTATAGCGCAGCGCCAGATTTCCGCCCAGCGAATGACCAATAATGGTCAGCGGCGTCATTTTGGTCTGATGCAGAAGTTGCGCAATGTCATAGACATAATCATTGATGCTGTAAGCGCCGCCGATCATCCACTGGCTGTCGCCATGGCCGCGCAAATCCGGCGCGATAATGTGATAATCCTTGCGAAATTCCTCGGCCACCCAGTCCCAGTTGCGGCAATGATCGCGCCCGCCATGAATCAGCAGCATGGGCGGCGCGTCTTCATTGCCCCAGTCCACATAATGCAGCCGCAGGCGCTGCGAAAAATAAGAGTGCGAAGTTGGTCCGTGCATCTTGCGATCTACACCATTAGTTGTTGTGTATTAGTAATCCAGGCCCTTCATAGCCCGGCGCAGGGTTTGATGATAGTATTGAAGCGCCGGTTCGTTGCGTCCATATACTACCTCTTTCTGAGCACCTGTGAAAAATCCGGCATTCAGTTTTTCGCTCATCGGGAAATCTTCTTTTTCCACGGTGGCGATGGCAATGTCGAAATTTTTGTCCCAATGGCGGCGTACACTGTCATTGGCGGGGGGTTCCGGCGCGAACAAAGTGAATTCGATCACCGTCTTGTCAATATTATCCTTGTCGGGATAGGCGCACCAGGCCTCGGCATGGTCGCCCTGCCAGATGAAGGTGATATTGGGGAACAGCATATAGACGATGGCCAATTGCGACAGCACATCGCGTTCCTCGCGGGGCTGGCTGCGCCAGTTCTCGAAATTCCTTCGCGTGATGGCAAAGCGAAGATTGAGATCATAGGGGTCGAAGACATAGACCGAGGAGTCGATCAGCGGATTGACCGTGGTCCGGTGCAGCACCGGCAGATGATAGATTTCAAGGAAAGTGTCCTGAACAATCTTCCAGTTGAAGTCGTAGGTCATGGTGACGGTGCGATAGTTCACATATTTCTCAAAGCCGTAGGAGCCGATTTCCGGCCCAAGCCCGCCCAGCATCTTGTCAATATCAACAGGCGCACCGGGAGTGGGGCGCACATAAATCAGGCCGTATTTTTCCGCCACGGGCAAGGGGGTTAAACCCAGTTTCTGTTTATCGACAGTTCCAAATTTATCTTCCTGCGGAAGGTTTACCAGCCTGCCGGCGGCGTCGTAGGTCCAGCCATGATAGGGGCAGGAAAAACGGCGTTTGCCCTGACCGCAAGGTTCTTCCATCAAACGCGCGCCGCGATGCCGGCAGACATTCAGGAAGGCGTTCAGTTCGCCATTCTCGCCGCGCATGATCAGGATCGGCTGGCCGGTGAAATCATTGGTGAAATAATCGCCAGGGTTGGGTATGCGCGAAGACAGCCCCATAAACAGCGGCAATTTTTTGAAGAACAGTTCCCGTTCCCGTTCAAAATAATCGCGATCCGTATAGATGCTCACCGGATTGGTGAATGGCGTATCCGCCATGGACGTCACGCCAGTATCCTTAAAGTTGAGCATCCGTTCCGAAAGTGCAATTTGTTCTGCGCGCTGCATTGTTTCATCTCCTCACACAAAAAATTAATAAGCTTAGCCAATCATGCTATAGCCGCCGCTAACGCTCAGCACCTGACCCGTGATGTGGCCTGCGGCGCGGGACGACAAAAACACAACGGCGTTTGCCAGATCTTTTGGCCGGCCCAATTTGCGCAGCGGCAGGCTCTTGGCGATGGCGGCAAACTGTTCCTCGCTGAACATGGCGGTCCGGTTCGACCACATGCTGTTGGAACTTACTTCTTCCTCTTCCTCGGGGATGGTTACGCCGGGGCACACCGCATTGCAACGGATGCCATGACGCCCATTTTCCTTGGCGATTGTTTTCATAAAGCTGTTAACGCCTGCTTTCATGGCGCCATAAACCGCCTCGCGCGGTTCGCCCTGGCGGCTGGCGTCGGAGCTGATCGACACGATTGAGCCGCCATTTCCGGCCTTTATCATGTGCTCCAGCACATTATAGGTGCAGTTAAGCATGCCAACAAAGTTGATCTGGATGATTTTCTGCCAGAAATCCGGTGTAGTCTGCATGAAGAATTTCAGGTCATCCCAGCCGACATTGTTCACCAGCGCGTCAATACCGCCAAACCTGCTGGCAGCCGCGTCCACCATGGCCTTGACCTGATCCATGTTGGTGACATCGGTTTTAATCACCTGAACGTCCTTTGCGCCAAGCTTCAATGCCTCCTGCGCCACTTTTTCGGCCTGTGCGGAGTCAAGCTCGGCAATGGTGATTCTGGCCCCTTCACGGGCAAAGCCCAGGGTGATGGCGCGGCCGATATTCGATGCGCCGCCGGTAACGATGACTGATTTTCCCGCAAGCTCCAGATCCATGCTCGTTCTCCCTGTGATTTCTTATTTGAAATTCGGCTGACGTTTTTCCTGAAACGCGTTCAGGCCTTCGGTGACATTATCGCTCATCAGGGCGGCGGGCGCTTCGGCTGCTTCCAGCGCCAGCCCCTGATCCAGATTGCCCATCAGTCCGTGTACGGTAAGCTTCTTCATCATGGCAATGCCGTTGGTGTTGCGCGCCGCCAGTGTCTGGCAATATTGCATGGCCTTCGCGTGCAGTTCCGCATCCGGCACAACATAGTTCACAAGGCCCCAGTTCCGGGCCTCGCTGGCCTCGATCCAGCGCGCGCTGAACATCAGATCGAGCGCCCGGCGTTCACCCACCAGGCGCGGCAGGCGTTGCGTGCCGCCCCATCCGGGGATCAGGCCAAACTGCGCATGCTGGCAGCCCAGTTTGGCGGTTTCACCGGCAAAGGCCACATCGGCGGCCATCATCAGTTCCAGCCCGCCCGCCAGCGCCAGCCCCTGCACGGCCACAATCACCGGCAGCGGCGAGTTTTCCATGGAGCGCAGCACGCCATGGCCATAGCTGATGAAATGTTTGAGCGCATCCAGATCGCCGCGTTTGCCCTTTACCTCATCCAGATCGGCGCCGGTGCAGAAATGCTTACCGGTGGAGCGGATCAGCACAACACGGACCTTTTCGCCATCTTCAAAGCCGCGCATGCCGGCATCAAGCGCCCGCATCACCGAGAGCGCCAGACAGTTGAACACCTGCGGCCGGTTCAGTTCCATGATCCCGACCTGGCCCTCGGTCCAGATGCGCACCACTTCATCACTCATGACGCTGCCTCCTTTATCCGTTCAATAGGGCACGGCGACGCGGCCGATTTTTTCGCGCGCGATAATCATTTTCTGAATCTGCGGGGTGCCGTCGCCGATTTGCAGGCCAAGCACATCGCGCAGCCGCTGCTGATGCGGCAATTCCTTGCTATAGGCGAAATGCCCATTGATGATGATGCAATTATGGATGATGTCAAACGCGGTTTTGGGCGCCCACCATTTGCACATGGCGGCCTCGGCGGTATGCGTCTCGCCCTGATCGCGCAGCCACAAAGTTTTGTAGCACAGTAGCCGCGCGGCGGTGAGCAGTGTCTCCGCTTCGGCCAGCGGTTCGGTGACGCCCTGATATTTGGCGATGGGATTGCCAAAGGCGTGGCGTTCGGTGACATATTTCCAGGTTTCTTCCAGCGAGGCGGCAGCGGCGCCCAGGCATTGCAGGCCGATCAGGGCGCGGCTGTAATCAAAGCCGTTCATGACCAGCTTGAAGCCTTCGCCTTCCTTGCCGATCAGCGTATCCGCGCCGATTTTCACATCGTCAAAAAAGATCGAGCCGCGTCCGACCGCGCCCGATCCCAGATCGTTGAAACGCGTGGTGGTGACGCCGGGCAGATTGAGCGGTACCAGGAATGCCGAAACGCCCTTGGCGTCGGTGCCGCTGGTGCGCGCGAAAAGCACCACCATGTCGCACTGATCGGCCAGCGAGATCGAGGTTTTCTCGCCGTTCAATATATAGCCAGTGCCGTCTTTTGTGGCCTTCAGGATGAGATGCGCCGCATCGGAACCGCCGCGCGGTTCGGTCAGACCCAACGCCACCATAATTTCACCCGAACACATGTCGGTGATGACGCGCCGGCCCACTTCTGCATCCGGGTGCTGTTTCATGATGGCGCCCAGCAGAGAGGCCAGAAGCTGCACATAGGAAACGTTGAAATCAGCCTTTGCGACTTCTTCAATCGCAATGCCGGCAGTGACGCAATCCAGCCCCATGCCGCCGAATTGTTCCGGCAGTTCGACACCGATCATGCCAAGCTCGCCCATTTCCCTGCGCAGGGATTTTTTGATGATCCCGTCTGTCTCGCGCTGCTGATAAAAGGGCGCGAGTTTTTCCACGCCAAACCGGCGAACGGTTTCCTGAAACGCCCGTTGCTCCGGTGAGAGTGAAAAATCCATCATGGCCTGGCCTTTATACTATCCGGTTATTTCGCAAATTTGCGGAAGTCGGGTTTGCGCTTGGCGTTGAGGGCGCTGACGCCTTCGCGGGATTCTTCTGAATCATAATACATTTTCAACGATACGAAGCCCTGATTGCCGATGCCGCGTATATGTTCGGTATCGGCATTGAACGAGCGCTTGGCGATCATCAGCGCGGTCGGGCTTTTTTCCATGATCTCGTCGCACCATTTCTGCACTTCTTCGTCCAGTTGCGCATCCGGCACGCAGATATTGGCCAGCCCCATGGCGACGGCTTCCTTGCCGCTATAGCGCCGGCACATATACCAGATTTCGCGGGCTTTTTTCTCGCCCACGACGCGCGCCAGATAGGCGGTGCCATAGCCCGGATCAACCGAACCCATTTTCGGGCCGACCTGTCCGAAAATGGCGCTTTCGGAACAGATGGTCATATCGCAGAGCACGCCCAGCACATTGCCGCCGCCGATCGAATAGCCCTGTATGCGCGCGATAACCGGCTTCGGCACATCGCGGATGGCGGCATGCAGTTCCTCGACCGGCATGCCGATCATACCGCGGCCGTCATAATTGCCATCATGCACGGATTGGTCGCCGCCGGTGCAGAACGCCTTTGCGCCCACACCGCCCAACACAATCACGCCAATATTCTTGTCATATCCGGCCTTGTTGAAGGCGTGGATCAGCTCTTCCACAGTCTGGCCCCGAAATGCGTTATAGACATCCGGCCGGTTGATCAGGATCCAGGCCGCGCCATTACGCACTTCGTAAATAATATCCTTGTATACCATAGGGTTTCTCCCGTTATAGATTAGGATGCGTAGCGCTTCAAATTTTCTAATGATAATTAGAAATAGGGGTTGATTGCAAGCACCTTTTGTGGACAAAATCAGTTATGTTGAAATCAGACCGCACCAGGCGACGTATACTTGACACCGCAGCGCAGGAATTCCGCCAGCGCGGATATGCCGGAACCAAGGTGAACGATATCGCATTTGCGGCCAATATGCGCGCCGCCAGCATATATTATTATTTTGAATCCAAGGATCAGATTTTCGAGGAAGTGCTCGAAATCGGCCTTAGACTGGTCTTTGAGGCTGTCCGCAAGGCCGTTGATGCAACACCGCCCGATGTCGGGCACCGGGCGCGCCTGCTGGCGGCGATCGAAGCGCATCTGAGCATGCTGCATGAATATGGCGATTATTCTTCCGCCAATATCCGGAATTTTGGCCAGACGCCGGTTGAAATACAGCAGCGCCAGATGGCGCAGCGCAACGCCTATGGCGAATATTGGCGTGAACTTCTGACAGAGGCGCAACAAGCGGGCGCGGTGCGCGCGGACGCCAATCTTTCCCTGCTGCGCATGTTCCTGTTCGGGGCGATGAACTGGACCCTGGAATGGGTAAAGCCCGGCAAGATGAATTCAGCCGAGCTGGCGAAGCAATTGTGCGACACGCTTTTTCACGCGGAATAGGCCATCAGGTCTCGCTCAACCGGCGGATATGCTGCGCATCAGCGCGCAATGGGCCATAATCTGTTTGTTTCAATGCCGCGGCGACCGCCGCGAAACGGCCCGCAACAGGCATGGTTTCGCCGCCGATAATTGCGGCCAGATAGGCGGCGAGAAATGTGTCGCCGCATCCAGTCGTATCCACAACAGGCCAGCCGCCATTCGCGGGCCGGAACGCCGCCTGCCGGATCAGCGCGCCACGATGGCACAGCACCGCGCCCGCCTCGCCCAGCGTGACCAGCGCGTGATCCACGCCACGCCCGCACAGAATGCGGGCCGCCATTTCCGGATCAGCTTGCCCTGTCAGCAGGAAGGCTTCCTCTGCGTCCGCTTTCAAAATATCGATATGCGGAAGAACTTCATGGTTTCCCGGCCAGCCGCAGGGAATGACTTTGCCATCAATAGCGCGGCGCACCATGCCCTGTGCATCCAGCGCTATGCGATGCGCGCCGCGTCCGGCAATTTCCAGGATCAGCCGCGCGGGAATATCGCCCTCCAGCAGCGGCGCAAAATACACCCATTGTGTGCTTAGGCCTGCCGCATCCGCCGGGGTGAAAGGATCGGCGCGGGCGGAAGCCTCCTGGCGGCGTTCATCTGTACCCGGACCATAAATATTGATAAAGCGGGTTGTCTCCTGCGTTGGCAGGTTTGCCACGTCCGCGCCTGCCTGCCGCAAGGGGGCGAGCAGCGCCTGCGCATCCGCTAAAGCCGCCCGGGTGAGAATGTCAACCGGAACCCCCAGCGACCGCAACGCCATGCCGGCGTAAAACACCGTGCCGCCGGGCTGATGGCCGTCCGGCTGCCCGGCAATGCGCACAATATCGTTGCTGACCAGGCCAATAAGCGTGACGCCGGGATGCATCATGCCGAAGCGGGTTCTTCAAATGGATAGTTCTGGCCTTGCGGCAGCGGAACCTGAAAACAATTCAGTGTCATAGAGACAATCATGTAATAGCCCATCAGCGTAATCAGATCGACGAGGCCGTTTTCGCCAATCAGCGCGCGTGTCGCAGCATAGGTGGCGTCACTGACGCGTTTGGTATCCAGAAATTCGCGGACAAACAGATAGATCTGTTTCTCATCGGATTTATCAAATTGGGGTTCCGCACCGGTCCGGATCGCCTCGATGATGGCGTCCGACACCCCCGCCGCGCGGGCCAGACGCGCATGCGCCCAGAATTCGAATTGCGCCGACCAGTGTTTGCCTACCATCATGACGGCGATTTCCAGCAGATTATTGGGCAATGAATTGGAAAAGCGCAGCGCCGCGCCCAGTTCCTGCGTCAGATTGCCGATCACAGGGCTGTACATCCAGGCATTGAACGGGCCGGGCAGGCCGCCCGGCGTATCAAGCGAAATGCCTGTGCTGCGTGGCGTGTTTTGTGTGCGCGGCCCTTTGGTGATGGCGTCATATATTTTGCGCTGCGCATCGTTCAGTGCGCCGGGCGCCAGCAGGGGTAAGCGGGTCATGTTGCAGCTCCACTAAAGGTTTTTCAGATTAAAGAATTACAGTTAAACACATTGGCATACAGAGATGTAGTTTAATGGTTTGATTAAATATATTGAACCGGGCCATGGTTTTGATTACGGCAATTTAGTACGCGCCGGCAATTTTTAAACGTTACAGGAAGCTGGCCGCATTTTGAAAATATGGCCTTCTAAACACTTGCATCCAGTACGATTGCCTGAGAGCATGGTCTTCTGGAAACCCAGAAGGGAGGACAAGTCATGACAGATGGCGTTCTTCGTAATAATCCCGGGCCGCGCGCCATTGCGCTGGTTGGCCCCTATCTCTCGGGCAAAACCACGTTGCTGGAAAGCATCCTGCATATTTGCGGGGCTGCCAGCCGCAAAGGCAGCGTGGCCGCGGGTACGACGATAGGCGATAGCGCGCCAGAAGCGCGCGCCCACAATATGAGCATAGAAGCCAATGTCGCCACCTGCGAATTTCTGGGCGACAGGTTCACCTTTATTGATTGCCCCGGATCGATCGAATTCATTCAGGATAGTCTTAATGTTGCGCCGGATGTGGACGCCGCGGTGATTGTGTGCGAACCCGATGCCGGAAAGCTGGTCGCGTTGCAGCCCTATCTGCGGTATCTGCAAAGCCGCAAGGTGCCGCATTTCCTGTTCGTCAATAAAATCGATCAGGCCAAAGGGCAGGTGATGGATCTGCTGGCGGCATTGCAGCCGGCCAGCGCCATGCCGCTGGTTCTGCGTCAACTGCCGATCTGGAATGATGGCATCGTCAGCGGTTTTATCGATCTGGCGCTGGAGCGGGCCTATGTCTATCGTGAACATGCGCCCTCCGAAATGATCGACATGCCTGGCGGCGTCCGGGATCACGCCCATCAGGCCCGCTATGGAATGCTGGAGCGTCTGGCCGATTATGATGACGCATTGATGGAGGAGCTGCTTTCCGACATCGCGCCGGCCCGTGATGAAATATTCAATAATCTCAGCCGTGATTTTGCGCAGGCGCAGATTGTTCCGGTGCTGTTGGGTTCGGCGCAGAACAGCAATGGCGTGCGCAGGCTGCTGAAGGCTATACGCCATGAGGCTCCGGGTGTAGAGGCCGCCGCCGCCCGTCTGAATCTGCCGCCTGCAACCGGTTCGGTCTGTCAAATCATGAAAACCTTTCATACCCCGCATGGCGGGAAATTATCCGTGGCGCGCGTTCTGTGCGGGCAATTGCGCGATGGCGACACGGTCTATTCTGTAGACGGAGAATCGGCCCGGATCGGCGGCATGTTTCATATGCTGGGCCATCAGGCCAGCAAATGCGCAACGGCCACTGCGGGCGATGTAATCGCCCTTGGCAGGCTGGATGATATCGCCACCGGAGATGTGATTTCCACGCAGAAGGACGCGGCGCCGCATCTCGAGCGCGGTGGCCAGCTTGCTCCCGTCTATAGTCTTGCGGTGGCGGTGGCCGATCACAAGGACGAGGTGAAACTGACCGGCGCCCTTACCAGGATCAGCGAGGAAGACCCGTCCATTCAATTGTCGCATGAAGCCAGTACGCATGAAATCGTTCTGCATGGTCAGGGCGAAATGCATCTGCGCATCGCCGTTGAGAGATTGCGCAGCCGTTACGGCCTTGCCGTGCAAACCTCCATGCCAAAAGTGCCTTATTGCGAGGCGATCCGCAAACCGGCCACGCAGCGCGGCCGGCACAAGCGGCAATCCGGCGGGCATGGCCAGTTCGGTGATGTGGTCCTGGAAATCAGCCCCTTGCCACGCGGCAGCGGGTTCGTGTTTGAGGACAGAATTACCGGCGGGGTTGTGCCGCGCAATTATATACCGGGCGTCGAGGCCGGTGTGCGCGATTATCTGCAACGCGGGCCGCTCGGCTTTCCCGTCGTGGATATTGCAGTGGCGCTGATCGATGGCTCGTATCACACCGTCGATTCATCCGAGCAGGCGTTTCGCACCGCCGCCCGCATCGCCATGCAGGAAGCCATGCCGGATTGCGCGCCGGTATTGCTGGAACCCATTCTGCATGTGGAAATTGTCGCGCCCAGTGAGGCAACAGCCAGGGTGAACGCGATTGTCTCATCCCGTCGCGGGCATATATTGGGCTTTGACATGCGCCCCGGATGGCCAGGATGGGATATTGTTTCCGCGCAATTGCCGCAGATCGAAATTCAGGATCTGATTACGGAGCTGCGCTCGGCAAGCCACGGGGTGGGCAGTTTCACCTGGCGGTTTGATCATTTACAGGAATTAACCGGACGTCTGGCGGATGATGTCGTGTCCAATAGTAAAGCGGCATGATTTCGATGACTTATTCTTGATCGCAAATTGCATGGCGCAAGGCGGGATTATGCCTATATTCAGAGGGCCTGTAA
>JAHHGO010000170.1 GCA_023252275.1 Alphaproteobacteria bacterium
CCTTTGCGGCGGCGGCGGGCGCCGCCGATGGCATTATCCCGCTGCTTGCGGATTATCGCACCCGGACCGCCGGGAAAGCCGATTAACAGACAGCGTTTATTTGCATATTTGTGATCTTCTTGTTACAAGGCGCGACACAGCTAAAACAGGGGCGTATCCATGAAACTGCTAGCGGGCAACAGTAATTTCCCCCTTGCGGAAGCAATCGGCGCGCATCTGCATCTGCCACTGACCAAAGCCAGCGTCCGGCGCTTCGCTGACATGGAAATCTATGTGGAAATCCAGGACAATGTCCGGGGCGAGGATGTTTTTGTCATCCAGTCCACCTCCTTTCCGGCCAATGACCACTTGATGGAGCTGCTGATCTGCATTGACGCGCTGCGGCGCGCCTCGGCCCGGCGGATTACCGCCGTAATCCCCTATTTCGGCTATGCCAGACAGGACCGTAAAACCGTGCCGCGCGCCCCGATTTCGGCCAAGCTTGTGGCCAATATGATCACCATAGCAGGCGCCAACCGGGTGCTGACAATAGATCTGCATGCCGGGCAAATTCAGGGCTTTTTCGATATTCCAACCGATAATCTGTTCGCCGCGCCGGTGCTGATCCGCGATATCAAGGATCATTTTGACAATGTCAAACCGGTGATCATCTCGCCCGATGTGGGTGGCGTGGTGCGCGCCCGGGCGCTGGCGCAACGGCTGGATGGCGATCTGGCGATTGTCGATAAACGCCGCGAACGCGCTGGCGAATCCGAGGTCATGAACATTATCGGCGAGGTGGAAGGCCGCGTCTGCATCATGGTGGATGATATCGTCGATAGCGCCGGAACGCTCTGCAACGCGGCAAAATCCCTTAAAGATCATGGCGCAACCAGTGTGCATGCCTATGTCACCCACGGCGTTCTCTCGGGCGGGGCGGTGGCGCGGGTCGAAGCCTCGGCGCTGGAGTCGCTGGTCATAACCAACACCATCGCCCCCAACGAGGCGGTTCTCAGGGCGCGCAATATCCGCAGCCTGCCGATCGCCCCGCTGATGGCCGAAGCCATCCGGCGTATTTCCGAGGAAAAGTCGGTTTCCAGCCTGTTTGATTGACAATTTGGCCCGTTCCGCCTCCGCGCAGACAGATTGAGCCTATATTCCCCCAGTTGCCCCTTGATAAGCGCGGCCATCGGGGGTAAAACCCGCCCCTTGCAGGTATTAATAGCTTTCCGCCCCCAGACGGGGTGAGCGGGTAAATGGGTGTATGAACATGGCCGAAATGCAGACAATAGCAGCGCTGAAGCGGGATGGCGCGGGTAAAGGCCCCGCCCGGGCAAGCCGCCGCGAAGGCCGGGTTCCTGGCGTGATCTATGGCGGCGAAGAAAATCCCCAGATGATATCCATCGAACTGGCGGCACTGACGCGTGTGCTGAAGCGGGGCGGTTTTCTGAGCCATCAGTTCATGGTCGATCTGGGCGATGGCGCGCCGGTGCGGGTTATTCCGCGCGATCTGCAGCTTGATCCGGTTCGCGATTTCCCGCTGCATGTGGATTTCATGCGCCTGTTCAAAGGCTCCACCATCAGCGTGAATATTCCGGTGCATATTGTTGGCGAGGCGGCTTCGCCCGGCTTGAAGCGCGGCGGCGTGCTGAATCTGGTGCGGCACGAAATTGAACTTCTGTGTCCGGTCGATAATATTCCCGATAATATTGAATGCGACATCAGCGCGCTTGACATTGGCGATGGCGTCCATATCTCCGCGATCAAATTGCCGCCGGGCGTGCGGCCGGCCATTCGCGGCCGGGATTTCACAGTTGCGACGGTTGCGGCTCCTGTGGTCGAGACTGTGGCGCCTGTGGCAGCGGCTGCGGTTGCGGCGCCTGCCGCAGCGGCGGGCGGCAAGGCGGCTCCAGCAGCAGCGGGCGGCAAGGCGGCGCCGGCGGCGGGCGGCAAGGCCCCTGCGGCGAAACCGGCCGGCAAAAAGTAAATCTGTCTGCATTCATCAGGCTGAACCACTATGTTCAGCCTGTTTGCGTCATGACAGCACGGATCGCCGCACCGGCTGTATTCAAACAGATCCTGTTGTAAGGGGGGTGGCGGCATGCTGCTCTTGGTGGGGCTCGGCAATCCGGGTCAGAAATATGCCCATAACCGGCACAATGCAGGCATGATGGCGGTCGACGCGATCGCTGACAGCTATCGCCTGTCCGCGCCGCGACAGCGTTTTCAGGGCGTGACACGCGATGGCCTGCTGGCCGGTGAAAAGCTGGTGTGCCTGAAGCCCACAACCTTCATGAACCTGTCCGGGCAGTCTGTGGGCGCGGCAATGCGTTTTTTCAAACTGACGCCTGCGGATGTGGTGGTTTTTCATGATGAGCTTGATCTGGCCCCCGGCAAGCTGCGCGTCAAAACCGGCGGCGGCAATGGCGGGCATAATGGCCTGAAATCCATCGATGCGCATATCGGGCTGGATTACCGGCGCGCGCGCATCGGAATCGGGCATCCGGGGGACAAGGATCTGGTCACGCCCTATGTGCTGGGCGATTTCACCACGCAGGAAAATCAGCAATGGCTGGCGGCCCTGCTCGGCGCCATTGCCGCCTGCGCCGAATATCTTGTTCGCGGCGAGGATGACGCGTTTCAAAGCCGGGTGATGGCGATGCTGAAGCCTAATCTGCACACTGAACGTCCGTCTAAAGATGATTTAACATAAGGAACAGGCCCGGATGGGATTCAAATGCGGGATAGTCGGACTTCCCAATGTCGGCAAATCAACTCTTTTTAACGCGCTGACGCAAACCGCCGCGGCCGAGGCGGCCAATTATCCGTTCTGCACCATTGAACCCAATGTGGGCGATGTGCCGGTGCCGGACCCGCGCCTGGACGCGCTGGCGGCCATTGCAAAATCCGCTAAAATTATTCCAACGCGGCTGTCGTTTGTCGATATTGCCGGGCTGGTGCGCGGCGCGTCAAAGGGCGAGGGGCTGGGCAATCAGTTTCTGTCGCATATTCGCCAGGTCGATGCGATCATTCATGTGCTGCGCTGTTTTGAAGATCCGAATGTCACCCATGTCGATGGCAAGATCGATCCGGTGGCGGACGCCGAAACAGTGGAAACCGAACTGATGCTGTCGGATATGGAAAGCCTGGATCGCCGCGTGGATACGGCGCGCAAAAAAGCCGCGGTCAAGGACAAGGACGCCATGGCGCAACTGGCCGTGATGGAGCCGGCGCTGGAAGCGCTGCGCGAAGGCCGCCCGGCGCGCACGGCGGCGATCCCGGATGATCTGCGCCCGCTGTTTGATGCTCTGGGCCTGATCACCGCAAAGCCGGTGCTGTATGTCTGCAATGTTGCAGAGGCTGACGCCGCCACCGGCAATGCCTTTAGCAATGCGGTGGCCGCCAAGGCGAAGGCCGAAAATGCCGGCGCAATTGTGGTTTCAGCGGCGATCGAGGCAGAGGTGGCGTCCCTGCCCAAAGAAGAGCGCGGGGAATTTCTGGAAACCATCGGCCTGAAGGAAACCGGTCTGGCGCGGGTTATTACCGCGGGTTATGGGCTGCTGGATCTGGTGACCTTCTTTACCGTAGGGCCCAAGGAAACCCGCGCCTGGACCGTCCCGCGCGGGGCCAGGGCGCCGCAGGCGGCGGGCGTCATTCACACCGATTTCGAAAAGGGCTTCATCCGTTCCGAGACAATCGGCTATGATGATTATACCGCCTGCAACGGCGAAACCGGCGCCAAGGATGCCGGCAAAATGCGTCTGGAAGGCAAGGAATATGTGGTGCGCGACGGCGATGTGCTGCATTTCCGCTTCGCGAACTGAACAAGAGGAATGACATGCCGGAAATAAAATATTACTGGGAGGATTTTGCGCCGGGTGAGGCAGTGCAATTCGGGGCCTATCACGTCACCAGGGAAGAAATCATAGAATTCGCCAGCGAATATGATCCCCAGCCGATGCACATTGATGAAGAAGCGGCGAAGAAAAGTTTCATGGGCGGGTTGTGCGCCAGCGGCTGGCATAGCTGCGCAATCGCCATGCGCATGATGTGCGATCATTTCATCTTTGAAACAGCGGGCATGGGCGCGCCCGGCGTCGAGGACACGAAATGGCGCGCGCCGGTGCGTCCTGGCGATATTCTGTCCCTGAAGCGCGAATGCCTGGAGCGCCGGGCGTCAAAGTCGCGCCCGGAAATGGGGCTTACCCGGTTCCGCTACACCATGACCAACCAGAACGGCGAAGAAAAAATGATCACGGAAGGACTGATGATGATCGCGCGGCGCCATCCGGGCGCGGAGGTATAGACATATGGCGCAGTGGCTGGAAGATATTGAGCTTGGCAATCGCATCGATCTTGGCGAATGGAAGATGGAGGAGGGCGAAATGATGGCCTTCGCGCGCAAATATGATCCGCAGCCGTTTCATATTGATCCCGCGGCGGCGGCGGCGTCGCATTTCGGCGGGATTATTGCCAGCGGCTGGTTTACGGTTGCCTGCTGGATGCGCGCGATGATGAAACAGCGTAATGAACAGGTTGCAAAATATGAAAAGCCTGAAATCGAAACACCAGGGCCAAAGCCTCAAAACGGTCCGTCGCCGGGTTTTATCAATATGCTCTGGCCAACCCCGGTGCGGCCAGGCGACGTGCTTACGTTCTCGGCGACCACGGCGGAAAAAATACTGATGAAAAGCCGGCCGCAATGGGGCATCATTCGCAGCACCAATGAAGGGGTCAATCAGAAGGGTGAACTCGTGCTGCGCTTTACCGGCCAGGGCATGGTGATGCGCAAGCCGCAATCATAACAGGGAAGGATCGGCACATGGCGCATCTGGGAAAAATGATCACGCTGAAAAGCGGCGACGGGGCAGACATCGACTTTTATCATGTAGAGGCGCAGGGCGCGCGCAAGGGCGGTCTGGTCTGCGTGATGGAAATTTTCGGCGTCACCGATCACATCAGGGATGTATGCGACGCCTGGGCGAAAGACGGGCTGGAGGTGGTGTCGCCCGCGCTGTATGACCGGGCGGAAAAAAACTTTCAGGCGAGCTATTCGCCGGATGATATTCAAAAGGGGCTGGCGCTGCGCGCCAAAACCAGCACCGAAAACAATGTGCAGGATGTGCAGGCCGGGATTGATTATCTCAAGGGCCGCAATGCAGGCCCGGTGTACGTGACCGGCTATTGTTATGGCGGCACCATCGCCTGGGTGGCGGCATGCCGCTGTACCGGGCTTGCGGCGGCGGCGGGCTATTATGGCGGCGGCATCGGCGATCATATCAATGAGAAACCAAAATGCCCCACCATCCTGCATTTCGGCGAACATGACAAAGGCATCCCCATGCCCTTGGTGCGCAAGATAGAGGCGGCGCATCCCGATGTGACGGTTTATGTGTATGACGCCGGGCATGGCTTTCAGTCCGACCGCCGCACCGACTATAACGAGGCCTGCGCCAAACTCGCCAAACAGCGCTGTCTGGAATTGTTCGCGGCGAATAAATAAGACCGGCCGCGAAAATGAAACTGGGAACCATCAGCGAACTTTACCGCTATCCAGTAAAGTCGCTGCGTGGAGAGGCGCTCACGGAAATTATGGTGTCCGCTTCGGGGTTTGCGGGCGACCG
>JAHHGO010000171.1 GCA_023252275.1 Alphaproteobacteria bacterium
GCCCAGACCGTTCGCCCAATTTTTTTTTAGCAAATCGCGAAACTAAGCTTTGAGAAAGTTCATTTCATGAACCCCAGGAGCAACAGTGGCCGCAAGCCCAAGCCAACACATCTAAAACTGGTGGCCGGAAATCCGGGCCATCGTCCTGTGAACGAAAATGAGCCGTTATTTTCCGGCGATGTTGAAAAACCCAAATACCTAAAGGGCCGCGCCTCGAAAATCTGGGATCAGTACGCCCCGCAACTAATCGCGGTTGGCCTGATAAAAGCTGCGGACGATTCAGCGTTTGCGGCGTTGTGCTGCCTGACGGCGGAATTTGAAAAAGACCCGGCGGCGATGGTGGCGGGAAAGATCGGACAGATGCGAGCGTTATGGGCCGAGTTCGGCATGACGCCAAGCGCGCGCTCACGGTTTATAACGACCCCGCAAAAGGTATCCCGTGAGAAAAACGCCTCGGACTATTTCGACTGATCCCGTAACGGGGTACGCCAAGGCGGTTCTCAAGGGCAATATCATCGCGGGTCCGCATGTCCGGCTGGCGTGCCAGCGGCATCTGGACGATCTGAAGCACGGCAAGGCGCGCGGGCTGAAATGGGATTTACCCAAGGCGTTAAGGGCCATCGGTTTTTTTCATGACGTGCTGACGCTGGCGGAAGGCGAGCATGCGGGGCAGCCGTTCATCCTGCAGCCCTGGCAGCAGTTTATCGTCGGCTCGATCTTTGGATGGCTTGGCCCGGACGGATTCCGGCGCTTCCGGCACGTCTACTGCGAAATCGGCAAGGGTAATGGCAAGACCCCGATGTGCGCGGGCATCGGGCTTTATATGCTTTGCGCCGACAAGGAGCCGGGCGCGCAGGTGTTTGCTGCGGCGACCACGCAGGATCAGGCGGGCATTCTATTCAGTGATGCGGCCTTGATGGTGGCGGCGTCGCCGGAACTATCTAGGCGCCTGCAGCCGACAGGGCAGCGCAAAGTGACAAACCTCGCGCACCTGCAGTCGAACAGCTTTTTCCGGCCGATATCGTCTGAGCGCAGGGGGCTGGACGGCAAGCGCGTACATTGCGGGCTGATTGACGAAGTGCATGAACATTCGTCGCCGGTGGTGATTGACAAGCTGGTGGCGGGTACGAAGGGCCGCGATCAGCCATTGATATTCGAAATCACGAACGCCGGACACGACCGCGAAAGCATCTGCTACCGGCACCATGAATATTCAATCCGGATTTTGCAAGGCGTTGACGTCAATGACTCATGGTTCGGCTTCATCACCAGTCTGGACGAAGGCGACGACTGGCGCGACGAAAGCGTGTGGATCAAGGCCAACCCGAATCTGGGCGTCAGCTTGCCGGTGAAATATCTGCGCGAGCAGGTGCGGGAAGCGATTGGTATGCCCGCAAAGCAAAACATCGTGCGGCGCCTGAACTTTTGTGAATGGACGGAAAGCGATTCCGCATGGATCACCAAGACAATGTGGGATTCGGTGCTGGTGGACGTGATCGACATTGAGCAGTATCGCGGGCGCAAGTGCTTTGCGGGGCTTGATCTGTCGAGCAAGAACGATTTGACGGCGCTGGCGATGGTGTTCCCATCAGACGATGGCAAGAGCTTTGACGCCACGGTGCGGTATTTCACGCCAAAGGCCACGCTGGCAAGCCGCGAGGACCGCGACCGCGCGCCCTATACGCTGTGGTGCGACCAGGGTCACATGATGGCGCTGCCCGGCGCGTCGTTGGACTATGACGCTATAGCAATGGAATTTGAGGAAATCGCAAGCTATGTGGATTTTGAAGCCATTGCTTTTGACCGCTGGCGCATTGCGGATTTTTTGCGCTCGCTGGACAAGATAGGTGTGAACGCTGTGGAGGATAAACAGCAGGAAGGCGTCTATCTGCCCGCAGGTGCGATCCGCTTTGTTGCGCACGGCCAGGGCTACAAAGACATGACGCTGGCGGTTGACGCGCTGGAGGAATCCATTTTCAACGGCACGCTGCGGCTTGCGAAAAACCCGGTCACGACGATGTGCGCGGCGAACGCAACGCTTACATCTGATCCGGCGGGCAACCGCAAGTTTGACAAGCATCGCGCCTCAGGCCGTATCGATGGCGTGGTGGCGCTGGCGATGGCGATGCGCATGGCTGCGTCCGCCGCACCTGCAAAATCAGGCTATCTGACAAGTGCGGACATCATGGCGCGCGCGGGGGATGTGATTTGAGCATTTTATCGCGGATGGCCGGAGTATTCACGCGATCATCCGTTAACCCGAAGCACCCGCGCGACCCCGCCTTGGCGGCACTGTTTGGCTTTGGCAACATATCTGCGAGCGGCGCGTCTATAACTGCCGACAGTTCAATGCGTGTTGGCGCTGTCTATGCGAGTGTGCGGGTGCTGGCGCAGGCTGTGGCGCAGGTGCCGCTGCATGTTTACCGCAAGGTGGCGAAGGGCGGCGTCGAGCGCGCGACTGACCATCCGCTGTATGACCTGCTGCATCTAAAGCCGAACGACTGGCAGACCAGTTTTGAATGGCGCGAAACCAGCGTTGCGCATTGTGCTCTGCGCGGAGACGCATATTCTAAAATCGAGGTTGACAGCCGTGGCCGGATTGAAAGGCTGATCCCTCTGCATCCTGACCTTGTCTGGCCGTTCCTGGCGGACAACGGACAGGTCGCCTTCCGCTATTCGCCGCCAGGTGGCGCGCAGCAATATTTTCTGAACAGTGAAATCCTGCGGCTGCCAGGCTTGTCATTCAATCCAACCGGACGCTCGCTGTCCCCAATCGAATTGCACAGAAACTCAATCGGCAATTCGATGACAGCGGCGGAATATCAGGGCCATCTCTGGAGAAACGCAGCGGTCCCAAAAGGCGCGCTGTTCACCCCTCCAACGCTTACCGATGAAGCCGTTAAGGCGGTGCGCAAATCATGGAACGACCGGCACGCCGGGCCTGAAAACGCAGGGCAGATAGCCATACTGCACGGCGGGTTTGATTGGAAAAACATCGGCATGACGAACGGTGACGCTCAATATCTGGAATTGATGCAGTTTTCGGTATCGGACATTGCAAGAATTTTTGGGGTGCAGCCGCACAAGATCGGCGATCTGTCGCGGGCCACCTTTTCGAATATCGAAATGCAGGCCATTGAGTTCGTCACAGATACGCTGAGGCCGTGGGTGCGGCGCTGGGAAGATCGCATGGCGATTTCGCTGCTAACGCCTGCAGAACGCCAAACGCTCAAGATTGAGTTCGACCTGAACGGATTGCTTCGCGGCGATAGCGCCGCCCGCTCCGCGCTGTATCGCGTGATGTTCAGCATTGGCGCCCTGAAGCCGAATGACGCCCGCCGGCTTGAGGGGCTTGATCCTCTGGACGGCGAATCCGCCGAGCAGACTTTCGTCATGAGCAACATGGCGCCGCTGGACAAAATTATGGACGTGCTCATGCGAGGCGGGACGTCAAAGCCCGCGCCGGAAGATGACCCAATGCCGGGTGATATGCCAAAGGAACAGCTAAATGGAACGTCGCACATCGACTCTTGACCTGGAATTGCGGGCGGCTGGCGATGATGCGCCGCCGGTGATTTTCGGATACGCCGCTGTCTTTAATCAGTTATCGGAAGACCTCGGAGGCTTCCGGGAGCGCATTGCGCCGGGAGCGTTCACAAAGGCGCTGGGCGATGACGTTCGCGCGCTATTTAACCATGATCCTAATATTGTGCTGGGCCGCACCCGCGCAAAAACGCTGCGCATCAGCGAGGACCAAAAGGGCCTGGCCATCGAGATCGACCCGCCGGATACGCCCGCCGCCGCTTCACTGATTGAATCTCTGCGGCGCGGCGACATTTCGCAAATGAGCTTTGGATTTCAGACCGTCGAGGATCAGTGGGATTTGATCGACGGCGCAATGATCCGCACGCTGCTGGATGTCCGGCTGTTTGACGTTTCGCCGGTCACATATCCGGCTTACCCGCAAACAGAGGCCGCGCTGCGGTCCCTCGATGAGTTCAGAAAACATTCTGAACCTGCAAAAGACATGGGCGATCTTGCCCGAATGAAAATGCTGACCATGCAGGCCAGCGTTTAACACCACCAAAAGAAGAAGGACCAACACTATGACCCATCGCCTGAAAGAATTGCGCGAAGGCCGCGCCAGGATCGCCGCCGAGATGCGCGCCATTCTGGACGGCGCGGAAGCGGAAAAACGCGCGCCGACCCCGGAGGAAATTCAAAAGCACGAGGCTCTGTTCGACAAAACCGAGGAGATGCGCAAGCTGATCGGGATGGAAGAGCGCCAGATCGAGCTTGACCGCGAGAGCGCCGTCAAAAGCGATGCGGAGCAGCGCAAAGACCCGGCGGCTGACAAGCCTGCGGAATTGCGCATGCAGGGATTCCGGTCATGGCTGAAGGGTGGAAACACCGGCGAAGGCTTTCCCGAATTTCGCGCTCTTTCGGTTGGGACCGATGTTGAGGGCGGCTTTCTGGTGACGCCTGAACAGTTCGTTGCTCAGCTTATCCAGGCTGTAGACAATCAGGTGTTCATCCGCCGCCGGGCAACAAAAATTCCGGTGCCGTCCGCTCAATCCCTTGGCGTTCCGACGCTTGACGCTGATCCGGCGGACGCGGACTGGACGACCGAACTGCAAACCGGAAGCGAAGATTCGACAATGGCGTTCGGCAAGCGTGTGCTGACTCCCCATGCCTTCGCCAAGCGCATCAAGGTCAGCAATGATCTGCTGCGCAAGTCGCTGCTTCCCGCCGAAAGCATTGTCATGCAGCGGCTGGCCTATAAATTCGGCATCACCGAGGAAAAAGGCTTCATGACCGGCAGCGGAAGCGCGCAGCCGCTGGGCGTATTCACGGCGTCGGCGGATGGCATTGCGACATCGCGCGATGTGTCCACCGGGAACTCGACCAGCGCCATTACATTTGATGGTCTGATCAACGCCAAGTACAGCGTCAAGGCGCAATATTGGGCGAGGGCGAACTGGACCTTCCACCGCGATACCGTGAAAATGATCACCAAGCTCAAGGATGGCGACGGGCAATATCTGTGGCGTCCGAGCGTGCGCGAGGGCGAGCCTGACACGGTGCTCGGTCATCCGATGGACATTTCAGAGTACGCGCCAAACACGTTCACCACCGGGCTTTATGTCGGCCTGTTCGGCGACATGAGCTTCTACTGGATCGCCGACGCGATGAACATGCAGATGCAGCGGCTTAACGAGCTTTATGCCGAGACAAACCAGGTCGGATTCATCGGACGGCAAGAGGTCGATGGAATGCCAGTTCTTGGTGAGGCATTTGCGCGCGTCACTCTCGCCTAATCCTGAAACCTTGAAATAGGAGCATACAGATGCAACTCACCAACGCAGTCAAGACAATCCTGTGCAAGAGCGCCGTTGGCGCTGGACAGACCGACATCACCGATGCAACGGCGGTTGCTGATTGAAATATCCTCCGGATACGAAGCATCTCTGGTGCGCGCCATGCTGGAAACGGCGCTTGCCGGCGCCAGCGATGCGGGCCTGCTAAAAGACGCGGTGATTGCGGAAAATCTGGGGCAGGC
>JAHHGO010000172.1 GCA_023252275.1 Alphaproteobacteria bacterium
AAAAGCTGGCCTGGGATGCGGTCGCCACCGAATTTGGCAGCCGCCAGGAACATTATGAAATATTTTTCAGCGGCGATCCCTATGCGGTGCGCATTCAGCAGTTCGGCGCGCCCGAGCGCACCCGCTGCGAGGCGCTGGTGGAAAAATTGCTCAGCGAAGGGTAGCGCATACTGCGTTTAAGTCAGGTCGTTTTCCAGCCCCCCACCCCGGCCCTCCCCACGAGGGGGAGGGGGAAGAGGCCCAGAATTCTGCGGGGAAAGCCCCTCCCCTTTATGGGGAGGGGTTGGGGTGGGGTGAGAAAGAAAAAAGTGTTAGCGCCTCGACTTAAATGCGGAGCGCCCCAGTGCTCTATTCGTTGCTGAACCTGGGCTGGCGCTTTTCCACAAAGGCCGCCATGCCTTCGCTCTGGTCCCTGATGGCGAATTGCGAATGAAACAGGCGTCGTTCGAATCGCACGCCTTCGCTGAGCGAAACCTCATAGGCGCGGTTGACGGATTCTTTCGTCATCATGGCGATGGGCAGGGATTTTTCCGCAATGACGGCGGCAACCTTCAGCGCCTCGGCCACCAGATCGGCGGCGGGAATAATACGGCTGACCAGGCCCGCGCGTTCCGCCTCGGCCGCATCCATCATGCGCCCGGTCAGGCACATTTCCATGGCCTTGGATTTGCCCACAAAGCGGGTCAGGCGTTGCGTGCCGCCCGCACCGGGCATCACGCCCAGATTGATTTCCGGCTGGCCGAATTTGGCGGTGTCGGCGGCCAGGATAAAATCGCACATCATCGCCAGTTCGCAGCCGCCGCCCAGCGCAAAGCCCGCCACCGCCGCGATCACCGGCTTGCGGGCGCGCGCCGTGCGTTCCCAATTCGCCGTAATGAAGTCTTCCATGAACACGCCCATATAGGTTTTGGGCTGCATTTCCTTGATGTCGGCGCCCGCGGCAAAGGCGCGATCGGAACCCGTGATCACCAGGCAGCCAATGCCTTTATCGGCTTCAAAGCCATCAATGGCCCGGCCCAGCTCATCCATCAACGCCTTGCACAGCGCATTCAGCGCCTGCGGCCGGTTCAGCCGGATCAGGCCGACCCGGCCATGTGTTTCAACGATGATATTTTCATAGGTCATGGGGCGCTCCTTATATGTTTTGCAAATTGTAGCATGAAACTTTCAGCGCTGACAGCCGGGGCAATAGAAGCTGGAGCGGCCCGATTGCACGATGCGCATGATCTTTTTGCCGCAGTGTCTGCACGGCGCGCCTTCCCGCCCGTAAACATCGAAGCCATGCTGGAAATAGCCCAGGCTGCCATCGGCGGCGGCAAAATCGCGCAGCGTCGAGCCGCCCGCCGCAATCGCTTCCTGCAACACGGCGCGGATCGCATCCGACAGTTTTTCGGCGCGCGCCGGTTTGAGCGTGCCCGCCAGACGGCGCGGCGAAAGCCCGGCGCGATACAGCGCCTCGCAGACATAAATATTGCCCAGCCCGGCAATCAGGCGCTGATCCAGCAGTGCTGCCTTCAGCGGCGTGCGGCGGCCCTTGAAGCCCTGCATCAATAATCCGCCGCTTAATTCAATTCCCAGCGGTTCAATGCCAAGGCCCTGCAAAAAACGGTTTTCCGCCAGCCCGCCCGGCGCGATCAATTCCATAAAACCGAACCGGCGCGGGTCGCTATAGACCAGCCGCACGCCATCATCCAGATGCAGCGCCACATGATCATGCGCCCCCGGTTCGGGATCAAAAGCATAGCGCCCGGTCATGCCCAGATGCGACAGCAGCGTGGCGCCATCTTCCAGCGCAATCAGCAGATATTTCGCGCGCCGCCCGACATGCAGAATTTTCCGCCCCGTCAGGGCGGGCGCAAAGCCCGCGCCAAACGCAAAGCGCAAATCCGGGCGGTTGAGATCCACGCGGATAATCCGCCGCCCGGTCAGGCGCGGCGCCAACCCCCGGCGGATCGTTTCAACTTCTGGCAATTCAGGCATGATCTGTTGTAGCGTGGCTTGAGGGCATAAGCTATGGTTCGTACATGAATTCGGTCATCCATTCCCGCTCCTTGACCGGTCCGGCGCAAGGCATCGTGCGAAGGTTACGGCGCTTTGCGCAGATCGAGCGGATTTATCTGTTTGGTTCGCGGGCGCGTGGCGACGCGCTGCCACGCTCTGATATTGATCTGGCGATTGCCTGCCCCGAAGCGGACGCCCATGTCTGGGCAGACATTTACGAGACCGTTGACAGCGCAGATACTTTGCTCAAGATCGACGTGATACGCCTGGAGGAAGCGGCGCCTGAACTGACAGCGCGGATCACTGCGGAAGGACAGCTATTATATGAGCGCAGATAAGATCGGACAATCGCTGCGCAATCTGGAACAGGCCGTAATCCGGTTAAAGCAAGCCCTGGACGAACCCGAGACCAATCCATTAGCCATTGATGGCACCATCCAGCGCTTCGAGTTCGCCTTCGAACTGAACTGGAAAACGCTAAAACGCATGCTTGAGGCGGAAGGCATCGCCGCCGCAACGCCGCGCGCTGTGCTGCGTGAGGCATTCACGGCGCAATGGATTGATCATGAAGCCGCATGGCTGCAAATGCTGAATGACCGCAACGACACTTCGCACACTTATGATGCGGCAATCGCCCGCCGCGTAAAATGCTCGGTCCAGTCCCATTCCTGCAGCAGCTCTTTCGAAAAGGAATAGGCATAGGTCTCGCTTTCGGAATCAAACCGGCATCCGGGATAGCGGTTCCAGAACCAGGTGCCGCCCACGCCGGCCGCCGCCTCATAAATGCGCGCCTTTAACCCCAGCTCCCGCAAGCGGTAGAGCTGACAGGCCGGTTACGCCTGCGCCGATAATGATGGCGTCATGATATGGGACGGCAGATGTGCTGGACATGGGCTTCCTCTTAAATCCCTATCGGGACAGATGAACTGAATGGTTCAGTCTAGAACCAAATTGCTTTATGATCCAGACATGACATCCTCCTCTCATTTTGGCTTCACTCATTTTGGCTTCAGGGAAGTCCCAGAAGGCGATAAGCAGCGCCTTGTGGGCGGCGTGTTTGATGCGGTGGCAAATCGTTATGACCTGATGAATGACGTATTGTCGGGCGGTATGCACCGGCTGTGGAAGGCGGCGCTGGTGGACTGGCTGCGTCCGCGCCCCGGCCTGCAAATGATCGATGTGGCGGGCGGCACCGGCGACATTGCGTCCCGGGTGCTGGACCGTGTGAACGGGCAGGCTGATATTACCGTCTGCGACATTAATGTCAGTATGCTGAATGAGGGGCGCAGGCGCGCGCCCGGCGTCCCCATTCACTGGCTGGCGGGCGATGCGGAACGCCTGCCCTGCCCGGACTGTTCCTTTGACGCCTATTCGATTGCCTTTGGCATTCGCAATGTCACCCATATTGATGCGGCGCTGCGTGAGGCCCGCCGGGTGCTGAAACCGGGCGGGCGGTTTTTGTGCCTGGAATTTTCAGCCGTCATCCTGCCCGGGCTGGATACGCTCTATGATCTGTATTCCTTCAAATTAATGCCGCTGCTGGGCGATGTCATTGGCGGCAACCGCGACGCCTATCAATATCTGGCCGAAAGCATCCGGCAATTTCCCGATCAGCAGAAATTCGCAGGCATGATCGCCGATGCCGGATTTTCCCAGGTGACATTCCGCAATCAGTCGGCGGGCATTGCCGCCATTCACTCCGGCTGGCGGATATAAACGCTCCCATGTTTGATCCCATTGCCGCGATTGATAACAGCAGACGCCTGATCCGCGCCGCGCGCATATTGGCGCGCCATGACGCGCTGTTTCCATTTACCGATCTGCCTGCGCCGCCGCTGGCGATCCGGGTGGCGCACTGGCTGGCCAAACTGCGCATGCCGTGGGAGGCGCGCATTGCCGCCAATGACGCCAAGCGCCCGGGCGAAAGACTGGCCGAGGCGCTGCAGGATCTGGGACCCAGCTATATCAAGCTGGGGCAAATGCTGGCGACGCGCCCGGATGTGATTGGCGAACAATTGGCGCGCGATCTGATGCGCCTGCAGGACCGGCTGGCGCCTTTTTCGCAATCGGAGGCCGAGGCCGCCATCACCCAGGAACTGGGCGGCGCACTGGGCGATCATTTCATTGACTTTGGCCCGGCCATTGCGGCGGCAAGCATCGCCCAGGTGCATCAGGCGCGTGTGGCGAACAAGACAGATTCAGATGATGCAATTACCATCAAACAGATGGCGGTCAAAATTCTGCGCCCCGGCGTCGAGCAGGCCTTTGCCCGCGATCTCGACAGTTTTATGTGGGCCGCGCAACTGGTGGAGCGCACCCAGCCCGCCCTGCACCGCCTGCGCCTGACGGAAGTGGTCCGTATACTGAGCGAAAGCGTCGCGCTGGAAATGGATCTGCGTTACGAGGCCGCCGCAGCCGCCGAACTGGCCGAAAACATGGCGGCGGAAATTGCCGCCGGCGAGTTTCGCGTGCCCGCCATCGACTGGCGGCGCACGGGACGCCGGGTGCTGACGCTGGAATGGGTGGATGGCGTTTCCATTGGCGACACTGCCGCGCTGCTTGCGGCGGGTCATGATCTTCAGCGGCTGGCCGCGCGGGTGATCACTTTGTTCCTGAAACAGGCCATGCGGGACGGGTTTTTTCACGCCGACATGCATCAGGGCAATCTGTTTGCCGGGCCGGGCGGAGCCATTATCGCCGTGGATTTCGGCATTATGGGGCGGCTTGATCCGCGCAGCCGCCGCTATCTGGCGGAAATTCTGTATGGCCTGTTGCGCCGCGATTACCGCCGGGTGGCGGAACTGCATTTCGAGGCGGGCTTTGTCACGCGCGGCAAATCGGTCGACGCTTTTGCGCAGGCGCTGCGTTCGGTGGGCGAACCGATTTTTGGGCTGCGCGCATCCGAAATTTCCATGAGCCGCCTGCTGGCGCAATTGTTCCGCGTTACAGAAACTTTTTCCATGCGCACACAACCGCAATTGCTGCTGCTGCAGAAAACCATGGTGGTGGTCGAAGGCGTGGCGCGCGGGCTGAACCCGGATGTGGATTTCTGGGAAGTGTCGGAGCCGGTGATTGCGGACTGGATTGCGCAGCATCTGGGGCCCGAGGCGCGGCTGATGGAAGCCGCCGAGGGCGCTGCGGCGCTGGCGCGCGCCCTGCCCAACCTGCCGCATCTGATCGAGCGCGCCGAACGCGCCGCCAGCCGGTTCTATGGCGAGGACACTGGCGATGAACCAAGCCCCCCGCCGCAGAACGGCAGGGCCGGTCTGGGATGGTGGGTGGCGGGTGTGGCAATCCTCGTGCTGGTGTTAAGCTGGCTTTAGGACGCTGGGGGAATTCCAGCCCTGATGGGCTGGATAGTGTTTGCGCATCGCCCTTTTAATTTACATGCGGATAGAGTAGAATAATATAATTACCACTCCCTCTATCCGGGCAGGGCATATGTTAACCGGCAAGCGCATTCTTCTGATTATCGGCGGCGGTATTGCGGCCTATAAAAGCCTTGATCTGATCCGCCGCCTACGGGCGGGCGGTGCGACGGTGCGCTGTATTCTG
>JAHHGO010000173.1 GCA_023252275.1 Alphaproteobacteria bacterium
CCGGACATCAATGTGAGAATTAAGATTCCGGCTATCCCGTCACCCTGGAATCCGGAAGTGATTTTTGGCAATGGATACACATCCCGCGGCGTAATTCTGTTCGAACTGGAAGACCAGAAACTTGTGATATCCAAGGACTTTACTCAGGCCATGTCCAAACTCTTTCCGCGTGACCCTCTGCCAGATTTGTTCGTGCCGGGCGAATCTGCAAAACTGGAGAACGCAGTTGAATTCAGGCCTTCCGGTTGGCCGCATCATTCAGGATATTGTCAGCGGCGCGCAGGGCGACGACGCCGTCGTGGTCGCCAACAGGGTGACTGTCGCGGAAGCGTTTACCGCGCTGCTGGACAGCCAGAATGTTGAGTTCTCGCTGGAGATAGCAAGGGAAGCGATCGCGGACGTGACCGCGGCGCCATCTTCGATCACCAGCGCGCTGGCCGAATTTGACGACATCATCGCGCCGCCTGTGGTGACGCCTCCGCCTGTGGTGGAAACGCCTCCTCCACCGCCGCCGCCAGTTGTGGAATCTCCGCCTCCTCCGCCTCCGCCGCCGCCGCCGCCGCCGCCGCCCGCTTCCATTGATGGCACGGACGGTGACAACACGCTCACCGGCACCTCCGGCCCGGATGTGATCAACGGGCTCGGCGGCAATGACACCATCAACGGCCTTGCCGGCGCAGATACGCTGAACGGCGACACGGGCGACGACACCTTCCTGTTCAACACCGGCGATGTCGCGGCCGGCGAAACCATCAATGGCGGCGAGGGGATGGATACGGTTTTAGCCGTCACGGGCGATTTCAATAATGGTTTCCAGTTGCTGGCGAACCCGACCCTGACCGACGCTTTCATAGAACGTGTGCTGATCACCACCAAAGGGGATTCTTACACTCAAGCCACATTTACTGGCAGTCAGTTGCATAACCAGGTGATTGCCATTAACAGCTATAACGATCCAGCTATCACGGACACTGCGAATGGCTCGCAGCTTAATATATTCGCCAGCGGCGCACAGGATTTCTCAAAACTGACCTTCGCCGACACTGATCCTGGCAACTCTGACATCGGTGTGTTTGATGGCTTTGTCACCATTCGGGGAGACAATAGTGTTGCCGACACCCTCACCGGCACAAGCCACAGCAATGACGTTTTCGTAAATTTCTCCACCGGCGACGTGATGAACGGGGGAGGAGGCAACAACAGTTTCCATTTCTTTGGTGAAAGTACGGCGACAGGCGTGACCATCAATGGCGGTGCTGGTTTTGATCAAATTCAGGCCAGTGTTACGACCAATTTCTCCGGCTTGAATAGCGGCGCCATGCTGAGCGCCAACTCAATTGAGCGTGTCACAATTGCATCAAAAACGGCTACTGCTGTTATGGCTACCTTTACCGGCGCACAGTTACATAACCAGACTACTGCGATAAGCACGGCAAACTTCTTTACGCCGGGTACAAGCGTTGCCACCCTGAACATAAATGCCAGCGGCGCGAACAATGATTTCTCGAAACTTGTCATTGACCCGTCCTTCCTCAGCGGCACGGACATCATCAACATCAATGGCGGCGCCGGGGATGACAGTATCACCGGCACCAGCATCGATGACCGCATTTTCAGCAGCCTGGGCGCCGATATGCTGAACGGCGGCGATGGCAAGGATATCTTCACCTATTTTGGCAGCGGCGTGAAGGGCGATGCGTCGGACAGCTATGTGCTGGGCGACACCGTCAATGGCGGCGCGGGCGATGATACCCTGCTGGCCTATTACTCGACGGACTTCAGAACCCTGTCCAACGGCGCTACGCCGCTGACAGACCCCTCCATCTCTCTGGAGCGCATCCTTATCAAGGCGGAAGGCGGCGGCGCGTTCGACTTCGACACCCACGCCACTTTCAATGGCAGCCAGCTGCATGATCAGGCAATCGCGGTCAACGCCTATAACGATCCGGCTTTGGCGGACACCGGTAAATTCGCGGCGCTGAACATTATCGCCAACGGCGCGGTTCATGATTTCACGAAGCTTACCTTCAGCAAAATCGACACCACCAGCGCCGATGTCACCGCCTTTGACGCGCTCAACAACCGTGTCTTTATCTCCGGCAACGCAGATGCAAACACCATTACCGGCACCAGCCGCAGCGACTTCTTCTTCGGCTTCTCGTCGGGCGACGTGATGAATGGCGGGGGCGGTTCGGACGGATTCATATTCCGGGCTGGCGATGCAACAGACCTCACCATCAATGGCGGCGACGACGCCGGAGTGGATAATATCAACGCCCAGGCCTCAACCGACTTCTCCACCCTTAACGGCGGCGCGGCGCTGACGGCCAACGGCCTTGAAGCTGTCATAATCACCCACAAGGGGGCAAACGCTGTTTCCGCCACCCTGAGCGGCGCACAGCTGACCGGTCAGGCGATAGGGATCAACACCGCCAAAAATGCGAATGACTTAAGCGACACCACGAATGTGGCGACGCTCAACATCAACGCTTCGGGCGCGCAGGATTTCTCGCAGCTTACGTTTAACGCGATATACTCCAACTCTACCGCCTTCGTCAGCGGCACGGACATTCTCAACATCTTCACCAGTGCCGGGGCCGACACCATCACCGGCACCAGCGTCAATGACCGTATCTTCAGCAGCCTTGGCGCCGATGAACTAAACGGCGGCGATGGCGATGATGTGTTCGCCTATTTTGGCAGTTTCAGTTCAACGGTCTCCGTTGCTGGCGACTCAGCGGTGGATCAGGCGCTGGGCGACACACTCGATGGCGGCACAGGTTTGGACAGCCTTCTGGCCTATTACTCGACCGACTTCAGAGGGTTGAGTGGAACCCCCACACTCACCAACCTGGGCATTGAGCGCATCTTAATCCGCACGAAAGGCAATGGCGATGACGCCGAGCTTGATTTTAACACTTTCGCCATTTTCGCGGGCAGCCAGTTGCATGATCAGGCAATTGTAATCAACAGCTACAATGATCAGGCATTGACGGACACAGGTAAATTCGGCGCGCTATATATCCATGCCAGCGGCGTGCAGGACTTCTCGCAACTTACTTTCGAGGATTCCTCCACTGCGGCTGGCGTTGAAGCCTTTACCACGACCCCAACCGGCGACAGGATAATTATTTTAGGCAGTGCCGGGGCCGACACCATCACAGGAACCAGCAGAGGTGAATATATCTATGGTGAAGGGGATGCCGATACGCTTACCGGCGGTGGCGGCTTTGACGCCTTTGGCTTCAACGGGGCCGCAGGGGGGAATGCATCGGGCTTAACCACCGGGGAAACGATCACCGATTTTGTCATCGACGCCGATGTTCTGATCTTCTACGACGTCACCGAGGTGGCGTCTGCCGAGCAAGCCGCCGTGCAAACCGCGGTGGACGCGCTAGCGGGTGGTTCAACCGCGGCGCAAATCGCCACGGCGATGGCAACCGCCAACACCACCGATCTGGGCGTTTCGTTTGCCGTGTCCGGTGGCGACACCTATGTGTATTTTGAAAGAACCGGCTCCGGCACGGGCGTTGCCGCGGATGACGTGTTTATCAAGCTGACAGGGGTTGCCTCCGGCTTCACTTTTGCGGGCGATATCGCCTGACAGGCGGCAATATCTCCCGGATATGGTGACGCCGTATCCGGGAGATATATCAGCAAACTGGTTGCAGCATCATTGGCGTTAGAGGGCCTTCGGGAAGGCCCCTTATTCGGGGGCCATGACCCCAGGCCCCCTATTTGGGGGCCATCACCATGGTCATCTGACGGCCTTCCATTTTGGGCCACTGCTCCACCTTGGCGGCGGTGGCGGTGTCCACCTGCACCCGCTCAAGCAGTTTCATGCCCAGCTCCTGATGCGCCAGTTCGCGGCCGCGAAAGCGGATGGTGACCTTGACCTTGTCGCCTTCCTCAAAAAAGCGCTGCACCGCCTTCATTTTCACCCCATAATCATGGATATCGATGGTCGGGCGCATCTTGATTTCCTTGATCTCGACGATTTTCTGTTTTTTGCGGGCTTCATTGGCTTTTTTCTGGGCCTGATATTTGAAGCGCCCATAATCCAGAAGCTTGCATACCGGAGGATCGACGTTGGGCGACACCTCCACCAGATCCAGGCCCGCATCCATCGCCGCCTGAATCGCCGCGCGCGTGGTGACAACACCTACCTGAGTCCCTTCCCCGTCAATGAGCCTGACATTCGGCACATCAATTTCTTCGTTTACGCGCGGCCCCTCCCGGGACGGTTGCGCTGCCATTGGTCGACGTACGATGTAAAATTCTCCCTTTTGCAGTGACAGTTCTGTTTTTGACAATATTCACCGGCGCATTAAGCGCAAGTAAATCTTTCAAAAAAATTATCTTACAGAAATTTTAGATGGCTTGCCACCTCGTCAACTGCAAGGGCTGTTAGGGGCTCGCGGCGGATGATGGTCACATCCGGGCCGCGCGGCGCGCACAGGGCCGGGTCGCTGGCCCCGGAAAACAGCGCCAGTGAAGGGCATCCGGCCGCCGCGATCAGGTGCATCGGGCCGGTATCATTGCCAATCGCCGCCTTTGCGCCCCGCGCCAGCACGATTATGTCCATAAAGCTGGTACGGTCAATGAAGCTGACAGCGGAAGGGCACATCGCCTCAATCTCATCGGCCAGCGCCAGTTCCACCCCAGATCCCAGAATAAGGCAGGTATAGCCCCGATCCCGCAGCCGGGCCGCCAGTTCGCCATAATGCGGCGCGGGCCAGCGCTTGGCGGGCCGGTGCGCCGAGCCGCCCGGAACCAGCAATATATAAGAGCCGGGCGGCGGCAGGTTGAAATGGGCCATATCAGGCTGCGCCCATGATAGATCGGGGGGTGCTACGGGGGTAATCCCCGCCATCGCCAATTGTTCGGCCTGCCTGTCCAGCGTGTGCATCCGATCGCGCCCGGGATTGGCATGCGGATGGCTGCATCCCCTGGCAATGCCCGACCATTCCGCCCCGCGCATAAAATTGCGATAAAAACTCGACCGGGTGGAGGTTTGCAGATCATAGACCCGTTCAAAGCCGCCGCCGCGCAAAGCGCGAAATAAACGCCAGTTACCCGTCAGATCGCTTTTTGCCGGACGGCCAAATGTCCAGACCGCATCGAAATAACCGCAGGCCTGCGCCATGGCCGCGAAAGCCGGCGTCGTCAGCAGCGTGATCTGCGCACCCGGATGATGCGCGCGAATGGCCCGGAACGGCCCCATAGCAAGCACAAAATCGCCCAGCGCCCCGAATTTGATGACCAGTATCTGCTTCATTTATCAGCCAGCACGGTTCGGTACAGCTCCAAAGTCCGTGCGCACATCACAGCAGTGGAATAATGCGTCAGCACATGGGCGCGCGCCGCCGCAATCTGTTGCGCGCCGCCGCCGCGCGGCGATGCCAGGGCTTGCGACAAGGCCGCCGCCAGCGCGTCCGCATCGCCGGGCGAAAACAGCGAACCGAATAGCTGCCCATTGGCGGCCCGCAGTGTTTCCGCCGCGCCGCCAT
>JAHHGO010000174.1 GCA_023252275.1 Alphaproteobacteria bacterium
GGACCCGGCCAATTCCGATGAGGCGCTACGCGAAGTCGCCCTCGATATTGCCGAGGGCGCCGATATGGTGATGGTAAAACCCGGCATGCCCTATCTAGATGTGCTGTACCGGGTGAAACAGCAATTTCAGATGCCGACCTTCGCCTATCAGGTGTCCGGCGAATACGCCATGCTGATGGCCGCCGCGCAAAATGGCTGGCTGGATCAGGAACGCGCCATGATCGAAAGCCTGCTGGCCTTCAAACGCGCCGGGGCCGATGGCATTCTCAGCTATTTCGCGCCGCTGGCCGCCGAATGGCTGAATGCCCGGAAATAGCCTCAAAGTGTTTTGACGAAAGCGTCCAGTTCCGCCGGCGTGGCGATACTATGCAGGGTCAGGTCCGGATTAATGCGCTTGGCCAGGCCCGTGAGCACCTTTCCCGCACCCAGTTCGACAATCGTATCGACGCCATTGGCCGCCATATATTCAACGCTTTCGCGCCAGCGAACCAGCCCTGTCACCTGCGACACCAGCAGACGGCGGATTTCACTGGCCTCATCCACAGGGCCAGCCGTGACATTGGCGATCACAGCGACTGCGGGATCAATCATTTTCGTCTTTTCCAGCGCCTCGGCCATCGCATCGGCGGCGGGCTGCATGAGCGCGCAATGAAATGGCGCACTGACCGGCAATAACATGCCGCGCTTGACGCCCATGGTTTTTGCCGCGGCGATAGCGGCTTCAACGGCGGCGGCAGCCCCGCTGATTACAATCTGGCCGGGCGCATTGTCATTGGCGACCTGACAGACGCCCAGCTTAGCACCTTCGGCCACCGCCGCCCTGGCGGTATCGATATCGGCCCCAAGCAGCGCCGCCATCGCGCCCATGCCAACTGGAACAGCCTTCTGCATGGACTGGCCACGCAATTTAAGCAGCCGCGCCGTGTCGGCCACGCTGATGGACCGGGCGGCGGCCAGGGCGGAATATTCACCGAGCGAATGGCCCGCCACCCATTTTACCTTGCCTGCCAGATGAAGGCCGGCCTCTTTTTCCAGCACCTTCATGATGGCCATACTGACCGCCATCAGTGCCGGCTGGGCGTTTTCAGTAAGTTGCAATTCTTCTGGCGGCCCCTGCCACATTAAAACAGTCAGCTTCTGTTGAAGGGCTTCTTCGACCTCCTCGAACAGTTCACGCGCAACTTTATAAACTTCTGCCAACTCCTTGCCCATGCCAATATAATGGCTGCCTTGTCCGGGGAATGTGAATGCGCGCGCCATGAGGATTCTCCTGATAAAAATTATACGCCACTGATAGCCGCGCAGTTCGCCCTGTTCAAGCGCAACAAATTTCGGTTAGCATTCATGATAAGAAATCATATCCAGAGGAGGAAATCCAATGACCATAGTGGAAACGCGTAGCGGAAAGATCGAGGGCGCGGCCAAGGATGGAATTACCCTGTTCAAGGCCATTCCTTACGCAGCGCCGCCAACAGGCGATCTGCGCTGGCTGCCGCCGCAACCCGCCAAACCCTGGACGGGTGTCCGTAAGTCTGAAAAATTCAGCGATACGGCCTTGCAGAATGCTTCCATGATGGATGGACTTTTTGGCGGAAGCCCCTGGCCAGCCAGCGAAGATTGCCTGTATCTCAATGTCTGGACACCTGGCGCGGACAACAAGAAGCGCCCCGTGATGGTGTGGCTGCATGGCGGCGCATTTGTAATTGGTTCCGGCAGCGAACCGATTTATATCGCCGACAGGCTGGCGCGGCGCGGCGATGTGGTGGTGGTTACGGTGAACTACCGCCTCGGATCGCTGGGCTTTCTCAACCTGAAAGAAGTGACCAAAGGCGCGATCCCTTCTACCGGCAATGAAGGCCTTCTGGATCAGGTGGCGGGCCTGCAATGGGTGAAAGATAATATCGCAGCGTTTGGCGGCGATCCAGCTAATGTCACGATATTTGGCGAATCCGCTGGCGGCATGAGCGTTGGCGCGCTGCTTGGCCTGCCCGCCGCAAAAGGTCTGTTCCACAAGGCGATCCCGCAAAGCGGGGCCTGTCACACGGCGGCAAGCAAAGCGCAGGCGGTGCGTGTCGCCGAAGCGGTATTGGCGGCTACAGAGCTGAAGACAGCCGATGATCTGCGCAAGGCCGATGGTAAGGTCTTTATGCGCGCCCAGGCGCATCTGGCGCTGAACAAGGTGCCCGGACATACGGTGGCCGAAGTTGGCGGCATGCCGTTCCGTCCCGCCGTCGATGGCGAGGTGCTGCCGGATTTCCCAATCCACACCGTGCGCGGCGGAGCAACCCGGCATATTCCCATCATGACCGGCTGCACCACCGAAGAATGGAAACTGTTCGGGGCGATGGAAAAGGCCATAACCGGCCTCAACGAAGAAAGCATGCTGAAGCGCCTCAATCTGACCCTGCCGGATGTTGACTTCAAAAAACTGCTGGCCCCCTATCCCGCCATGCTGGAGGCGCGCGGCGAAGCGCCAACGCCGCCCAACCAATTCATGGCGGTGCAGACCGACCGGATATTTACCGCCCCCGCCACCCGGCTGATGGAGGCGCACACCAAAAATGGCGGCACGGGCTATGCTTATCTGTTTGACTGGAAATCCCCCATTGCGAAAGGCGCTTTCGGGGCCTGCCATGCGCTGGAACTGGGTTATGTGTTTGGCACCTATAACCTGCCAGGGGCGGAAAAATTCTCCGGCTCCGGCCCGCAGGCCGATATGCTGGCGGGCCTTATGATGGACGCCTGGATCGCCTTTGCCCGTTCGGGCAAGCCCGGATGGGCCAGCTATGATATGGGCCAGCGCACCACCATGATGTTCGGCGCGGATAGTAAACTGGTCTCCAACCCCTTCCCTGCGGTCCGGCAAGCCTGGGAGAACATACCCGACGCGCTGATCGGGGCTATATAACCTTGCATCGACCGGTTTTACGCGTATAGTGCGCCGCTTCCCGCCCGGACCGCCAGTCCGGGGGGATTTTTATGGGTTTTGCCCCCTCCAGAAAGCGGGGCGGATGGCGAATGGTCTTGAAACCAGAGGGATAAGATGACGACTTACGAACATGTCTTTATCGCCCGTCAGGATGTGTCGCCCCAACAAGTGGATGCCCTTTTGGAGACGTTTAAAAGCGTCATAACCGAAGGTGGCGGAAATGTCGGTAAAACCGAATATTGGGGTCTGCGCAACATGGCGTACCGGATTCGCAAGAACCGGAAAGGGCACTATGTTTTGATGAATATCGACGCACCCCACGCGGCGGTAGCTGAAATGGAACGGCAGATGGGCATTCATGAAGATATTTTGCGCTTCATGACCCTGCGCACAGAGGCGCTGGATGACAAGCCATCCGCCATGATGCAGTCACGTGAAGATCGTGGCCCACGTCCCGGCGGCCGCAGAGAACGCGGCGGCTTTGGCGAGAATGGCGGCGGCCCGCGCCGCGAGCGCAGCACTGAGGGCGGCACCCGCCGTCTGTTCGAAGATGATGGCGATCATGGCACTGTGCGCCTGGCCGATATTGCGGGAGATGACGAATGAGCGAAGACGCAGCCCGCCGGCCATTTTTCCGCCGCCGCAAGACCTGCCCCTTTTCCGGCGATAACGCGCCACAGATTGATTACAAGGATATCAAGCTGTTGCAGCGCTATCTGTCCGAACGTGGCAAGATCGTCCCCAGCCGCATTACGGCGGTATCCAAAAAGAAGCAGCGCGAACTGGCTCGCGCCATCAAGCGGGCGCGCGAACTGGCCCTGCTGCCCTATATAATCAGCTAGCTTCAATTGTCTGGGGGCGGATTTCCGCCCCCATTTCCTTATCATTGTCACGCGGCTTGTCCATGCCCCCATTCCTGTTCATAAGTATCGGCGCGGGGTTATTGAGCGCGGTCCTTTATGGATCGGCGGCATCCGGCTCGGCGCTTTCAATTATTCCGATTTATCTGTCGCCCCTGCCCTTGTTCATGGCGGGGCTCGCTTATGGCGGCGTCTGTGTGCACATAGCGGGCGCTGTGGGCACCCTTGCCATCACCCTGGCGGGCGGGCCGCAACTGGCCATCGCCTATTTTGTCGTGAACGCCGCAGCGCCGATGCTGCTGTGCCATGCCGCAGCCTGGTCCCGCGAAGTGCTTGCCGATGATGGCCAGACAAAAATTGAATATTACCCCACCGGGCTGCTGTTTGCCTGGCTGTGCGGTCTGGGTATAGCCATCATGACCATGCTCGCCGCATATATGCAGACCGTCGAAGGCGGGCTGGGGGCGTGGATACCGCGGATCCTTCAGGTCGATATTTTGACCCAGACAATCATTCAGGCGCAGATGCAGACAGGCGGCGTCCCATCGGACGAAGCCGATCTGCGGCAGAATCTGATACAAATGGCATTGCCGGGACTGGCCCTGTTCTGGACCCTGCTCTGCATTGCCAATGGGGTATTGGCGCAACGCTTACTGGTCCGGCTTGGCAGAAATATGCGTCCATCCCCCGATTTTCTTGGCATGTATCTGCCGCAATTCCTGATCTGGCCCCTGAGCGGGGGGCTGATTATGGCATTATTTCCGGGCGATATTGGCCTGCTGGGGGCGGTTATCGCGACTTTGGCGCTTATTCCGTATTTTTTCTTGGGATTGGCGACCGTTCATGTTATCTCCCACCGCTTGGCGGGCCGGGGATTTGTTCTGGCCGGCCTTTACATGCTATTGTTAATTTTTGGCTGGCCAGCCTTACTTGTTGTGGGGATCGGGCTGGTTGAACAATTTGCCAATTTGCGCCTGAACTATGCTGTTGCCAGGCCATAAAGGGCGAGAGGAAATCTGATGCAGGTCGTATTGCTGGAACGGGTCGAGAAACTTGGCCAAATGGGCGCAGTCGTCAAAGTCAAGGACGGCTATGCGCGCAATTTTCTGTTGCCCCGCCGCAAGGCGCTTCGCGCGACCGAGGAAAATCTGAAATATTTTGACACCCGCCGTGTTCAGCTTGAAGCAGTCAATCTGGAGCACCGCAAAGAGGCTGAAAAGGTTGCAGCCAGCATGGAGGGTAAATCCTTCGTGATCCTGCGCCAGTCAGGCGAATCCGGACTGCTTTACGGTTCCGTCAACAGCCGCGATGTCGCCGGCGTGATGAGTGAAAATGGTTTCACGGTTGTGCGCCAGCAAGTGGCGCTGCTGCGTCAGATCAAAAATCTTGGCCTGCATGATGTGCGCATCATTCTGCATCCCGAAGTTTCCGCCCGTGTGACCGTCAATGTGGCGCGTTCACAGGAAGAAGCGGAAAAGCAGGCTTTGGGCGTCAATGTTCTTGTCAATGCCGATGAAGATGACGATGCGCTAGATCTGGAGCTGGAAGAACTTTTCGAAGAAGACGAAACGCCCGGCCAGGACGAAGAATAGACTTGTCTGATTAATTTCAGCCATTCCGGGGCGGCGTAAAAACGCCGCCCCAGACTGCTGACAAAGTTAAGAAAAGCCTGGCGGCGCGCCGGGCTTTTTGATTCAATGGGGCATGTTGAAGAAGCCAA
>JAHHGO010000175.1 GCA_023252275.1 Alphaproteobacteria bacterium
CGCGTCAGAGACCGCGCTGACCAGGTCCCTGACGCCCGGAATGCGCGTCAGCAGGTATCGAAAGCGCCCGCCGTGTGTATGCTTGAGCCATAGCGTCAAGGCGGGGAACGCCACAGCCACCACGATGAAGAGCGCAGCAATGCCCGTCACCGCCGGACTGACTGCATGAACAGGTCAAGCACAGCGAGCGCTATGACTACGGCCACCAGATACGCGCTGTAGTATGAAACCAGGCCGACCAGCAGCACCGCCATGCATAACGGACGCGGTATGCCGCGCCGGGTCAGGGCGCCCATGACAAGAAGTGTGCCTTTGCGACGGGGTCAGGCGGAAGGGCAGGGCCGCGATCAGCCTGTCGCGCAGCCTGCCATCGCCGGTAATGCTGCGGCCCGCTTGCCGCCGCATCCTCAGCCTGCTCAGCATCAGCGCCAACTGATTGGCCAGCAATTCATCATAGGCGAGCCGCATGCGGGCGGGATGCGTATCTGAAAGTTCCCCGGCGCTGACGGGCCGGTGCGCGGTCATCAGACTTTCGCGCCATCCGGACCAATTATTCTGGCGCAGCCAGGGGCCATCCTGCCATTCCGGCAGCGCAGGCGCGCGCGCCAATGCCCCGCCGATCGCCTTGTACAGGGTTCGCGCGGCCAGCCCGGCTGTCAGGCCATAGACGGGTTCGACCTGCGGCATGGCCTCAAATTCCTGTTGGCTGAGAATATAATCGGGATGGGTGATTTGCAGATCGCCGCGAAAATGCTCCAGCTTGCCGCTGACAATGCGAATTGCACCCTCGGGCAGGGTGCGCAACAGATAATCTGGTCGGGCATGAAAGAATATCAGCGTGATCTCGCCGCCGCTGCCATCGGTGCAGCGCACCCGGTAGGGCAGGCGTTTGCTGGCCGGGGCCTCATGCCCCCAGACCTTGAGCGTAAGCGTGACGATCTGGCCGTCATTCGCTTCGGTTAATTCGGCCAGTTTGGGCTGGAAACGGCGGTCGATCAAATCGCCCGGCAGATGCCACAACAGATCAACCACATTCGGCCCGGCCAGATGGGTGATCAATTTGGCGGTTTGCGGCCCAACGCCATTCAGGCTGCTGACCGGGGCAAAAAGTGGAAACAGAATTTCTGGGCGCATCGGGTCAGGCGATTCCAATTGAGCGGAGGCTGCACAGGGACTATATCAAAGTGCTTGAACCGGGTCAGCAGCTACTGCCCCGGCAATCTGGCGTTTCCGGAGATGATCGCATGAACCATGAAAGTCAGCAGGATATCCGCGTTAAACGGCTCAAATTCCGCGCCTGGCATCGTGGCATGCGCGAAGTGGATCTGTTGCTGGGAAATTTCGCAGACAGGCATCTCGACAGTTTCAGCCCGGATCAGCTCAGCGAGTTTGAACGTATCCTGGATATTGAAGACCCCTATCTCTATGCCTGGCTCAGTGGCGCGGCGGCGCTGCCGGAAGAAGAAAATAGCGCTGTCATGCAGTTACTGAAAAACTCCAAGTTCAGCGTATAGAGAATTGAATATAAATAATAAAATCATTTCCGATCGCGGCAGGCTGACGGTTTCCGGCGCGCCGGAAGGCTTTGACGCGCTGCTGCTTGCCGAAATGGCGCGGGCCGGGAATTGCGTCGTGCATATTGCCCGTGACGCCGGACGCGCGGCGGCGATGGCCGATGCGCTGGCTTTCTTTGCGCCGGATATTGAACTGGTTGAATTTCCGGCCTGGGATTGTCTGCCCTATGACCGGGTGTCGCCCAACCCCGGCATCAGCAGCCAGCGCATGTCGGCGCTGCACCGGCTGAGCGATCCCGGCGCGGCAGGCGGAAAGCTGATTGTTCTGACCAGTGTTAATGCCGCCCTGCAAAGGCTGCCCGCGAGGCAGCTTCTGGAGGAAAAAAGTTTTCCAGCCATCATCGGCAAGCCTGTCAATCTGAACGCCCTGATGAATTTTCTGGCCCGCAATGGCTATGCCCGCGCGGGAACGGTGGTGGAGCCGGGCGATTTTGCCCTTCGTGGCGGCTTGCTGGATGTCTTTCCGCCCGGCGCCGCAATGCCCCGGCGGCTGGATTTTTTTGGCGATGTGCTGGAAACGATCCGCGAATTTGATCCCGAAACCCAGCGCAGTATAGGCAAGCTGAAAAGCCTCGTCCTGATGCCGGTTTCCGAAGTGGTGCTGGATGAGGCCGGCATCCGCACTTTCCGCGCCGGTTATGTGCGCAGCTTTGGCGCGGTGACAGATGGCGATCCGCTTTATGAATCGATCAGCGAGGGCCGCAAATATCAGGGCATGGAGCATTGGCTGCCGCTGTTTCATGAACGGCTTGGCACCCTGTTTGATTATCTGCCGCAGGGCGAGGCAGGGCCGATTGTGTGCCTGGATCATCTTGCCGATCAGGCCATCGCCAGCCGGATTGCGCTGATTGCCGATTATTATGATGCGCGCAGCACCGCACCCAAGGCGCAGGGTCTGTTCGCCAGCAGCTATAAGGCGCTGCCGCCGGACGCGCTCTATGTGCAGCCGGATGAATGGGAAGCGCTGCTGAGCCAGCATCGGGTGCGCAATTTCACCCCCTATCAGGCGCCCGAAAATGCGCTGAACCTGGATGCGGGCGGCCACCAGTGCCATAATTTCGCACCAGAGCGAAAGCAGGAAAACGTCAATATCTATGAGGCCGTGCGCGATCACGCCACCGCCGCGCAGACCGCCGGTAAACAGATCCTGATTGCCGCCTATAGCACCGGATCGCGCGAGCGGCTGGGCAGCGTGCTTGCCGATCACGGGATGAAAAATATTGTCTATCCGGAAAGCTGGGAACAGGCGCGATCCGTACCGCGCGGCGCCTGCGGGCTGATCGTGCTGGGCATTGAAAACGGCTTTGAAAACGGCGATCTGCTGCTTATCGGCGAGCAGGACATTCTGGGTGACCGGCTGGTGCGGCAAAGCCGGCGTTCGCGCCGCGCGGAAAATTTCCTGACCGAGGCGTCGAGCCTGTCGGCGGGCGATCTGGTGGTGCATATCGAACATGGCATCGGCCGCTATGAAGGCCTGCAGACGCTCGACATCAATGGCGCGCCGCATGATTGCCTGCTGCTGAGCTATCACGCCGGCGACAAATTATATCTGCCGGTGGAAAATATAGAATTGCTGACCCGCTATGGTTCGGAAGACGCCAGCGCGCAGCTTGACCGGCTGGGCAGCGCTTCCTGGCAGAACCGCCGGGCGCGGCTGAAAAAACGTATCCGTGAAATGGCCGAAGAGCTGATCAAGGTGGCCGCCGCGCGCGCCCTGCGCGATGTCACGCCGGTCTATCCGCCAGATGGGATGTATACGGAATTTTGCGCCCGCTTTCCCTATCAGGAAACCGAGGATCAGATGCGCGCCATCGAGGCGGTGCAGGATGATCTGGCCAGCGGCCGCCCGATGGACCGGCTGATCTGCGGCGATGTCGGGTTTGGCAAAACCGAAATCGCCTTGCGCTCAGCCTTTGTGGCCGTCATGTCGGGCTATCAGGTTGCCGTGATTGTGCCCACGACGCTTTTATGCCGCCAGCATTACCGCACCTTTCTGGAGCGATTTGAGGGCATGCCGGTGCGCATCGCGCAGCTCTCGCGCATGGTGCCGGCCAAACAGGCGAATATTCTGAAAAAGCAGATCGCCGAAGGCCAGGTCGATATTGTCATCGGCACGCATGCGCTGCTGGGCAAGGCGATAGGTTTCAAAAATCTTGGCCTGCTGATTGTCGATGAGGAACAGCATTTCGGAGTAGGGCATAAGGAACGGCTGAAACAGTTGCGCAGCGATGTTCATGTCCTGACCATGACGGCAACGCCCATTCCGCGCACTCTGCAATTGGCGCTGTCGGGCGTGCGCGAACTGTCGGTGATTGCGACGCCGCCGGTTGACAGGCTGGCGGTGCGCACCTTTGTGTCGCCGTTTGATCCGGTGCTGCTGCGCGAGGCGCTGCTGCGCGAGCATTATCGCGGCGGACAAAGCTTTTATGTCTGTCCGCGCATTGCCGATCTGCCTGAGGCCGAAGCCTGGCTGAAGGAATTTGTGCCCGAAGTCAAATATGTGGTGGCGCATGGACAGATGCCGCCGGGGCAGCTTGATGATGTGATGAACGCATTCTATGACCGCAAATATGATGTGCTGCTGAGCACCACCATCATTGAATCGGGGCTTGATATTCCCACCGCCAACACCATGCTGGTGCATCGCGCGGATATGTTTGGCCTGGCGCAGCTCTATCAGTTGCGCGGGCGCATTGGCCGCTCGAAAGTCCGTGCCTTTTGCTATCTGACCCTGCCGCCGCGCAAGGTGATAACGCCCGCCGCGGAAAAACGCCTCAAAGTGTTGCAGACGCTCGATACGCTGGGCGCGGGCTTCAGCCTGGCCAGCCATGATATGGATATCAGGGGCGCGGGCAATCTGCTGGGCGAGGAGCAATCGGGCCATATCCGCGAAGTGGGTTTTGAGCTGTATCAGGAAATGCTGGAGGAAGCCGTGGCCGCATTGCGCAGCGGCGGCCCCGGCGCCGAAGTGGCCGATCACTGGTCGCCGCAGATCAGCCTTGGCGCATCCGTGCTGATACCTGAATCCTATGTGGCGGATCTGAATGTGCGGTTGTCGCTATACCGGCGTCTGGCGCAGATGGAGGGACGGCATGAAATTGACGCCATCGCCGCTGAGTTGATCGACCGGTTCGGCGCATTGCCCGATGAAGTCAATCAGCTATTGAAGATCGTGGCGATCAAGCAGCATTGCCGCCTGGCGGGAATTGAACGCATCGACGCCGGGCCGAAGGGGGCGGTGATTTCATTCCGTAACGCCCAGTTCGTCAATCCCGCCGGATTGATTGATTTTCTTACCCGTCACAGCAAGACCGCGAAATTGCGGCCCGATCATAAAATGATCTATCAGCGCAACTGGGAAACCGCCAATGAGCGCATGGCGGGGGTCACCAATCTGACGCGCACACTGTCCGGCATCGCCCGCGCGGCAGGGGTGGCGGCGTGAGGTATGCTTAGACCGTTTTTTGATCAAGTTGATTCATATCCCCGCACTCTGCCTGTCACCCCGGATTTAATCCGGGGTCCAGGAGTTACAAGGTAAGAATTGAGCTTTTTGGCTCCTGGACCCCGCATCAAGTGCGGGGTGACACGGAGTATAGGGCGCTATTAAAGCTTGCGCTCATCCCGTCTAGTTACACACGCAGTTGGCGGATATAACCGGCGCGTCATCGGCGTCGGAGGCGTCGCCAACATCCCCGGGCTGGATAACCTGCACGAACGGATTATTGGTCGCGCTGTCTTCCCGCAATGCGGTTTCGTCCAGATCTTCCTCCGGTTCATCGCCCGCATCGCCTTCTTCATTGCTCAGCGCGTCGGTCTGGCTGGAAACGTCCTCGACATCCTCCATGACTTCCTGCAGTTCGACCAGAGA
>JAHHGO010000176.1 GCA_023252275.1 Alphaproteobacteria bacterium
CGCGCGCAGTAACGGCGCGGGGTCGGGCTGTCTGGGGAGTGGCGCTTGCGGCGGATAGCTGGCGGGCAGCAGGGGCAGCGCGTTGCGGTTGCCGATGGTGGTGACAAAACCCGCGCCGCCCCTGTCCGGCACGGTTTGGCGGGATGGATTGAGGCGTTTCGGCGCGGAAGGCTTTGCGCGGTTTAGTTTTGGCTGGGCGCCTTTTGATTTATCCGACCGCTGAATCTCAAGCCGTTTACATTTTCCAATCACCGCGTTGCGCGACAGGCGCAATCCGAACCGGGCGTTCAGCGCGTCCGCGATCCATCTGGCCGTCATGTTTTGCGCTGCGGCCTGCTCCAGCGCGGCGGTCATATCCGGCGTCCAGAGATCAGTGCGCCCCGTCCCCGCCTTCTGCGCCGGCGCGGCGGCGGGCGGCCTCAGCCTGCGGCGCATATCATCGTCCGCCGCGCGGCAGAATTTGCAGGCCGCTTTCGAGGCGTCAACGGTGGTGAACGGCTGCCTGCAATTGGCGCAGATTTTCTTGACCGGAAGCCCGTCCACTTCCGCCAGCGTCCTGCGGTTCAGCGCCATGCTCATAGCGCCCCCATTACTTGCAGCGCGTCGCGCATTTCCACCAGCGCCGCGTCCATCTCTTCGCTCTGGCGGATGGCCGCGTAATTCTCATGCCGGATATTGAACCTGATGCTTTTGGCGATGCGCACATGGCGCGCGGAGAAATTCGATTGATGCCGCAACACCATTTCCGCAATGCGCCCGGCCTCGGCCACATGCGCACAGGGTTTGCGCAAGGGCGCGTTCATGGCTTGAAACTCCTGGCGATATGACGGCTTAACGGAAGCGGTATTTTCGCAATCATCGCGGACGCCATCTTGCGGCCCGGCGATTTTGATCCGTGCTTGCGGCATGTGGATTCGGGATCGCTGAACCAGTCGCCGCCGATCTTTGTGCCGTCTGCATGCAGGCGATGTGCGCCTGCAATTCGGGTGAAGTCCTGCCCGCGCTTCCTCTGGTCGCTCCAGTTCATGCCCGGCGCTTTTATGCCTGTAGCCTCAACAGAAGCCGATTGGAAACTTTTGCCGCTGCCGTCAAAACGAAATCCGGGGACTTTCTGCGCCCGATTCGCTTGAGGCATCAAGGCTGGCACATCGCCCCAAAGGTGGAAGCTCCCGTAATTGTACCTTGACCGGCCAACCCATTTCTGTGCGCCGCGCACATTTTCCACAATGAGCGGGATATGCCGGCCCGCCGCCGCGCAATCCTCACGCTGTATCCTGAAACACGCCTCAAACAGCGTATTGTCGGGCGGAGGCAGTGCCTTTGCGCGGCTCCACGGCATCGCCCGGTAGCTGTACGCCTGGCAGGGCGGCGAAGCCACAATGATGTCTGCCGTCCTGAACTGCGATCCGTCGAGCGTCATCACGTCCTGGATCACCAGCTGTATATCAGGATGCCGGCGAACCCCGAATCTCCCGCACATATCCTCCAGGTCGAACCCGACCACTCGCCATCCTTCGGCGATTAAGCCATCACCCCACCCAAAAAGTCCGCAAAACAAATCTATTGCGAGAGGCCTATTTTTCATATAATTATCACCTTATGTACGATATTTTATGCCACGATTGCGGTCGCAGGTTCCAAGCAGCGCGCCCGGACAAGAAATGGTGCAGCCAACGGTGTGCTGGGCATGCCGGAAGGCTCCGCCGTCTTGAGCAAACCGATAGCACAAAACAAGGCGCTAACTGTCCGCGATGCGGCTCGCATTTTGACATTATCCCACCAGCAACAAATCAGCGTTATTGTAATCAAGAATGCGCCAGACAGGCGGCAAGAGAAAAATCTCGGCTCTGGATGCGGCGACACCCTGGAAAAGAAAAGATTTATCGTAAAACTGCACAGAAAAAATCCCCGGATACTGTTATCAACAGATTGAAGCGCCGCCACCCAGATGTGCCTGATGCCTGCGAATCGTGCGGCGAGCATCGGATTCTTGAGGTCGCGCATAAACCTGATTTCAAGAGAAATGGGGCATGGAGGATTGTAGCCAACACTCAGCGGCACATGATCTGGATTCTTTGCCCAACATGCCATAAACTGCTGGACAGAGGCATTTGTACACAGGCAGAGCTTGGGCTTAAATAGCCCGCAGAAAAGATCGATAGCCAGCGGGGCGGTCATGTGCGGCCCTCGCGCAACGCCTTTTCGCCTTCCGGCGTCACCGTAAATTCAAAATCCGGCGCAGGCTGCAGCCGGATCAGGATTTGAAGCGGCGAATTGCGCTGCCCGCCAAGCCGCCGCAGCCAGCCTCGCTCTATCAGGGCGTCGGCCAGCCTGGCCGCGTCAGTGACGCTCCAGCAGCCCTCACGCGCAATCGCCCGCACCGTCGGCGCAATGCCCGCGTCAGCCAAGTCTTGGACAATTAGCTGACAATCGCGCATCCGGTGCGTCAGGCCGATCATGGCTTCACACCTCCCAAAAATGGCCGCGCTCGCTTGCTGGGCGGGCGCGGCCAAGTTGCAGGGAGAGAGACACGGGAGCCAAGGGAGGCCAAAACCCCCGCGATCTGGCGGGATGCGTATCCGCCGGATGGGTTAAACGCTTTTTTCATGATTCGCCTGCGGTATGGGGGGCCGGCCGCGGCGAAAGGAACATTTCGGGGTGCTCAAGTTTGACGCGCGCGGGGATGCCGCGACTCATCCAATTAAACACGCGCTGGGTTCCGCCCGATCTTTGATAGCCCAGCATGCGCGCCACCTTCGCGGGGCCGCCGAATCTCTCAATGATTTCAATGTCAGCTTGGTGCGCAGATTGCATGGTGACTCAATTCGTTTAGGCGGATACCGCGCCATAAAACTATACGTTTAATTATTTGTCAAATGATTTTGTAGAAATTATTTTCGAAAGTTCAACAATATGTTTTGACATGGCGCTATACGTGGTGTTTAATGATCACAGAGATGAGCGATCAACACCAACAGGGAGATAGATCAATGAAGAAAACACTTTCAGCAGCGCTGATAGTCACACTTTCAGCCTGCGCCACGCCGAACGGGCAATCGCAATATAGCGCGGCGCAGGTCGGCCAGGCCGTGCAATCCGAGTTCGGCACGGTTGTGTCGGCCCGCAATGTGGGCATCACCGGGCAAAGCAGCGGCCTGGGCGGCGCGGTGGGTGCTGGCGTAGGCGCTGGGGCCGGGTCATATGTCGGCGACGGATCTGGCGGCTTGTGGGCAATCGCTGCTGGCGCGCTGATCGGCATGGCGGCGGGCGCGATTGCTGAACAGGCCGTCGCCGATAGCGTTGGCATTGAATATGTCATAACCATGCAATCGGGCGTGACGCTGACAATCGTGCAGAATCAGAACAAGGGCGACCGGGTGCTTGGCGCGGGTGACCGCGTGATCGTTCAGACATCCGGCGCCGGGTATCAGCGTGTGCTGCCAGCCGCCGCCTTGCCTACGGAAATCGAGCGGCCCGTTGGCATTTCCGTGAAAGACACAGTTTATGCCCCCCCATGCCCTAAGGAGATATGCAAATGAAAACACGCATTTACATTACTGAGCCATTCAGGCCGATGAATATTCCCATGCTGATAGAGGCGACAAGCGCCAGTCAGGCCAGCCGTTTTGTCTCAGATCAATTGTTTGCCGTGCGTCCGGCTTCCGGCCTTGAGGTCGCCCAAATGATGGGGCGCGGCGAAAAAGTATTCAAAGCGGGGCCGTACGTTTTCGGTGTGGGCGAGGCGGAGGATATCGCCGCCGCGGGCAGCGCCTCGGCATCACCCGCTGCCACCGGCGCCTACCTGCCAGCCAGCAAGGCGGGGGAGGCGGCGCAATGATCGGAAATACGGCTCGGGGGCCGCACATTGTGAATCGAGGCCGTCGCGCGAACCTTGCGGCTTTCGATCTGCTGCCTAAGGATTTGAGGCAGGCACTGGCCAGCGCGCCATTTAATTATGACGCCACCGGGGTGCTGAAAGATTACAGCCAAAGCGGAAACCCTTGCGCAATCCTTGAAAAACTTGATGCGCTGATTAACCGAAAACTTAAATGCCCGTTTCTCGGCACCGCAGCCGTTTACGGCCCCGGCCATCCGCAGGCGCGGCCATGACTGATTATCCGCCCACGGAATATGACGACTGGCAACGCGCGCGCGGCCACATGAGCGGCACGGTGCCACTGCGGACACTGGCGCAGGCCCGCGCCGATCTGGCATTGGGATGGGGTATGCCCGCTCTTACAACCGCCTTACTCACGCGGCGGATAACAGAAGATGAATTTTGCGCACTGGTTAAAATGAGGACGGGCAAATGAAATATCGCTTCAATTTCCGCACTGGCGACACGCCGCTTCGCCTGATCGCCGACACGCTGGGCCTGCTGGCGGTTATCGCGTTCTGCTGGCTGGCATGGGGGTTGACGCCATGACTACGCTAGGCCGGTTTGAGCCGGGCCTCCGTGACGTAATGGGTGTGCTTACTGAATTGCTGGACGACTCGTTCAATGGAAGCGCCCGCGCCGGGCGGATTCTGGATGAAACGGCGGCTGGCAGGGAGAATGCGCAATGAACCGAACTGAATTTTATCAGAAAGTCATTGGCGATATGTATGACAAGGTTCATGCCATCGGGCGACGTGACGCGCTGGATGAGGCATGGCATTTGATAAACGCTCAGGGCGGCTATGTTTCACCGGGCGACTTGGCGGGGAACGCACACAACAAAGCGGTGCTTGACGCGCTGAACATCATCGAAAAACTTGGCGGCATGGACCCGCTGAAAAGGGGGAAGGAATGAGCCATAGACTGACGGATGAGATTTTTGCCGGCATGCAGGCGCAAAGCACAGCCTATCAATCCGCGCTTGAGCGGGGCGTCCTGATCGGGCGGCGGGAGATGAAGCCGCTGATACGTGAGTTGTGTGATGAGATGGAGTCACTAATCCACTTCGCACGGAATTGCGGGATGGAAACCGTGGCACCCTATGCTGTTCTCGCCCGCGCCAAGGAAGCGCTTGAAAATGACTGACGCCATCCCCCTGACCGCCCAGATCATAGAGGTTGCCCGCGAAATCGGAATGCGCCAGCGCGTCTATCCGCGAAGGGTGGCCGACGGCAAAATGAGCCAGGCCGCAGCCGATAGCCATATTGCCGCCATGCGCGCGGTGACAGGGTCGCTGGGCGAGTTGGTCGTGGTCCGTGCCATGATCAAGTCGCTATGCAACATGCTGCATGATATCGCGCCGGAAGAAGGCGAAGAGCGCGCGGAAGTAGAGGCACTGATCGGCGAGGCGGGCGATTGGCTGGACAGCATCATAGTCACGCAATCGCCGGAGTTGCCGCTATGACCGCCGACGAATTTCGCAACGCGCTGTTGCTGCTGAACTGCATTGATGCCGATGAGTTTTTTCAGGCGGGCGTT
>JAHHGO010000177.1 GCA_023252275.1 Alphaproteobacteria bacterium
ATCGCCAGGATCATGTAGCCGTCGGCGGTGGGAAAGTCCTGGTACGGCACGATGTTGGGATGCGCATTGCCCAGCCTTGAGGGCGAGCGGCCGGTGGCGAGATAGTTGGCCGCCTGGTTGGCGAGGCAGGCGACCTGCACGTCGAGCAGCGCGAGGTCGATGTGGTTCATGCCCATGCCAGCTATGTTCCGACCGGCGAAACACCAGCAGGCTGCCGCCGTTGGGCGGCACTTCCGCCGCCATGTTGTTCAGATCATCGGGCCCGCGCAGCAGCCGCAGCCGCCCGCCTTCGGCCTGCCAGGGCGGGTTCAGATATAGCAGCACGGTGATGATTTTGGTTTCGCTGTCATTATGGATTTTACCATCCGAGGCGCGGCAAACTCCGCGCACCGTGAACATGGTGGGATAGCGCGAAAGATCCATGCCGAATTTTTCTGAAATGGCGCCGCGAAATTCCGCGCCATCCAGTTCGCGCAGCAGGGCCGCAAACTGGCCGCGTATATCAAGCTGTTTCGGCGGAAACGAACCCGGCCCGGGCACGGCCGGAAAATCCCGGTTGATCTCCGCCAGCGCCGCCGCCGGCACAAAATCCGGCGTCACCACATAATCAAAGGGATCGCGGTGCAGTCTGGTAGCCTGCAAGGCCGCTATGTCAAGCACCGGCATGCATGATCCATCAGTGGTTTCGAATAATCAGCAGGCGCTTTACCGCCCGCGCCACGCTGGCCGTATCATCAATCACGGGCGGCGTCCATGATTCAAGTGTCCTGGTCTGTCCGGGAATGAATGGGCGCACCGCGCCGCTTTCCCGCATTGCGGCATGAAAGGCGTTGAATTTCGCCGATCCGCCAGGCAGATCATAAACATAGACGGGTTTTTGCGCGGCGCAGGCCTCGCTGACCATATTGACCGAATCCGATGTGACGATAATGGCGTCGGCCAGCCCAAGATAACCGAAATAGGGGTTGGGCGGTTCTCCGTCCCAGATAAGATGCGGCGTTCCGGCAAGCCCTTCGCGCAGCGCTGCAATATTGCCCGCACCGGTGCGGCGCGATGGGGTGATGGCGAACCCGCATCCTGTGGCTTTCGCTAGATCCCGCAATCCCTCGGCAAACTCCCTCAGGATCGGGCCGTCCATGCGGTAGGCGCCGTTGGCCCCGCCAATCAGCACGGCAATCAGTGGCCTGGGCAGTCCAGCCAGCGCGGCGCGAAATTCCGCTGCCGCAGCATCCAGGCGCGCCCGCGTCACCCGATGCAGTGCGCCATGCGTGGCGATAATATTACCGCCCTGCAGCCGGTCATGCACGGGTGCAACCACCAGATCAAAACATGATGCCGGCAGATGCGGGTTCTGGATTTGCACGGTGATGGTGCGGCCATGCAGGCGTTTGATTGCGGCGCAGATGGCGGCGGTACGCCTGCCGGTGGCGATCAGTACATCCGGCCAGGGCGGGCTTAGCATATCGCCGCGCGCATCAAGGCCCGATAGGGGGTTAAACAGAATGCCCAGGCGCGGCGGCAGCCATTCCCAGGGCGCGCGCAATTTGATGCGTTTGATCTGCGGGCAAAGGTTCAAGGCTTCGGCCAGCCCAAGGCATTGGTTTTCCATGCCCGCATTGCCATCGGTCACGATCCAGCAGGTCGGTTCGGGCGGGCCTGGCATACCATGATTATTTCGCATTATTCTGATTTGCGTTATAATATTTCAATGATGCAGAATAATATTACGTCTAGCAGAAAAAATCCTGGAATTCGATATTCATGCAACGGGTAAAACTGGATGAAATAGACCGGCTGATCCTGCGCGAAATGCAGGCGGATGGCCGCATCACCAATGTCGCGCTGTCCGAACGCGTCGGCATTTCAGCGCCGCCCTGTCTGCGCCGGGTGCGCGCGCTGGAAGAGGCGGGCTTTATCCGCGGCTATCATGCTGAACTGGACGCCAAAGCGCTGGGCTATGAAGTAACCGTATTCGCCATGGTGTCGTTGCGCAGTCAGGCGGAATCGGATCTGGTCGCGTTCGAGCTGATGGCGGCAAGCTGGCCCATTGTGCGGGAATGCCATATGCTGAACGGCGAGATCGATTTCATTCTGAAATGCGTCGCCCATGATCTGTCGGAATTTCAGCGATTCCTGACCGCATGTCTGACCTCGGCGCCCAATGTCGCCAGCGTCAAAACCTCGCTTACCATACGCACCTCTAAACTGGAACCAGGCGTTCCGGTTTCATAGGGCTTTGCGCGCCAATACGGACGGAAGCCGTCATCTGCCGCCTTTTCACTTCGTCAAATGTATAGGGGGCATCCCACAGCGAGGCTGCATTCTCATTCGTTTCGGCCACCAGCGCGCCCATGATCCGGTCCACCTGACGGCCGTCACTGGACAGTGGCAGAACCAGCCTGTGATAGCGCAGAAAAACCGGAAGTGTCTGGCTGGACGCCGGCCCGCCTTCCAGGCCAGCGCCGTGTAGTTCATGGGTGGCCGCAATGGCGCATCGCTGTGTCACGGCGTCAAAAAAATCACGTCCCAGTGTGAATTCAGCCCATTTTTTGGTCAGTCCGCCAACCGGGCAGCCGGTAAGATCAATCCCCAGCGAGCGGACAATATGGGTGCCCATCAGCCGTAAATTGATCTCGGTCCCCAGCGGCGATAGTCTGCTGACATCTGCCATGAACAGAAAAGGCAGCAGATTGCGCAATTCTCCCGGCGCTATGTCCCGGCGCGACGGCAATTTCCGCTGGCCGAGCTTTGACTGCCAATATTCAAAGGTTTGCAGTATGATCCGGTTTCTCTCCATATCCCGTCCCTTGCTTTATACAATAAATATGGATGATTTCGATGAATTCAATGTTCATATTTTACAGTCTATCATTCTTATTTTTGCCGTATTTTGGCCACAATTGAAGAAAAATATATTATATATTTGATTTTAACAAATATAATTATAATATTAATAAGTAATACTGGTTTTGATGATGAAAATACCAAAACAGGGGAAAGATAAACCGGTCCGGGCCTGGCAACGCATGCTTAGCGGGCGGCGGCTGGATCTGCTTGACCCCTCGCCGCTGGATATTGAAATCGAGGATATTGCGCATGGCCTCTCCCGGGTGGCGCGCTGGAACGGCCAGACCATTGGGCCATGGCCGTTCAGCGTGGCGCAGCATTCTCTGCTGGTTCTGGCGATCTATGATCATCTGCAACCGCGCGCCGAAGCCCGCTGGCGCCTAGCGGCGCTGCTGCATGATGCGGCGGAATATGTGGTGGGCGATCTGATCAGCCCATTCAAGGCGGCGGTCGGCAGCGATTATAAGGGGCTGGAACAGCGGCTGGATAACGCCATCCGGTTGCGTTTCGGCATTCCCGCGCTGCTGCCGGAAGGGGTTGCCGGCAACATCAAGCGCGCCGACCGGGCCAGCGCCTATTTCGAAGCCATCAGCGTGGCGGGCTTTGATGTGGCCGAGGCCGGGCGGATATTTGAACGGCCGCGCAATCTGGTCTGTCCTGAAATCCGGCAATTATCGCCCAGCCGGGCCAAGCGCGCCTTTCTGGATCGCTTCCGCGTGCTGGCTTTGGGCTGAATTTTTCTGTAGGGATAGGCGTCCGCCGCGATCAGGGAAGATGCGATGATTTATGTCTGTCCGCTCAGCCAGGTGCATGCCGCGATCCGGCAATTGACGCCGTCGCATCTGGTCTCGCTGCTCGATCCCAAAAGCATGATTGAAACGCCGCCCGGCATTGTGCGCGGCAGGCATTTACGGCTCAGCGTGAATGATATTGCCGAGCCGCGCGAAGGTCTGGTTCTGCCGGGCGAAAGCCATATCAGGGAAATTCTGGATTTTGTCGATGGCTGGGATCAGCGCGCGCCGCTGCTGATCCATTGCTGGGCGGGCATCAGCCGCTCCACGGCCACGGCCTATATTGCGCTCTGCCATCTCAATCAGGGGCAGGAATATGACGCCGCGAAAAAGATGCGCGCCGCCGCCCGCCATGCCCAGCCCAACCGGCGTCTGGTGGCGCTTGCCGATACACTGATGGGGCGCGGCGGCCGCATGATTGATGCGGTGGCGCAAATGGGCCAGGGCGAATTTGACATGGAAGGCGATCTGTTTTCCATGCCGGCGAAATTATAGGGCGGCGCATGGCCGTAACGGCGCCAAAATCCACCGGCATGATCATCGATCTGGGCGCGGTTATAGTGGCCGTCACCGATGACCGGCCGCTGGTTCTGGTGCGTCATGGCCCGTTTCTGGACGAGGCCGAGGCGCGCTCGGTGGCGCGCGGGTTTGATGTGGCGGGCGACGCCTTGCCGTCGGGGCCTTTTGATGCAACCCGCCATCGCACCCTTGACCGGGGGCTGCGTGAAACCGTTACCGGGCGTATTGGCGTCACGCTGGGCTATGTCGAGCAACTTTATACATTTGGCGATAGCGGCCGGCATCCGCGCGAACGCGAAGGCGGGCCACGGGTGATTTCGGTTGGCTATCTGGCGCTGACCCACGAAGCGGAAATGTCTGCGCCTGACAATGCTGCGTGGCGATCCTGGTATGATTATTTTCCCTGGGAAGATTGGCGCAAAGGGCGCCCGGCCTTTATCGACAAAGTGATCGCGCCGCTGTTGCGCGCGTGGATCAAGGCGGGCCCGGCGAAATCCGAACAGCGCCAGCGCCAGGACCGCGCCAATATCTGCTTTGCATTGGACGGCGCAAGCTGGGACGAGGAAATCGTGCTGGAACGTTATGAGCTGCTTTATGAAGCCGGGCTGGTTGCCGAGGCGCGCCGCGAAGGCGACGGCGCTTTGCAATTGCACGCGCCGCCGCCGCTCGGAAATCCGATGATGTCGGATCATCGCCGCATACTCGCAACGGCGATGGGACGCTTGCGGGCGAAGCTGAAATACCGGCCCGTGGTGTTTGACCTGATGCCCGAAAGTTTCAGCCTGTTTCAGTTACAGCGCACCGTGGAGGCCATTCTGGGCGCGCCCCTGCATAAGCAGAATTTCCGCCGTCTGGTTGAAAACAGCCGCGTCGTCGAAAGCACCGGCGAAATCCAGCCCCAGCAACGCGGCCGCCCCGCCGCCCTGTTCCGCTTCCGCCGCGAAGTGCTGCGCGAACGGCTGGCGGCGGGTGTACGCATTTCATCACCGCGCTAGGATTTTACGGATGTGAATGCAAAGAATGAAAAAGCGGACAAAAATGAGCTTGCTTATGCGTGACTTTTGTGTTACGAGTTCGCTGTGTATACGGTAGAGTATGCTGTGTATACGGTAGAGTATTTCGTCAACGCCGACGGCAACGCCGTATTGGATACATGGCTCAGGCAGTTAGCTGACAAAGAAGCAAGCGCGCGCGTCACCACGCGCATCGGGCGTCTC
>JAHHGO010000178.1 GCA_023252275.1 Alphaproteobacteria bacterium
GGCTAGCGATTGCGGTCTGTTATGCTATAGAGACGCCAGTCGGCGGACGTGGTGGAACTGGTAGACACGCCAGATTTAGGTTCTGGTGACGCAAGTCGTGGGGGTTCGAGTCCCTTCGTCCGCACCACCGAAAGGGGCTTTGACTCTGGCCGTTTAGGCGGCATTATGAAGGCGCCTGAGCGCCTGGCGCATCAGGTCCTGATAACGGATAAGCGAATTGTCCATGCCTGCCATTGGTAGAATAATTATAGCGTTGATCGTCTTATCAATAATCTTCTGGGTTGTTGAATATCTGTTTTCGGCCAATCCATCCCAGAAAAAATCCGTAAATGATATCAGGACCGATATGATTTACTGGCTCATTACACCGCTTGTCTCAAAAAATGTCACCCGCTTCGCCGTTGGATTGATGCTTTTTGCAGTATTTCAACAAGATATGGCGACAGTAAAACAGTATCTCGAGAATATAGATACGCCGCTTTCGCGCCAGCCTTTATGGTTGCAGGCCATACAAATCATACTGATCGGCGATTTTATCGGCTATTGGATGCACCGGGCCTTTCATCAGGGGCGGCTGTGGGCCTTTCACGCCATCCACCACAGTTCCGTAAGTCTGGACTGGCTTTCGTCCGTGCGCATTCACCCCGTCAATGATTTGCTGATGCGCCAGCCGCAGGTCATGGTGATTTTGGCAATGGGGTTCAGCCCCATCGCCATAGCCGGTTATGCGCCGTTTCTGGCGCTTTACGCCATTATGATACATGCCAATTTGAATTGGTCTTATGGCAAATTCGGCGTGCTGTTCGCCAGCCCGGTATTCCATCGCTGGCATCACACGGCGGAAGATGCGGGGCTGAACAGGAATTTTGCCGGCTTGATACCGGCCTATGACATGCTGTTTGGCACTTATTACATGCCCAAGGGAAAACTGCCGGAAGTGTTCGGTGCAAGGGATGCTCAGGTGCCTGACGGCTTTTGGGGCCAGATGCTGTATCCGTTCCGCAAATCCGCCGCCAAAGCACCGCTTTAAGCCTTAATCCTTTAATCCTTGCCCTCTGTTTGGCAAAGCCTTTGCTTGCAGCGGTGAAATAACCGGAGTATGCCTCTCGCCAGGATACGGCGGATGCTATAGTCTGGCCGTCCTTCCGGCAATTCTTTACCCCTTATTTCTTAACTGGAACACGTATGCAGATCACCCAAACCAGCACCGAGGGCCTGAAACACGCTTTTACCATTGTGGTTGAGGCCAAAACCATAGCCGAGCGCACCGACGCCCGCCTTCAGCAACTCAAACATACGGTCGCGCTCAAGGGCTTCCGGCGCGGCAAGGCGCCCGTATCGCTGCTGAAAAAGCTGTATGGCGAGGGGGTGCGCGGTGAAGTGATGCAGGCGGCGGTGCAGGATTCGACCGAAAGCGCCCTTAAGCAGCATGATCTGAAACCGGCCATGCAGCCCAAGATCGATCTGGTCAAATTCGAGGAAAATTCCGATCTTGAGTTCAAGCTGGAAGTGGAAGTGCTGCCGGTCATCGAACCTGTGGATTTCAGCACCCTGAAGCTGGAGCGCCCGGTATGCGAAGTCAGCCCGGATACAGCGGATGAGGCCATACAGCGGCTGGCGGAGCAGCAGCGCGCCTTTGCCGACAAGGCTGATGACGCCGTTGCCGAAGATGGCGATGTGGTGGTGATTGATTATGATGGCAAGATCGACGATGTGCAGTTCGATGGCGGCAAGTCGGAAAATGTCAGCGTCCAGATCGGCCAGAAAATGTTCATCCCCGGTTTTGAGGAACAGCTGGTCGGCGCCAAAAAGGGCGATGAAAAGCAGTTGAAGGTCACTTTCCCGGAAACTTATGGCGCGAAACATCTGGCTGGCAAGGATGCGGTGTTTGACGTCAAGGTGCATCAGATTCGCGCGCCCGAACCGGTGGTTATTGACGATGCCTTCGCCGAAAAGCTGGGCATGGAAAATCTGGAAAAGCTGCGCGAGGCGATGCAGGAACGCATCGTCACCGATTATAAAACCATCAGCCGGTCACGCCTGAAGCGCAATCTGCTGGATGCGCTGGATAAGGCGCATGTCTTTGAAGTGCCGCCCGGCATGCTGTCGATGGAAGAAGAGCAGATCTGGCAGCAATTCAATCAGGAACTGCAACGGCGCGGACAGACGCTGGCAGATCAGGACAAATCCGAAGAAGATCTGCGCGCGGAATACCGCCTGATTGCCGATCGCCGGGTGCGGCTGGGTCTGCTGCTGGCGGATATTGGCGCGCGTAATAATATCACCGTGTCCGAAGACGCCATGCGTGAGGCGCTGTTCCGTCAGGCGTCGCAATTTCCCGGACAGGAAAAACTGCTGTTCGAATATTATCAGAAAAATCCCCAGGCCTTGCAGTCGCTGCGCGCGCCGCTGTATGAAGATAAGGTCGTTGATTTCATTCTGGAGCTTGCTCAGGTAACCGATAGGCCGGTAAGCAGGGAAGAATTGTTCAAGGACCCCGACGACGAAGACTAGATGGTCACATAGCCTGCCGACTGAAACCTTTTGCATCAGCCCAGGACACTTATCAGGACACACATCATGCGAGATCCCATTGAAACCTATATGAACCTTGTTCCCATGGTTGTGGAGCAGACCGGCCGCGGCGAGCGCGCCTATGATATTTTTTCGCGCCTGCTGCGGGAGCGGATCATTTTCATTACTGGCCCGATAGAAGATCACATGGCGACGCTGGTAACGGCTCAGTTGCTGTTTCTGGAAGCTGAAAATCCCAAAAAAGAGATTTTCATGTATATCAATTCGCCTGGCGGCGTGGTGACTTCGGGCCTGGGCATCTATGATACGATGCAATATATCCGCCCGGCCGTGTCCACTTTATGTGTGGGGCAGTGCGCTTCGATGGGCTCGCTCCTGCTGTCCGCCGGCGAAAAAGACGCGCGTTTCGCCCTGCCAAACTCCCGGATTATGGTGCATCAGCCCTCCGGCGGTTTTCAGGGGCAGGCGACCGATATTCTGCTGCATGCCGAAGAAATCAAGTCGCTGAAGCACCGGCTGAATATGATTTACGCCAAGCATACGGGCCAGTCCGTCGAACGGGTTGCTGCGGCGCTTGAGCGGGACAATTTTATGAGCCCGGAAATTGCCAAGGAATTCGGTGTGATAGACAAGATTGTCGAAAAACGCCCGGCTCCCGAGGAGGGTGTATAATAGCTATTTCGTGCCTATATTAATGAAATCTTGAAATTATATGGGTTAACATGCTCGTATAGGCTGCTGGAGCGCTGGAATCGGGGTTTTTGATTCCCGCGCGCCACGGAAAAAGGTCCGGGGCCACCCATTAAAACGGGGCTTTGGAAAATGCGGAAAGCGGCTAATTGGTGTTTACAGTTTCTGGAAAAACCCCTGCTGTTCGTTGCATCAGGGTCGATCATTAAAGCACACGGAGTTTCTGGATGAGTAAAGTCAGCGGCGGCGGCGATTCAAAGAATACGCTTTATTGCTCATTCTGCGGCAAGAGCCAGCACGAAGTTCGCAAGCTGATTGCAGGCCCGACAGTGTTCATCTGCGATGAATGCGTCGAACTGTGCATGGATATTATCCGCGAGGAAACCAAAACCTCGCTGGTCAAGTCGCGCGCCGGTGTGCCGACGCCCAAGGAAATCCGCAAGACCCTGGATGATTATGTCATCGGGCAGGATTACGCCAAGCGGGTTCTGTCGGTGGCGGTGCACAATCATTACAAGCGGCTCAATCAGCAGCAGAAAACCGGCGATGTCGAAATCGCCAAGTCAAACATTCTGCTGATCGGCCCGACCGGTTGCGGCAAGACGCTGCTGGCCCAGACGCTGGCGCGGATTCTCGATGTGCCCTTCACCATGGCGGATGCGACGACGCTGACCGAAGCCGGTTATGTCGGCGAAGATGTCGAGAACATCATTCTCAAATTGCTGCAGTCCGCCGATTATAATGTCGAAAAGGCGCAGCGCGGCATTGTCTATATCGACGAAGTTGACAAGATCAGCCGCAAGTCAGACAACCCGTCCATCACCCGTGACGTGTCCGGCGAAGGCGTGCAGCAGGCGCTGCTGAAGCTGATGGAAGGCACTGTCGCCAGCGTTCCGCCGCAGGGTGGCCGCAAGCATCCGCAGCAGGAATTTCTGCAGGTGGACACAACCAATATTCTATTCATCTGCGGCGGCGCGTTTTCGGGTCTGGAGCGGATTATTTCCGCGCGCGGGCAGGGATCTTCGATCGGCTTCGGCGCCAATGTCAAATCGCCCGATGACCGGCGCACCGGCGAAATTCTGAAAATGCTGGAGCCGGAAGATCTGCTGGCCTTTGGTCTGATCCCGGAATTTGTCGGCCGTCTGCCTGTTCTGGCGACGCTGACGGATCTGGATGAGCCGGCGCTGGTTGATATTCTGACCAAGCCGAAAAATGCGCTGGCCAAGCAGTTTCAGCGGCTGTTCGACATGGAAAATGTCAAACTGACATTTTCCGATGAGGCGTTACGCGCGATTGCCAAAAAGGCCATTACGCGCAAGACCGGCGCGCGCGGCCTGCGCTCCATTCTGGAATCCATTCTGCTGGACACCATGTATGAACTGCCCAGCTTTGAATCCGTGGAAGAGGTCGTTATCAGTGGTGAAGTTGTCGATGGCAAGGCGAGCCCGCTTTATATCTATTCGGACCGGGACCGCCGCGAAGACGCGGGCGCTTCCGCCTGATCCCGCGCCGCCGTTTTTCCGGAAAGACCCGCAAGCCTCGAAAAAGATTTGTTTTATCAAACTGATCTTGAATAATGTTCATGTTAATCCCACGTTAGCAATGCAACCCGCGCCGGATGGCCGGGCGGGATTGCGCGCGTCCTGATGCTGGCTTAGGCGGGGTCATTGACGCTGCGCAAATTTTTAGGGGATACCTAATGGAAGAAGTATCGAACAAGGCCGGACAAACCAGCATCCTCCCGGTTCTGCCTCTCAGGGATATTGTGGTGTTTCCGCACATGGTCGTGCCGCTGTTTGTCGGGCGCGAAAAATCCGTCCGCGCGCTTGAAGATATGATGCAGTCGGACAAGCAGATCATGCTGGTGGCGCAGCGCGACGCGGGCAATGATGATCCGTCCCAGGACGATATTTATCAGATTGGCACCATCGCCACCGTGATGCAGTTGCTGAAACTGCCCGACAGAACCGTCAAGGTTCTGGTCGAAGGCG
>JAHHGO010000179.1 GCA_023252275.1 Alphaproteobacteria bacterium
ACAGAAACCTCGGCATTATTATTCTATCAGTTGCGGTTTTCCTCGCCGCACAGGCGCTGGGGATGGCGCATGCGGCTGCATACGGGCCGGGCAAGCACAAACATCACGGGCATGTCTGCGATATTTATCTTTCCACGGATCAGGCAAAATCTGCGCCGCCGGCACAGCCGTCTGCTCTGCATGCGCCCATCTATTGTGGCGTTGCATTTGTTCTGCCTGCTTCCATGGCGATTCAGGGCGGAGAATATCCTGCCCGCTTTCCGCGCGCTCCGCCCGTCGCTCTCCTTAGCTAGCAAACCATTTTTGCCGTAACGCCCCTTCGCGCCCCGCGCGATGGGTGTTTGCTTATCCTCAAGGAGAATATGATGCGAAACCCATCTTTCGCAGCTTCGGCTGCGCTCAGCCTGCTATTCAGCACCCCTGCTTTTGCCGCGTCCGATAGTGAGATCGAGGCCGTAAAAGCGGAAATCCAGTCCATGCGGCAAACCTATGAAAGCCGTATCGCTGAACTGGAATCGAAACTTACGAAAATCGAAAACCAAAAACCCGCCGGGCAACAGGCCGCCGCACCGGCGTCCGGATCCGCGCGTGAATCAGCCCGCAATATCCGTGACAACAGCTTTAATCCCTCTGTCGGTCTGGTCTTCAACGGCAGATATAGCGGCTTTTCCAACGACAACTCGGCATTTGCCGGATTTGCCGTTGGCGAAGAAGGTGAAAGGGGAAAGCAGGGCTTTGGGATTGATGAATCCGAGTTCAACTTTTCCTCGAATGTGGATGACAAATTTTATGGCAGCGTTACGGCGGCGATCGTCCGCGAAGGGGGCGAGGACAAAATCGAACTTGAAGAGGCCTATGTCCAGACCCTGCCCGGCATGGGCATGCCAAAGGGCATGAATGTAAAGGCCGGGCGGGCGCTTTGGACGTTTGGTTATCTGAACGAGCATCATGCGCATACCGATGATTTTGCCGACAGGCCATTACCATACCGTGTTTTTCTGAACAGCGCGTTCAATGATGACGGGGTGGAGGTCTCTTACGTGCTGCCCACAAATTTCTATTCGGAAATCGGCGGCGGCTTCTTTCGCGGCGATGATTACCCGTTTGGCGGATCAAGCGGCGGCGGCTTCGACGCCTGGTCCGCCTTTGCCAGGATCGGCGGCGATATTGGTGATAATCAAAGCTGGCGTTTTGGCGTCTCTACGCTGTCCGGCGATGCGGGCGGGCGCGCCGGGAACGGGGATGCCGTAAACTTTTCCGGCGACAGCAACCTGTATGCGGCCGATCTGCGTTACACATGGGCTCCAACCGGAAATCCGCGCGCGCAGGAAGTGATCCTGCAAAGTGAATATTTCTGGCGTAACGAGGATGGCGCCTATGAGGATTTCGGGGTTGGAACCGGTGCGGCGCCTTTCGCTGACAATGCCGGTGGATGGTATGCGCAGGGCGTTTACAAGTTTTTGCCGCAATGGCGCATTGGGTACCGTTATAGCAGGCTGAAATCGCCGGATGTCCCGCTTGGCCTGCTGGGCAGCGCACTGGATTCCGGCGGCTATAATCCGGACGCCCATGCCGTAATGGCGGACTGGACCAACAGCGAGTTCAGCCGGCTGCGTCTGCAATATAATCATGAGGAGCTGACGCGGGGGCAGGGGGATAACCAGATCCTGCTGCAATATATCATGAGCATTGGCGCCCATGGCGCGCATAAATACTGAGCGGGGGAATGACCATGAAACGCATTTTTCCCGCTTTATTTTTCCTGGGGCTGATGATTGCCACCCCAACCGGTGCGCAGGCTAAAATCAATCTGTTTGCCTGCGAGCCGGAATGGGCGGCGCTGGCGCGTGAACTTGGCGGCGCCGACGTGGAAATATTCACGGCGACGACGCCCAGGCAGGATCCGCATCATGTGCGGGCCAAGCCCAGTCTGATTGCCGCCATGCGCCGGGCCGATCTGGTCATTTGCACCGGCGCAAGCCTGGAGGTTGGCTGGTTGCCGATCCTGTTGCAGAAGGCGGGCAATGCCAGCGTCCAGCCGGGCGGCGCGGGCTTGCTGCTTGCGGCGGAGCTTGTTCCGCTGCTGGAAAAACCTTTGCGGATTGACCGCGCCGAAGGTGATATTCACCCCGAAGGCAATCCGCATGTGCATCTGAACCCGCACAATATTGCGCTGATCGCACAGGCGTTGACGGAGCGGTTGAAGGCCGTTGATGCGGCCAATGCCGATGCCTATCAGGCGCGCCTTGATGATTTTGCAGTAAGGTGGCGACAGGCGATTGCGCGCTGGGAACTGCAGGCGGCGGAGCTTAAAGGCGCCGCTATTGTGGCGCATCATAAAGCCTTTTCGTATCTTCTGGCTTGGCTGGGGATGCAGGAGGCGGGCCTATTGGAGGCAAAACCCGGAATTCCTCCAACCGCATCGCATCTGGAAGCGCTGCTGCATGGACTGACTGCCGGTCCGGCGCGGCTGATCGTCCGCACACCCTATGATCCGGCGGACGCAAGCGAATGGCTTTCGCAAAAAACAGGCGCGCCCGCCATTGTGCTGCCGTTCACAGTTGGGGGCGATGCCGCCAGCGGCGATCTGTTCGCCCTGTTCGAGCGCAGCATTGCGCTGCTGAAGGGCGCCAGCGGTGCTTAGCGCCGAAATGGCCATGATCGTGGGGCCAGCTTTCGTGGCTGGCCTCATGATCACGATGACCCATGCGCCACTGGGCATCGCCGTACTGAAGCGCGGCATTATTTTCATTGATCTGGCGATTGCCCAGATTGCCGGATTGGGTGTGGTGGCGGCGAATTTCATATCGCCAGAACCATCATGGTGGCTGGTGCAGGGGGCCGCGCTTGCTTGCGCAGTATTAGCGGCCTTGTTTTTCCGTTTTGTGGAGCGCTTTTTACCAGACCAGCAGGAAGCGATTATAGGATGCAGTTTCGTACTGGCGGCGTCAGTGGCGATACTGCTGCTGGCCGGTCATCCGAATGGCGGTGAGGCAATCCAGCATCTGTTTTCGGGGCAGCTTCTGTTCGTGACGTGGGAACAGGCCATGCGGCATATGCCGGTTTATGCGGTCATCCTTGCACTGTGGTTTCTGCGGCCGCAAACCCGCGAAGGGATATGGTTCTATATGCTGTTTTCGGTTGCCATTACATCATCGGTGCAATTGGCGGGCGTATTCGTGGTTTTCGCCAGCCTGATTGCTCCGGCGCTCGGCGCCGTGCGTCACGCTGAATACCGTCCGGCATTAGCCGCGGCTTATGCAATCGCATGTGCCGGGCTGATTTCCGGATTTGCCGCCGCTATTTTTACAGATCTGCCCATTGGTCCGGTGCTGGTATGCAGCTTTATGCTGTCGGCTCTACTCATGGGTGTGTGGCCGCTCAACTGGCGGCGCGGTTAACCGGCATGATCAGATAGTCCCCATAATCTGTACCGGTTTGCGTCAGGCTTGATTTCTGCTGTTGTATTTCCGGGTAAACTGGGTTCGAATAAACAAAACAACAACAGAAAGGGGAAGCGTCATGTCCAAAGAAATCGTTCTGCGCAATGCGCGGCTGATTGATGGTGAATCGGATCAGCCCCGCGAGCGCGTATCCATTGTGATGAAAGATGGCCGCATCGCCTCGGTGACCGATGGCGATGGACCGGCGGGTGCCGGTGCGCAAGTCATAGATTGCGCCGGCAAGACAGTGATGGCCGGGCTGATTGACACGCATGTCCATTCCACCTTTGTCGATCGCACCGATCTTACCCTGTTTCTGGCTGCGGGCGTGACTGCGGCGCGAGACGTCGGTGGCCGGCTGGACAAGGTGTTGCGGCTGCGCGGCCAGGTGAATTCGGGAGAAGTAGTGGGGCCGCGCCTCTATGTGTGCGGGCCGCTGCTGGATGGCGAAGCGCACAGCTTTTCGCCCGGCCCGATGAGCGAGATGCTCGATAATATTCCGCGGCCTTCCGCCGCGCCGGCAAAAATCGCTGAACTGCTGGATTCAGGCGTGGACGGAATAAAAATCTATTTCACCATGCCGCCCGATACGGCCAGGGCAGTCATCCGCGCCGTCGACAAGCGGGTGCCGATCACCGGGCATCTGGGCTACACAACGGCGATGCAGGCGATAGAGTTCGGCATTGACGGGCTGGAGCATATCTGGATTTCGCCCTATCAGGATATCTGCTCGCTGGAAATGCGGCTGGCCCCCGGCGCGTCGATGAGTAATCGCAGCTTCTGGACCCATACGCTGAAGGGCTGGGAGGAAATGAACCTCAAGGCTCCCAATGCGCAGGCGTTCTTTGGCGCCATGGTGGAGAAACAGGTCAAGATGGGCACCACGCTCGATTTGCTCTGGACCGCCTATAGCGGGCTGGAAGGCGCGCTGGCCGATCCGGACCGGGCCTATATTCCGCCGCATTGCCTGGCGCGGCAGGCGGCGCAGAACAAGAAGGTCAAGGCGGGCAAGGAATGGGACATTCATCCTGGCTATTGGGCGCCGGGCGAAGGCCGCAAGGCGCTGGACAAGCAGCTGGACGCGGTGCGCATGCTGCATGAACAGGGCGGCGTGGTTGTGGGCGGCACCGATTGCGGCGGGCTGAACTATCCGCCGCCGGGCTTCGCGCTGCTGCGCGAAGTGGAACTGCTGGAACAGGCGATGGGCAGCATGGCGGCGCTGAAAGCGGTGACCGTGGGCGCGGCAAGGGCGGTGCGCAAGGAGCATGAGCTTGGCAAGGTCAAGCCCGGCTATTATGCGGACCTGCTGGTGCTGGACAAGGACCCGTCAAAAGATGTGCGCGATCTGCGTTCGCTGCGCATGGTCTATCGCGGCGGCGTAGCCTATGATCCGAAAGTTCTGCTGGCGGCGCGTCCGGTGCGCGATATGGAAGCCATCCCGGCCTGATTTCGCCCTGGCATATCCGCAGCGGCGATCTGAGCCGGCATAAATCCGGCGGCAAGGCCCATTATAAAAAAAGCCCGGAACGATCTGCTCCGGGCTTTTTGTTTGCTATGAGCTGTCAGATCAGAATGCGTAGGAAACCGTGAGGGATGCGAAGTCCCGGTCATCCAAAGGCGCATCCGGACCAAAATTCGAGGTCCAGCTCAGCGATCCCGCCCAGTTGGCCAGATAGGTTCCGCTGACGCCAAGCGTGATGGCCTTGCGTTCCGCCTGGTAATTGCCGAACGGGGCCGGGGTAT
>JAHHGO010000017.1 GCA_023252275.1 Alphaproteobacteria bacterium
CTGGACGCCATTCTGCAACGCCTGCGGGAACGCAAACTGCCGGTGCTTATTGCCGGAATGCTGGCGCTGCGCAATCTTGGCCCCGAATATACGGCTGCGTTCGATGGAATTTATCCAAAGCTCGCGAAAAAATATGACGCGCCCCTGTTTGCGTTTTTTCTGCAAGGCGTTGCGCAGGACCCGGCGCTGAACCAGCCGGACATGCTGCACCCGAATGAAGCGGGCGTGGATGTGATCGTGCGCAATATTGCGCCTCAGGTGATCGAGCTGCTCAGGGGGTTATAGGATTTAGTCCGTGATCAGACTATTTACCGCGGTTACATTGCCGGATCAGATTATCCGGCGGCTGGCGCTTTTGGGCGGCGGCATACCGGGCGCGCGCTGGGTTGCGGCGGAAAATCTGCACATGACCTTGCGGTTTATCGGCGATGTGGACAGCCGTACCGCCGATCAGGCGCATCAATCGCTGCGCCAGGTGGCGTTTGCGCCCTTTGATCTGCAATTGCGCAATGTGGAAATTTTTGGCGATCGCAGGCCGCGCCTGCTCTATGCGGGGGTGGAGCCCTGCGAGCCGCTGATGGCGCTCTATGCACGGATCAATGCCGCGCATGGCCGCGCCGGGCTGCCGCCGCCCGAAGAGCGCCGTTATGTGCCGCATGTCACGCTGGCGCGGCTGAAAAATCCATCGCGCGACCGGCTTGCGGCGTTCATTGCCGCTCATAATATTCTGGCGCTGCCCGCGTTCCGGGTTGAAAATTTTGCGCTGATGTCCAGCCACCGCTCGGCCGCCGGGGCCAGTTATCAGATCGAGGCGCTTTATCCCTGCCGCTAATTCAGCGTCGTGGTGGGTGACAGCACGGCGTCTTCCATCATTTCCATGGCTTCATCCGACAGCCCGAAATGATGCCCGATCTCATGCACCAGAACATGGGTGATGATGTCGGCCAGGTTATCTTCGCCCTCGCACCAGCAATCAAGTATCGGACGGCGGAACAGGAAAATCACATCCGGCCCATCCGGCTGGTCCAGCACGCTTTTGCTGGCCAGATCAACCCCCGCATAAAGCCCTAAAATCTCATAGGGGCTTTCCACATCCAGATCGCGGCAGATTTCCTCATCGGGAAAATCCACCACCTGAATGACGATTTCGGAAATATTCTCGAGAAACTCCTGCGGCAGCCTGGTCAGCGTGGCGCTGCCAATCTCGGCAATATCATCAAGGCTCGGGGCGAGCATGTGGGCGGACCAGTTACTGTATGTCATGCGCCAGTGTAGCCGATCTTGCCCCGGCTGCAAAGCTGGCGCATGATTGGCCCTGTAACAGGGAAAGGAGCAGGCATATGGCGGAGAAATTGAGCGGCGGGGCCCGCGAACAGGCGCTGGCCGGGCTGGCGGGCTGGCGGGAGGTGGAGGGGCGCAACGCCATCACACGGCAGTTCAAATTTGCTGATTTCAATGCGGCCTTTGGCTGGATGACGCGGGTGGCGCTGCTGGCCGAAAAAATGGACCATCATCCGGAATGGTTCAATGTCTATAACCGGGTGGATGTCACGCTGGCCTCGCATGATGTCGATGGCGTTTCAACGCGTGACATAAAAATGGCGCAGGCGATGAACGCCTATGCCGGAGAAAAATAAGCCTTAATTTCAGCCGTCCGGAAGCCTGCACAAAGCCCTTCTATTTGCCGGGATTTTGCGCCTATAATTATGATCACAGATTCAGGGCCACCCTCATAAACACCCTAACAAACCAAGGGAGATCGCCATGTTTTTCAAAGGGATCATTTCCGCTGACAGCCACATTGTCGAGCCGCCAAATTGCTATGTGGATTTCATCGAGCCGAAATATCGCGACGATGCGCCGCGTGTCGTGCGCCAGGCGAACGGCAAGGATATTTATGTCATCAAGGATCTGAAGCAAAGCGTGCCGCTGGGGCTGCTGGATAGCGCCGGCATGAAGCCCGCCGCGCGCAAACACCATGCCGACACCACCAAGTTTGAGGAAACCCGCCCGGGCGGCTATGACGCCAAGGCCCGGCTGGTGGACATGGATCTTGAGGGAACGGCGGCTGAAATCATCTATGCCTCGGTTGGCATGGTGCTGTGCACGCATCCGGATGAAGCTTACAAGGATGCGGCCATGCAGGCCTATAACCGCTGGCTGCAAACATTTTGCGCGGACGCGCCCAATCGTTTGTTCGGCCTGGCGCAGACCGCGATCCTTTCCGTCGACAGCGCCATCGGGGATTTCCGCCGCGCCAGGGAAATGGGCATGGTGGGCATGATGATGCCGGGCAATCCGGTGCATGCCGATTATGACCACCCGGATTATGACGCGCTGTGGGAATGCGCCACGGATCTTGATCTGCCCATCTGTTTTCATATTCTGACCGCCAAGGAAGGCGATCTGTCTTCTGTCTTTGCAGGCGGCCGCGGCCACAGGCTGAATGGCGGCATGAAAATTCTGCGCGCCATTCAGGATATTGCGGGCATGATGGTGCTGGGCGGCGTGTTTGAGCGGCACCCGAAGCTGAAACTGGTCACCGCCGAAGGCGATGCGGGCTGGATGCCGCATTATATGCGCCGCATGGATCACACCGCGTTCCGCGAGGCCGATGATGGCATCATCAAAGGTTTGAGCAAATTGCCCAGCGACTATATCAAGTCCAACGTGTTCATGACCTTCCAGGATGATTACATGGCCTGGCGCAACATTGATTACATGAACTACAAACAGCTTTTGTGGGCCAATGACTATCCGCATTCGGATTCGACCTGGCCAAACTCGCAGGCGCTACTCGCCAGCCACGCTACTGGAGTGGCGCCCGAAAAGCTGCGCGCCATTCTGCGTGAAAACACGGCGGGCCTGTTCAACCTGCCGCTCGACAAAATCCCTTCCATGCAGCTGGCGGCGTAATAGGCGCATTAACCAGTTCAAAAGGACCGGGTTTCACCCCGGCCCTTTTTCGTTGAGCCGGTCAGTGACCACCATCACGCAAAAAACCCTTCTGCCGGGCGGGCAAATGCGTCTATAATTATGATCACAGATTCAATTGTCGGGTAATCCGTCACGCAAATCAGGGAGCGCGCCATGTTTTTCAAAGGGGTCATTTCGGCCGATAGCCATATCGTCGAGCCGCCAAATTGCTATGTGGATTTCATCGATCCGAAATTCCGTGCGGACGCGCCGCGTGTGGAACGCCTGCCGAATGGCAATGACACCTACGTGATCCGGGACATGAAGCGCACCATTCCGATGGGCTTTCTGGATGGGGCCGGTATGAAGGTCGCCGAACGTAAACGTCATGCGGACAATATCAAGTTTGGCGATATTCGCGTCGGCGGCTATGACGCCAAGGCGCGGCTGGCGGATATGGACATTGAAGGCACCGCGGCTGAAATCATTTACGCCTCTGTCGGCATGGTGCTGTGCACGCATCCCGATCCGGTCTACAAGGATGCCGCCATGCAGGCCTATAATCGCTGGCTGCAAAGCTTCTGCGAAGGCGCGCCCAACCGCCTGTTCGGTCTGGCCCAGACCGCGATCCTTTCGGTGGACAGCGCCATCAAGGATTTCCGCCGCGCCAAGGAAATGGGCATGGTCGGCATCATGATGCCCGGCAATCCGGTTGAAGGCGAATATGACCAGCCGCAATTTGACGCGCTCTGGGAATGCGCGGTCGATCTGGATCTGCCCATCTGCTTTCATATTCTGACCGCCAAGGGCGATGGCGTCGATGAAGCGCTGCGCGGCAAGCGCGGCCATCCGCTGAACGGCTTCATGGGCATTATCCGCGCGGTGCAGGACGTTATGGGCATGATGGTGCTGGGCGGAGTGTTTGAACGCCATCCCAAACTGAAGCTGGTTACCGCCGAAGGCGATGCCGGCTGGATGCCGCACTACATGTACCGCATGGACCATGCGGCGCATACGGCGGCGGATGATGGCATCATCAAGGGGCTGAGCAAGCTGCCCAGCGAATATATCAAATCCAACGTCTATATGACGTTTCAGGATGATTACACCGCGTTCCGCAACGCCAATGAAGATAACTACAAACAGCTTCTGTGGGCCAATGATTATCCGCATACGGATTCCACCTGGCCAAACTCGCAGGCCCTGCTGGCCAAACACGCCAGCAAACTGCCCGCGCATATGGTGCAGGCGATCCTGCGCGAAAACACGGCGCGGCTGTTCAACCTGCCGCTCGACAAGATACCCGCCATGCAGATGGCGGCTGAATAGCCGCCGCCCGCTTGCCGCCTGATTTTTCGCGCGAGCAGAAATTTTACGAAATCAACCCCGGCGGCCTGATTGCCGGGGTTGATGAAGCCGGACGCGGCCCCTGGGCCGGCCCCGTGGTTGCCGCCGCCGTCATTCTGGATCCGCGCGCCATACCCGCCGGACTGAACGATTCCAAAAAATTGTCCGCCGCCCGCCGCCAGGCGCTGTTTGCGCAATTGCAGAGCTGCGCACGGATTGGCGTCGGGCAGGCCAGCGTTGCCGAAATTGACGCGATGAACATTCTCAACGCCAGTCTGCTGGCCATGGCGCGGGCGGTGCGGGCCCTGCCGGAAACGCCCGCTTTGGGGCTTGTCGATGGCAACCGGAAACCGCAATTGTCCTGCCCGGTTACGACGATCATAGGCGGCGATGCGCGCTGTCTTTCCATATCCGCCGCCTCGATCATCGCCAAGGTCACGCGCGACGCGATCATGCATCATCTGGACACGGAATTTCCGGGTTACGGATGGAAAAGCAATCAGGGATATGGCACCCGAATGCATCAGTCATCGCTAATTCGTCTTGGCGTAACACCACATCATCGGCGCAGCTTCCGCCCCATACACAAGATGTTGTGTTTGGACAATTCCGTAACTCATTGATTCTAAAAAGCTATTGACGCGATTCCCAGCGCTTGGCAAGGATGGGGTGCGGATCACCGGGGCTGTCCCCTGGTTTGTTTTCCGCGGGGGAATCAGGATCATGGATCTGGAAGTCATCGAAAAACTGGCGCGCGGCGGCGATAAGGCCGCCAGCCTTCCGCTCGACAAGGTGCTTGTAGGCGATTGCATTGAGCTGATGAACAGCCTGCCAGCAAATTCCGTTGACGTTATTTTTGCCGATCCGCCCTACAATCTTCAGCTATCAAGCGAATTGCTGCGGCCCAATAACAGCCGGGTTGATGGCGTGGCCGAGGCCTGGGATAAATTTTCCAGCTTTGCGGCTTATGATGAATTTACCCTGCAATGGCTGAGCGCCGCCAAACGCATTCTGAAAAAAACCGGCACAATCTGGATGATCGGTTCGTACCACAATATTTTCCGCGCCGGCGCCATTTTGCAGGATCTCGATTACTGGATTCTGAATGATATTGTCTGGCGCAAGACCAATCCGATGCCGAATTTTCGCGGCCGCCGTTTCACCAATGCGCATGAAACGCTGATCTGGGCCGCGCGCGAGCCGGGCGTCACCAACTACACATTTAATTATGATGCGATGAAGGCGCTGAACGAAGGGCTGCAAATGCGCTCCGACTGGCTGCTGCCGATCTGCGCGGGCGGCGAACGCCTGCGCGACGATGCGGGCGGCAAGGCGCATCCGACGCAAAAGCCGGAGGCGTTGCTGCACCGGGTGATCCTGGCGTCAACTAATGAAGGAGATGTAATCCTGGATCCGTTCTTCGGCACAGGCACCACGGGTGCGGTGGCGAAAAGATTGGGCCGCCGCTTTATCGGCATTGAACGCGAACATGAATATGCCAGCCGGGCGATCGCCCGCATCGCGCAGGTCGAACAATTAGCGTCCGATGCGATGGAGATCACCACCAGCAAACGCCAGGAAGCGCGCATTCCATTTGGCTGGCTGGTTGAACGCGGCCTGCTGGCCCCCGGCACGATGCTGTGCGATGTGACGCGCCGGCATTCAGCAAAAGTGCGCGCCGACGGCACGCTGATTTCCGCCAAAGCAAGGGGCTCCATTCATCAGGTTGGCGCCTTGGTACAGGGCGCGTCCGCCTGCAATGGCTGGACCTTCTGGCATGTTGAAAAGAACGGCGCGTTGCTTCCCATTGATGTGCTGCGGCAGAAACTGCGCGCCGAACTGCATTAATAAAATCTATTCCGGGGCGGGGAAAATGGCGTTGGTCCACCCCAGAATATAATAGGCCACAAGTCCGGTCCATTCCTTGACGGCGTCGTCCAGCCGCTCCATCCGGCCGGCGAAATCCGGCGCGGTGATGGGATCGGGAAACGGCATCACCACATATCCGGCGGGATAGGGCGTGACGCGCCAGCCATTTTTACGCATCAGGCCGACGGCGCGCGGCATATGCGCGCTCGAGGTGACCAGCACCCAATGTTCGCCCGGTTGCGGCTGCGCCAGCTGTTTGCTGTACACAATATTCTCATGCGTATTGCGGGATTTATCCTCGAACAGGATGCGGTTCGTATCCAGCCCCTGTGCGGCAAAAAACCATCTGCCAATATCGGATTCGGTAACGCCATTATGCAGCGGAAAAACCGCGCCGCCGCTGAATACCAGTTTCGCTTCAGGATGGCGCCGCGCCATTTCCATGAAAGTGGTGAAACGCTGCGCATATTGATTAAGCACCGGCGCCCCGCGAAAGGCGCTGTTTTTGGCGTTAAATGCGCCGCTCAGCACAATTATTCCATCCACCTTTCCCAAATCACCCGGAACCGGAAATCGCGTTTCCAGCGGATAGATCATCCAGTTGCCAATAGGCAGGGCTGCAATCAACAGACATAATCCGAGTGTTGCCGTCAGCGCGATCCGTCCCGCTTTCGCCCATCTGGTGAACAAAAGCCCCGCGCCGATACAGGCGGCCAGCAGCAGCAGATTACTGGGCTGCACTAAAATCCATAACGCCTTTGACAGAAAGAAAATCATGCCGCTGCTTCCTTCTGCGTCATTTCCACATGCTCCGCCACTTTGCGCATCAGGGCGGGCAGGGCATATTCATCAAATGCTTCGGGCTTCACCCAAATTCCGTCTACAGACTGTTTTCCGGAGTGAACACCTGTATAAACAACCAGATCAAGCCTGAAATGGGTGAAGACATGACGCACCGTCCCCCGCAGTGCGCGCCATTTGCAGCTGTCCGGCATATAGGCGTCCAGATCGCCCAACTCCTTCCGCCAGGGCGTTCCGGGAAATTCCATCATGCCGCCGAGCAGGCCCTTCTCGGGTCTGCGGCGCAGCAGTACGGCGCCATCCTTTCGCGCCAGCCAGAATATGGCTCCCACATGGCTTGGGCTTTGCGGCTTTTGCTGTTTTACGGGCAGCATCCCGGCAATATTCCGCGCATGCGCCGCGCATGAATTTTGCCAGGGGCAGCGCGGGCAATCCGGCGCGCGCGGCGAACAAAGTGTCGCGCCCAGATCCATCATGGCCTGCGCCATATCGCCGGGCCGCCCGCAATCAATCAGCGCGAGGCTGAGATCGCGCAGTTCCGCCTTGCTGCCGGGCAGGGGCGCGGTTACCGCATGCAGGCGCGAGACAACCCGTTCGATGTTTCCATCCAGCACCGGCGCGGGCATGTCATAGGCGATGGCGGCAATGGCGGCGGCGCTATAGGGGCCAATGCCCGGCAGTTTGAGCAGAGCGGCGTAATCACGCGGAAAGTTTCCCGCCATCCCTGTACTGATGATTTTGGCGCAGGCGTGCAGATTGCGCGCCCGCGCATAATAGCCAAGCCCCGCCCATTCGGTCAGCACCGCGTCCAGACTGGCCCCGGCCAGCGCATGCACGTCCGGCCAGCGAGCGGTGAATTTATTGAAATAGGCGGTGACACTTGCCGTACCCGTCTGTTGCAGCATGATCTCGCTCAGCCATACGCGATAGGGATCCGGCTTTTCGCCCGGCGGCGCGCGCCAGGGAAATGCGCGCAGGTGGCGATCATACCAGTCCAGCAGCAATTGCGAATGCCGGTGTTCTGTTCGCCGCATTCTGGGAATTCACTTGGTGATTGGCATAAATATGACATTGATAAAGGTCATGTGCCCGGGCAGATTATCCGCAGACAGAATATCCTTGGCCTGGCCTGCCTCAAGCCGGTGGCAGCGATAGCCCAGTTCCGCCATCCATCGCACATAATCCCCGGCGCTGATGCCCGAGATTTTGGGCAGCAGCGAAAAACTCATTTCCGACAGAATAACCGGACGGGATTGCGCCAGGGTTCGCGCACCGCCGCGCAGCGCCAGCCCCTCCGCGCCCTCAATATCGATCTTGATCAGATCAACCTTTCTGCCGCCAACAATGCTGTCCAGGGTTTTGACCTCAACGTCTTCCACGCGGTGCCCCATATCCCGGAAATCCTGCGCCATTTTTTTATCCGGCAGCGACCAGGTGCCGCCCGGATTACCCGCCTTGCCATCCCAGCCGATGCTGAAACGTCCGGCTTCTGTACCAACTGCGCAGTGATGAACCTCTGAACGATCAGAAAATTCATTCGCCTGTAAGGATCGCGCCAGATAGGAACCTGTCTGCGCGCGCGGCTCTATGGCGATGACGCGGCCCCGGGGGCCAGTCTTGTGCGCGGCCTGTACAGCAAACCAGCCAATATTCGCGCCAATATCCACAAAACATTGGCCTTCTTGCAGCGTGTTCAGAATAAAAGCGGTTTCGTCTCCTTCATACATGCCGGAAAGGCAGCCCAGCGATACGCCGCTGTCGCCCAGATCAATCCACAGCTTCAGCCCGCTGGGCAATTCAAACATCGCCCAGGTTTCCGGCGGGAATGCTTGTCCCTGTGGAGCCAGCGCAGTATTCAGCCAGGACTGCCTGACCAGTTGCGCGTCGAAGTTTTTCAGAAGCCTGTCATTCAACAGATCGATCAGGAAATTTGACACGTATAATCCTTGAACAGAGATATGATTGCCGCGCATCATAATTTTGGCGCAATCCACCGCTATATCATGCTGCTTTAGAGAGACCTAATGGCAGGCACCCAAAAACGCAACAAGACTGTGGCGCCCGGAGCTACGGCGCCCAGATATGGAATGCGGCCGCTTGCCCGGGCCGCCGATGCGGTGACCCGGCCGGCGTTCGGGCGGCGGGGCTTCGCGCTGGGAACCGTGTTGACCCATTGGCCGCAAATCGCTGGTGAAAGGCTGGCGGCGCATACCCAGCCAGAGAAGCTGAAATTTGCGCAGGGCAAGGGCGATAATGGTGTCCTTTTGATTATGGTCGATGGCGCTGCGGCGCTGGAACTGCAGCATATGCAGATGGCGCTGATAGAACGGATAAATCTGCTCTGCGGCTTTCGGGCTGTGGCCGGGCTGCGGATCATGCAGGGGCCAGTGGCCGCAAGAGCGGCTCGGCCTGTTCCGCCCAGGTCTTTGCGTCCGGCGGAAAAGAAGGCGATTCTGCAGGAAGTGGCGCATATCGGCGATCCGCAATTGCGCGCCGCGCTGGAACGGCTGGGCTCAGGTATTCTGCGCCGTAAAAAGCCTTGTTGAGTCCCCCCAAAGACTCGTATAATCCACTATATATTGTATCAGGAGGTCTGGTTTGGGCAATTTAACACGATATTTTGTAGGTTTCCTCGCGCCATTGGCGTTATTGGGCTGGCTGCTTCCGGCCCTTGCTGAAGAACCCGCCGCTGCGGCCAAACCTTCCACGGGAACCTTTACAGGGGAAATCACCATCGGCAAGGCGGATGCGCCGGTTACGATCATTGAATATGCCTCAATGACCTGCCCGCATTGCGCTGAATTTCACATCAAGGTCCTGCCCGCGCTGAAAGAAAAATATATCGACACGGGCAAGGTAAAGCTGATCTTCCGGGAATTTCCGCTGGATGGCGTGGCGCTTCGGGCCTCGATGCTGGCGCGCTGCGGCGGCGAGGCGAAAGCCTATCCCTTTATCGACATTCTGTTCCGGCAGCAGATGAGCTGGGCCGGAGCGGAAGATCCGATGGCCGCGCTGGGACGGATCGCCAAAATGGGCGGCATGAGCCAGTCAGCGTTCGACGCCTGTCTGGCCGATGAAGCGCTGATGAAGCAGCTGGTGCAGGGCCGTCAGACTGGTGCGGACAAATATGACATCAAGGGAACGCCCAGCTTCATCATTGACGGCAAAACGCATGGCGGCGATTTGCAGATCGAGGAATTTGACGCAATTCTGCAACCTTTGCTGCCGGACGCCTAACTCACATGGCTGACGCCTAAACCAGACAGGGAATATGACGTGCGGTTTACCCGGCTTCGCTTATCGGGGTTCAAAAGTTTTGTTGAACCCGTTGAATTACGCATCGAACCCGGCCTGACGGGGATTGTCGGGCCGAATGGCTGCGGCAAGTCCAATCTGGTCGAGGCGTTGGGCTGGGTCATGGGTGAAGGCTCGGCCAGGCAGATGCGCGCCGCCGGCATGGATGATGTGATATTTGCCGGAAGCGCCGGAAGGCCCGCGCGCAATATGGCCGAGGTCGGGCTGATCATCGATAATGCCGGACGCAGCGCCCCGGCGCAGTTCAATGACAGTGATCAGCTGGAAGTCACCCGCCGGATCGAGCGCGATGCGGGCTCCATCTATCGCATCAATGGCCGCGACACCCGCGCGCGCGACGTATCGCTGCTATTCGCCGACGCCGCCAGCGGGCCGCGTTCAACCTCGATTGTCCGGCAGGGCCGTATCGGCGCGCTCATCAATGCCAAACCAAAGGAACGCCGCGCCATTCTGGAAGAAGCCGCCGGCATCAGCGGGTTGCATTCGCGGCGTCACGAAGCGGAACTGCGGCTGCGCGCCGCTGAAACCAATCTGACCCGACTTGATGACATTATGGCGCAGCTTGAAACCCAGATTGCGGCGTTGAAGCGTCAGGCGCGCCAGGCGTCGCGCTATCGCAATCTGTCGGAAAATATCCGCCATGGCGAAGCCCTGCTGTTTCATCTGCGCTGGCAGGAAACCGTTTATCTCGTCGAGAAGGCGGAGGAATTGTTGCAGCAGGCGCAGGAAAAAGTCGCGGATGCGACGCGCGACGCCGCAACGGCTTCAACGGCGCAATTACAGGCGGCGGACGCCGTTCCGCCCCTGCGGCGGGACGAAGCCGAGGCCGCCGCGGTTCTGCACCGTCTGTCGGTCGTGCGCGATGGGCTGAAGGCCGAAGCCGCGCGGATCGCGCAACAGACCGAACGCAGCGAAGCCAGCCTTGCCCAGGCGCATCTGGATCAGGCCCGCGAAAAAACCCATGTGAGCGATTCCGAAAGCGCCGCAGAGATTCTGGAGCGCGAACGCCAGGAACTGGAGACCGCCCGCTCGGAGCAGCAGGGCCGCGACGAGGCGTTGCGCGCGGATGTCTCGCAGGCGGCAGCCGCCCTGAAGGACAGCGAAACCAGGCTGGATGCGGCGACCCGCGAACTTTCCAATCTGATTGCGCAGCGCGATAGCCTGACGCGGGAGGCGAACCAGAACCGTCAGCGCCGCGAACGCCTGACCGGACAATTAGCCGGTATTGCGCGCGAGCATGCGCAATTGCTGGCAGCCCAGCCGCAGGCCCCGGAAATGGCCGAAATCGAACATGCCGCCCGGCAGGCCCGCGAATCTGTCGCCGCCGCGCGCGAGGCGGTAAGCACCGCCGAGGCCGGTCGCGAATCCACACAGCAGGCCGAAACTGTGGCGCGCGACGCGTTTCATGCGGCCCGCAGCGTCACCGAAAGGCTGGCGGCGGAAGAAAAGGCCCTGACGGATCTGCTGAATGACCGGGGTACGGATTTGTGGCCGCCGCTGGTCGATGCGCTGACGGTGACGCCCGGTTATGAAACGGCGCTGGGGGCGGCGCTTGGCGATGATCTGGAATATCCCAGCGATGATGCGGCCCCTGTGCACTGGGCGCTGCTGGCGGGCGACGGGCCGCTGCCGGCGCTGCCGGCGGGGGCAGAGGCGCTGGATCGCTATGTTTCGGGTGCGCCCGCGCTGGCGCGGCGCCTGTCGCAGATCGGCGTCGTGGATGCGTCCGATGGAATTTTACTGCGCAATCAGCTGAAGCCCGGCCAGCGTCTGGTCAGCCGTGAAGGCGCGTTGTGGCGTTGGGACGGCTTTACCGCTGAGGCGAATGCGCCCGCGGCGGCCAAGCGGCTGGAGATGCGCAACCGGCTGGCCGAGGTGACACAGCAACGCCAGCAGTCAGAGGCCGCGCTGGCCGAGGCGCGCGAAAAATTCGAACGCGCCTCGATTGCCGCCGGCGCCGCCCGCAGCCTTGAGGCGGATTGCCGCAGCCATGTCCGGCAGAAAGAAGAGGCGCTGACCCAGGCGCTGGATTTGCAGGCCCGGGCGACGCGCGAAATGCTTAATCATACATCGCGGCTGGCGGCGCTGACCGAGGCGCGGACGCGCATCGAAAATGAATGCGCCGAAGCTGCCCGGCTTGAGGCCGAATCTGTTCAGGCGCTGGAATTGCTGACGCCCGAGGAACAGCCCCGCGCCGCGGTGGCGGGCCTTCGCAGCGAGGTTGATCTGGCCCGCTCTGTGCTGGGGCAGGCGCATGGGGCGCTTGACGCCTTTACCCGCGAGGCGGGCGCTCGCGCCCAGCGGCTGGAAATTATTGCCCGCGATCATGCCGCATGGGCCGCGCGCCGGCAGGGCGCCGCCCGGCAGCTGGAAGTGCTGGCCGCGCGTGAGGAAGAACTGAAAGCCGAACTGGAACATCTGCGCGCGCAACCGGGGCAGATTGAACAGCGCATGCAGGCGCTGCTGAGCGAGATAGCCACGGCGTCACAGCGCCGAGATGCGGCCGCCGCCGCGCTGGCCGCGGCCGAGACGCATCAGGCCGATTGCGCCAAGGCCGCCCGCGCCGCCCAGGAACATATGGCCGCGATGCGCGAGGCGCGGGTGCGCGCCGAATCGGCGGCGGGCGCGGCGCAGGAACGCGCTGCCGATCTGGCGGATCAGATCAGGGAACGGCTGGAATGCGCGCCGGAGGAATGTCTGGCGCTCGCCAAACTCGAAGAGGGCGCGCCCCTGCCGGAGGCCGATGCGGTCGAGCGAGAGTTGACGCGCTACAAGCGCGAGCGGGAAAATATGGGCGCGGTCAATCTGCGCGCCGAGGAAGAATCGCGTGAACTGCGCGAACGCCTGGATGGCATGACGCGCGAACGCGCCGATCTCGAAGCCGCCATTGCGCGCCTGCGTCAGGCCATTGGCAGCCTGAACCGCGAGGGCCGCGAGCGGCTCTTGAAGGCCTTTACGGCGGTCAATGAGCATTTCTCGCGCCTGTTCGTGCATCTGTTCGGCGGCGGCAGCGCGCGTCTGGAACTGATCGAATCCGATGATCCGCTGGAGGCGGGCCTCGAAATTCTGGCCAGCCCGCCGGGCAAGCGCCTGCAATCCATGACCCTGCTGTCGGGCGGCGAACAGGCGCTAACGGCGATGGCGCTGATCTTTGCGGTGTTCCTCACCAACCCCGCGCCACTGTGTGTGCTGGACGAAGTGGATGCGCCGCTTGATGACGCCAATGTCGAGCGGTTCTGCAATCTGCTGGAAGAAATGACGCGCCTGACCGAAACCCGCTTTCTGGTCATCACGCATAATGGCGTCACCATGTCGCGCATGGACCGGCTGTTCGGCGTGACCATGGCCGAACGCGGCGTCAGCCAGCTCGTCTCCGTCGATCTGGAGCGCGCCGAAAAACTCCGCGCCGTAGGGTGAGGGGAGGGCACTTATATATCTATATCCAGAGTATGTTTTTGGTACAAATATAGAACAAATCTTGACAAAAGGTTTAAAATCCTATAAGGTCGCCCCAAGAATGTGACCATATAGGAGGCGCGCTTGGAGCTTTTCATTGCTAGGTCCGGCAAACTATCCCAGTTGAAATGCGATTATGCCGCACTGCGGGTTCAGGTCTCGCTGCTGAAACTGGAACTGGCTTATGACCGGGCGTTAAAGGCCGAGGCGCAAACACATTCCACCACGCACTATATCTGGCGCACACGCGGCGACAACAAGGTGCGCGCATCGCATGCGGCCAATAATGGCAAGCTGTTTTCCTGGGATAGTCCGCCGCCCACTGGCCATCCGGGCGAGGATTATGGATGTAGATGCACGGCGGAGCCGTATGCGCGGGGTAAAAGCGAGCTTGCTTATCAGACTCTGATCAGCGGTATGCAGGACAGTCCTAATAAATGGGGGAATGTGGCATTTTCCAGGCATTTTTATTTGGGTGAAGGTGCTGCTGTCACTTTAGGAGAAACAGGCAATTTCAAAGGCATTGTTGATTTTTATTTCTACAGACTGGGCAAATACAATGACGTCAACGCGCAAATTATTGAAGAAGCGCGAAAACACCCCGCAGGAAGTTTTGAGTATCCATTTAGAAATTCGTATGCGTTTAGTCCCTACCTTTTTGTATTAGGCGACGCAACAGTGTCGGGAAAATTTCGCGGCTTTGTTCAGCGCCAAGATGAAATGTTGTCAATATCCGGGACGGTCGAATATGTGTTTGAGGATATATTCACCGATCCGAGTGGCGAACGGCAAGAAGTAATCGGCACGTCAGACCCAGCCGCAGCAACACAAGAATTACTGGATGACACCGAATATGGCGGAACCTACTATGCCATTGTGGGAGAATGGCAGACCAGCTTTCGTGCGGAAGCGAAAGTCGATGCGAAAGCGAGCCGCTATAAATGGGATTGAGATCGCATTAATAGGCAAAATCAAAATAGGCGAAATCAAAAATGACCGTCCAGGTCGGGTAAGCCGCAATAATAGAAAAAATAATCAGCGCATTACTGAACCTGCGCCCCGGAAAGGCCGCTTGTTGACGAATGCTTTTCCGGTGATGCAATCGCCAAATCAGTTCCCAAAAGCCCGTATAGCCCGTAATTGGGAGCCACACCAAATAAAGAAAGAACACCAGGCTTGCGCCATCCCCGATGTTTATTTCCGGGCATTCTTTATGGCGCTGGATCTCTCCGTCGGAAAACTGGCTCTGGCATGCCTCATACGCTTCCCAGTGTTGCGCGCGCCTCCAGTGCAACTGACCGTTTGCAATTGCATAGCTAAATACGATTGCGAATAGCAGCCTTCCCACTCGCCACCAAATATTCGCTTCCGGCTTGACGCTGAAGACAATGGCGGGGATGAGGATAATAAGCAGCCAGAACCAGTAATTCATTATGGAAGCATAATGTTTTGCCGTCACGCAGGAAAGAGGGGGGGCGATCCAAAGTTTCGGACTAGGTTTGTGGATGCGGTAGTAATTGCTTCCCGGCCAAAAATACCTCTGGTTCGTAATGATCCCACCCCTCCTATTTCCTCCATTTTCCCGCATTGCGGGATTGACACAGAGCGGGGGCGCAACTAGTGTCCGGCGCGGCTGGGGGCCGTTCCAAAACTGGGGCGGCTTGCGTCATTTCGGGGGCTTGTATTTTGCGGACAGATGATGGCCTTATCTGTCCATGAGCGATCAATCAGAGCCCCCGTCACAGGACAGTTTCGAGGCCCGTCTGGCCGCCGCCAGACGCGCGCATACGCCGCAACCGGCGCATGGCGCGCAAGGCGGCGCGATGGGCACGGCGTTCCGGCTGAGCGCCGATCTGGTGTCCGCCGTGGTGGCGGGCGCCGGCCTGGGCTGGGGGCTGGACTGGCTGTTGGGGACCGGGCCATGGTTATTGCTGCTATTCTTCTTTTTAGGCGTAGCGGCGGGAATTCTGAATGTGATACGAACGGCCAATGCGATGAATGCCGCCCAGCAGGCGCAAAGCGGCGCAGAGGACGGCGCAGACGGCCAGAAATGAAAATGGCGGGAATTGGATAACAGGGAAACGATCTTGTCAACGGAACAGCATAACCCCTTTGCGCATAGCCCTATGGCGCAGTTCGAAATTCGCCGCTACATCCCGATGGAAGCCGGCGGCATTGATGTGTCCTTCACCAATTCCAGCCTGTTCATGGTGATTGCGCTGATGGGCATTACACTGTTTCTGATCCTTGGCATGCGCCGTCAGGCGCTGGTGCCCAGCCGCTGGCAGTCGATGGCCGAGCTTAGCTATGAATTTGTCGCCAATATGATGCGCGACACGGTCGGCACATCGGGCCAGAAGTTTTTTCCCTTTGTGTTCACTTTGTTCATGTTCGTGCTGTTTACCAATATGCTGGGCATGATTCCTTATTCGTTCACGGTCACCAGCCACATCATTGTCACTTTCGCGCTGGCCTGTCTGGTGTTTATCGGCGTCACCGTGCTGGGGTTCATCAAGCATGGCGCCGGCTATCTGAAACTGTTCGTGCCGCATGGCGTGCCTGTGGCGCTGCTGCCGCTGATCGTGGTGATCGAGATCATCTCTTATCTGAGCCGCCCCATCAGCCTGTCGGTGCGTCTGTTCGCCAATATGATGGCTGGCCACACCATGCTGAAAGTGTTTGGCGGCTTTATCGTCATGCTCGGGTTTCTCGGCGGCTGGCTGCCGCTGGCGTTTTCGGTCGCCTTCATCGGCCTCGAAATACTGGTCGCCTTTCTGCAGGCCTATGTGTTTGCGGTGCTGACCTGTATCTATCTCAACGACGCGCTGCATCTGCACTGAGGCAACAGCGGGTCACATTTTCAATACTGCCCGAGGGGGCGATTTACAGAAGGGTTTAGGTCATGGAAGCAGAAGCTGCGGCACTTTTGGGTAAATATATCGGCGCCGGTCTTGCCGCCATCGCGCTCGCGGGCGCGGGCGTTGGCATCGGCCATATTTTCGGCAATTATCTGGCGGGCGCGCTGCGCAATCCGGGCGCTGCGCAACAGCAGTTCCCGAACCTTCTGCTGGGCTTTGCGCTGGCCGAAGCTACCGGCCTGTTTGGCCTGGTGGTGGCGCTCATCCTGCTGTTTGTGGTCTGAAGCCTGAATAGAGGGACGCCGCGCCATGCCGCAACTGGTTTTTGCAGATTTCGCGCCACAGCTGGTCTGGCTGGCGATCACTTTTACGCTGCTCTATCTGATTCTGGCGCGCGTGGCCCTGCCGCGCATCGCCACGACTCTGGAAAAGCGCCGCGATGTGATTGCCAATGATCTGGATGAGGCGGGAAGTCTGAAACGCCAGGCGGAAGAGGCCCTGAAGGCCTATGAGGCGGCGCTGGCTGCGGCGCGCGGACGCGCGCTTGCCATTGTTGCGGAAACGCGCCAGCAACTGACCGCGCAGGCCGACAATGAAAAGGCGGCGATGCAGGCCAGCCTGGCCAAACGCACCGCCGAGGCCGAGGCGCGCATCACAGCGGCAAAAACCGCGGCGATGGCCAATGTGCGCCAGATCGCCAGCGATACGGCCGCCGCCATTGTGGGCAAGCTGCTGGGCGACACGCCGGACGGCGCTGCGGCGAACAGCGCCGTTGACGCCGCCCTGAAACGCTAGCCGCAAGGATATCCGGGTATGGAATTTTTATACGAGCCCGCCAATTGGGTAGCCATTGCCACCGTCCTGTTTGCGGGGCTGGTTATCTATCTCAAGGTTCCGGGCATGGTGAATGCGGCGCTGGATAAACGCGCCAGCGACATCTCCACGGAACTGGACGCCGCGCGGCGTCTGCGCGATGAGGCGCAGTCCCTGCTGGCCGGCTATCAGCGCCGGACGGCAAACGCCGAAAAGGAAGTAGCGCAAATCATCGAGCAGGCCCGCCTTGATGCCGCCCAGGCTTCCCGCGAAATGCAGGCCAGCCTGGCCGCCCAGTCGGAACGGCGCGGCAAGATGGTGGAAGAAAAGATCGCCCAGGCCGAAGCCCTGGCGGTGCAGGAAGTTCGCACCGCCGCCGTGGATGCCGCCATCAGCGCCGCCCGGACATTGATTGCCGCCCGCCTTGGCCCTGAAAAGGCCCGCGATCTGGTCAATCAGAGCGTCAGCGATTTACGCGGCAAGCTGCACTAAAGTTCATCTCCTTACTGGCTTACCGGGACAGTATCGAACTGCCGGGCCGCGCTTTGCCGCCCGCCTGCGGGACGGATAGATTTTTGTCACGCCTGTTGATTTTTTTGCTGCGCTTGCAGAATCACATCTAACTGTAAAGAATTACTGCCAAACACTGATAACAAGGCTATATTCGTAAGGGTAACTGGCGCTGTGGCGTCAAAAACCCGCTCCGGGCAGAGAGATGCACGGCTTCGGGTTTGGGACCGCTCCGGCGTTGATCCTGCGGGATGGAATGGCGAAGGCCGCTTCTGCCCGCATAGGTACAGGTCTGGCGGGTTTTAGATGCTGATGAACAATACCAAGGCATTTGCCGATGCGCGCCCCGCGCTGGTGCTCAACGCGGATTTCCGGCCGCTCAGCTATTTTCCGCTTTCGCTCTGGTCCTGGCAGGACACCATCAAGGCGGTTTTCCTCGACCGGGTGAATATTGTCAGCGAATATGAGCAGAAGGTGCACAGCCCCAATTTCGAGATGGCGCTGCCCAGCGTGGTGTCGCTCAAACGCTATGTAAAGCCCGCCCGCTATCCGGCCTTTACCCGCTTCAACCTGTTTTTGCGCGATGGCTTTATCTGCCAATATTGCACCTGCAAGGAAGAGCTGACCTTTGACCATGTCGTGCCGCGTTCGCGCGGGGGGCGCACCACCTGGCAGAATGTGGTGGCGGCCTGCTCCTACTGCAATCTGCGCAAGGGGGCAAAGCTTGATTCGGAGTGCGGCATGCGTCTGCGCCGCCAGCCGTTCCGGCCCACCAATCAGGATCTGCAGCGCGCCGGGCGTGCATTTCCGCCAAATTATCTGCATCAGAGCTGGGTAGACTATCTTTATTGGGACAGCGAACTGGAAATCTGAGAAATCTGTTCTTGCCACTTGACACATTCCATGAACTAAAATAGAACATAACCTTAGGTTTCTATTTTGTTCCGGAGGGTGGATTATCCAATGCTGACCAACAAGCAGTATGAATTGCTGATTTTCATCAATGAACGCATCCGCGAAAGCGGGGTTTCGCCCTCGTTCGATGAAATGAAAGATGCGCTGGATCTGAAATCCAAGTCCGGCATTCACCGCCTGATCAATGCGCTGGAGGAACGCGGCTTTATCCGCCGCCTGCCCAATCGCGCCCGGGCGCTGGAGGTTTTACGCCTGCCGGAAAACATGACCCAGAATGAACGCAGCCGCGGTTTCTCACCCAATGTGATTGAAGGCAGCCGCAGCACCTTTTCCGGCGTCAATACGCCCGCCGCCGCCGATAATGAAAACAGCCTTATCAATATTCCCATGCTGGGCCGCATCGCGGCCGGCACCCCGATTGAGGCGCTGGAGGACAGATCGGTGACGGTCGGCGTCCCCTCGGATATGCTGGGCGGCGGCCAGCATTTCGCGCTGGAGGTGCAGGGCGATTCGATGATTAATGCGGGTATTCTTGATGGCGATATCGCCATCGTCAAACAATGCGACACGGCCGAAAATGGCGCTATTGTGGTGGCGCTGGTGGATGGCCAGGAGGCAACGCTTAAACGCTTGCGGCGCAAGGGGGCGTCGATTGCGCTGGAACCCGCCAATCCGAATTACAAGACCCGCATTTGCGGCCCAGATCAGGTTGCGGTGCAGGGGCGGCTCGTTGGCATTTTCCGAAAATATCATTAAGGGCGGGATGCTGCCTCATTCCCTCTGATTGAAGCTGATATGTCCCAGGCCGGGATGTTCGGGCAGCCGGAGCCTATATTGGATTTGACCCAACAGCCGGACCTTGTTGGGCGCGTTCCAGCCCAGCAGCCAGTTTTCTCCGGCCTGAATGATGGGCATTTTTATCATCTCCGGCCGCTCCCGCAGCAGCGATCGCGCGTCAGGCAGGACGAGATCATTTTGCAGATCGGGCGCATAATGACGCCATGCGGCGGTGCGCTTATCGATCAGTCTGCGCCAGCCAAATCTGTCCAGCCATTCGTCCAGAAGGCTGTCGTCAATTGGGCAAGAATGCAAATCTATAAAATTGAATGAAATGCCTCTCACCATCATCCAGCTTTGCGCCTTGCGACAGGCGTGGCTGTCCATTCCCCCGTATACCCTCACCATAACCAACCCGCATATAAGCATTAAACAATTATTACTAAATTGCCACGCGGGCGGCCATATGACATGTGACCAATGTCACTATCTATGTAACAATTTACGAAATATTGTGGATAAATCGGCTCTGGGGGGGCAGGGCAAAACTGACGCCGGCCGGGGCAGCCCACAGGCCCGGTGATAATCAGTCTTAGGCTGGCGGTAATCAGCCAGCGACAACGCCGCCGTCAATGACCAGTTCCGAGCCGGTCATATAGGCCGAATCATCCGATGCCAAAAACAGCACCCCATTGGCGATATCCAGCGGCTTTCCGGCCCGCTTCAGCGGCGCGGTGGCGGTTGCGAAGGCGTTGGGGTCAATAGCGTTGGCGCGGTTGCCGCCAAACACATTGCCGGGAATTTTGGTCCATATAGGGGTTTCGATGACGCCGGGATGCACCGTGTTGACGCGAATATTGAACCCGGCGCGGGCGCATTCCATGGCCACCGCCTTGGCGTATAGCCTGACGCCGCCTTTGGTGGCGCAATAACCGGACAGCCCGGGCGAGCCTTGCAGACCCGCAATCGAAGAGGTGATGATGATCGAGCCGCCACCACTGTCGCGCATCAGCGGAATGCCGTGCTTGCAGCCCAGAAACACACCATCCAGGTTAACCGCGGTTTGCTTGCGCCAATCTTCCAGCGATTGTTCCCAGGTCATGCCGCCCAGCGCGATGCCGGCATTGTTGAAGAGAATATGCAGGCCGCCATAGGATTTTTTGATTTCGGCCATGACCTCAACCCAGCGCTTTTCGTCGGTCACATCATGATGTAATGACATGGCCACGCCGCCGGCCTTGTTGATGCCATCTGCCACGGTCTTTGCATCGGCCGCGACCAGATCGCTGACCACGACTTTGGCTCCTTCCTGCGCCAGCAATTCAGCGGCGCCCTTGCCAATGCCCGACCCGCCGCCTGTGACCAGCGCGACTTTTCCTGAAACCCGTCCCATAGTCCGTTCTCCCTATTGCTGAGCTTTTTGATTCTCCACAGCACATTCGCGGCTGTGCTGATTAATATCCTTCGAGCGTTGCGTACCGTTCGCGGTGAAAGGATGAATCGCCGAAGCTGGCTATCGCCACCCGCGCGCGCTTCATGAACAGGCCCATGTCAAACTCATCCGTCATGCCAATGCCGCCATGCATCTGCAAGGCCTCGTTGCTGACCAGAAAATAAGTGTCGTTCAGCCGGGCTTTCACAAGGCTGGCCATCTGCGGAACATCCTTGCGGTTTTCATCAATGGCGATAAGCCCATCCAGCAGCACCGAAATGGACAGTTCGATTTCACAGAACATTTCCGCCGCCCGGTGTTTCAGCGCCTGGAATGTGCCAATCAGCACGCCAAATTGCTGCCGGGTTTTGAGATATTCCACGGTGCGCTCAAACTCTTCGCGCACGCTGCCGAGCATTTCCGCCGCCAGGCCGATGCGCGCACGGTCCAGAACCGGATCAAGAATATCCGCTCCCTGATCAATAGCGCCCAGCATTGTATTGGACGCCAGCTTCACATTGGTGAATTTCACATTTGCGGCATTGCGGCTGTCGGCCATAAGGGTGCGGGTTATTTTGACGCCGGGGGTTTTGCTGTCCACCAGAAACAAGGTAAGCCCTTCGCGCGCGCCGGATTTGCCCGATGTGCGCGCAACCACAATCAGCTGATCCGCCACATGGCCATCCAGGACAAAGGTTTTTTTACCGCTCAGAATAAAGCCGCCGCCATCCGCTTTCGCTTTTGTGGCAATGGCGTAGGGCGCATGGTGCGGGCCTTCTTCATGCGCCAGCGCCATCAACCAACCGCCCGCCGCAATAGCGGGAAGAATCTCCTTCTTTTGCGCTGCGCTGCCGCCCAGCAGAACCGCGGTTGCGCCAATCAGCGCGGTCGATATCAGCGGCGAGGCCGCCAGCGTGCGCCCGGTTTCTTCAAGCACGACGCCAAGCCCTGTATAGCCAAAACCGAAGCCGCCAAATTCCTCCGGGATAATGATTCCGGCCCAGCCCAGATCGGCCATTTCCTTCCACAGATTGCGGTCAAACCCGTCTTTGTCATTACTATCGCGCAGTTTACGGAACGCGGCTATGGGCGCCTTGTTCTGGATAAAGTCGCGCGCCGAGTCTTTTAACTGAACCTGATCCTCGTTTAACACCAGCAAAGCCATTTTATTTCTTCCTTATACGGATTGTTTCTTGGCCTAATCAGGCAGGCGCAATACGTTTTTTGCGATGATGTTGAGCTGCACTTCTGATGTGCCGCCCTCTATCGAATTACCCTTGGAACGCAGCCATTCACGCGTAATGCTCAGCTCATGCTCTTCAAACGGCTTGCCTTCCCAGCCCAGCGCCGACGTGCCCATGGCCTGCAGCAGCAATTCATATTTTCGCTTGTTCTGCTCGGTGCCGTAATATTTGAACATTGAAGATGCGGGGCCCGGCGGCGCGCCCGCCTTCATTTCATCCGCCATGCGCTGGCCGGTCAGGCCAAAGGCGCGGGAATTCATATTATGCTTCGCCACTTCCAGCCGCATCGCGGGATTGGCGATCTTGCCCTTGATTTCGCCCGCATAACGTTTGGCGGCAACGGATGGTGAACGCAGTCCGCTGCTGCCGGGCATATTGGCGCCGCCCATGCCGCCAATCATGTTGCGTTCATGTTGCAACAGGGCCTTGGCGATGGTCCAGCCCGCATTCAGTGTGCCGACCAGTTGGTCTTTGGGCACTTTCACATTATCAAAAAAGGTCTGGGCGAATACGGATGCGCCGCTGATCAGTTTGATAGGTTTGGTGGATACGCCGGGTGACGCCATATCGAACAGCAGAAAGCTGATGCCCTGATGTTTGGGCGCCTTGGGGTCGGTGCGCACCAGACAGAAAATCCAGTCCGCATAATTGCCATAGGATGTCCAGATTTTGGAGCCATTGACGAGATAATGATCGCCCATATCCTCGGCTTTGGTTTGCAGCCCGGCCAGGTCGGAGCCGGCCCCGGGTTCGGAATAGCCCTGACACCATCTGATTTCACCGCGCGCGATCTGCGGCAGATAATGGCGCTTCTGTTCCTCGCTGGCGAATTCAAGCAGCGCCGGGCCAAGCATCCAGATGCCAAAGCTCGACAATGGCGGCCGGGCGCGCAGCCGCCCCAGTTCCTGTTGCAGCACCTGATTATGGGCTTTGTCGAGGCCGCCGCCGCCATATTCCTTTGGCCAGGCGGGCACGGTCCAGCCGCGCGCGCCCATGCGGTCCATCCACACTTTGCTGTCAGGGTTTTTGTAAACCGGGTTGCGTCCGCCCCAGCAGGTTTCCTCTTCGGGCATTGGCGTTCGCATGGAAGGCGGGCAGTTTTCCTCCAGCCAGGCGCGGGTTTCCGCGCGAAATTTTTCGAGATCGCTCATGGCAAAGCCTCCCTGATCTGATTTAATTTTTGTGGATTGGGTATATACCAGATGGGGAAGCGCGGCAACCGGCGCGGGGCTGTAATAATCATGGCGGGACGATATTCATCCCGTCCATGAATTGCAGCACAGGACGCGCTTTGATCAGGCCGCGCTTTCGTTTTCCGCGCCTGCAGCGGGCGCGTTCCGGGGTTCCGCCGGGGGTGTCATGGCCTGACGGCGCATCATCTGAAGGGCGCCGTCCAGGCGTGACGCGCCGGTGTCCAGATTGCGGAAGAGATTTTCGAGGCGGGTTTCCAATTCATCAATTGCGGCGTCAAGGCCAGCGCGTTGCTGGCTGGCGCCGGCGCGAAAATTCTCCAGCACTTCATCCAGCACCTCATCTGATTCCCCCAATGCTTCGCGGTGCTGTTCCCAATCTTGCGCCAGCAGGCTGGTGGCGGGCTGGCGCAAGCGGCTGCCAAGCCGCTTCAACAGCCGCCGGGCTTCGGATACGGCCTCCAGCGAGGATGACATATCCCGCGCGGCGCGCGACAAATCCTCCACCATCATGAAGTCCATAACCGGCGCCGGGCCATGCGCCATGGCGGGTTGGGGGGAGGCCGGATAGTCCCTCGGCCGTTGCAATAATTCATCCATTGCGCCAATCGCGCGCTGCACCATTTCCGCCGCAGAGGCGACTGTACCGGCATGATGCGACAGGCCCTGATTGAACTGCGTCAGCACATTGCCAAATTCCGTCACATGCTGCGGCAGCGGTTCAAGCGCCTGTTGCGCGCGCTGGCCGGCGCGTCCCATTTGTTCGGCCAGCGCCTCGCCGGCGTCGCTCAGTTTCTCGCTGGCGTGCGAACTGGCGTCGCGCAACGAATGTCCGGCCTCCTCCAGTCCGCTGCGCGCCTGTATCAACGCCTCCGACAGCGCATCCAGATCTTCGGCGGCGCGCGCATGCAGGCCCTGCGCCAGTTCGCCCACAGCCTGGCGAAGCGCTTCGGCATTTGAATCCGAGAGCCGTTTGCCCAGCATGTCAAGAGCATCCGAAAGCGGTTGCATCGCATCGCCGACACGGCCCGGCATGGTTTCAGTCATTTGTGTTTCAACGCGGGCAAGCGCAGCCACAATTTCCTGCGACAGACTGCGCATATGTTCTGGAAGCAGGGATAGCCCCGCGGCGCTTTCCGAGGCCGGCCCCACAGCGCCGGTCAATAGCCGGAGCTGTTCATTGGCCGGGCTTGGCAGGGTAAATTGAATGCGCTCTTCGAGTACATGACTGAGCTGGAACAGATCCCGGCTCAGCCGGTGTTCGGACCATTTATAACTTGCAGACAGGCAAAGGCCCGTGATGGCGCCCGCGACGAGCGGAAGGAATTTAACAGGCAGGCCAGCCAGCATGGCATCCCAGGCCAGCGCATTGCTCAACGCGGCCTGACTTGTCAGATGAATATCGGCAAGAATCGCCAGCAGCGATAACAATATTCCAATGCCAAAAAAGTATCCCGCCCAGCTTTGAAAATACTGAAAATTAAAACCGCCCTCAGTCAGCCCGCGAAGATTAAGATAGTCGCCAGCGCGCAGATGATGACGCACCGCCGCGCGCGCGCTTTGCGGCGGCACAATAATGCCCGCGCGAAATTGCCCCCAGGGCCGGCGCAGCAAGGGGGTCTCATTCAGCGCCCTGTCAAAGCGGGGAAAGCTTGCGGTAAAGGCGGCCTGGTCCGCGGTGCCCTCGACGGCCTTGCCGGCCATCAGGATCAATCTGCGCGCGGGCCAGATAATGCGGGCAAGAAACCACAGCATTCCGGCCAGCCCCAGAAAAAGCAGAACGCCTGCCGACAGGGCGGAATTCATCGGGTCGTGCAGCGCGCGTATCACGCTGAGCACCAGCTCCTGAGACGGGCTAAGTCCCGCAAAAAGAGAACCCCAATAATTCCAGACAGCTTCCAAGTCCATCCCCTACCTCGAGTCCCGCTATATCCAGTTTACAGCAAAACGCAACATAACGGGTGATGATTACCATAATCTTATAGGTCTGGCGCGGGCGCGTGAAATACTCCCCGGAAAGGCCGCAATGAAGTGTTTAAAATTGCCTGTAAAATTCAGCCTATTCGGCTGCTTTTACGTCACGCGCCTGTTTGGCGTCGGTCTGGCGGAAATACACCACGCCATTCGCGTCCACCTCGCGGGCCAGTTTTCCGCGCTGCACCAGGCAGTTAATGTGGGAATAGCTTTCGCCGGTGGCCATGAACAGTACATCATTGTCGATCTTGCGCTTGAACAGCACGCCGAACACATCGATGGCGCGCTTGGGCTCGTCGCACAGGGCGTGCAGTTCACGCAGATTTTTTTCGTGCCCGTCGATCAGCGCCGTCAGCCGCGCATGCAGGCCATAAAATGGCCGGTTATGGGCCGGCATCACCAGCACATCATCGGGCAGCCGGTCGCGGATGGCGGCCAGCGATTCAATCCATTCCTTCAGCGGATTGGCTTCCGGCTCGCCCGGCATGACGCTGACATTGGTGGTGATGTTGGGCAGCACCTGATCGCCCGAAAACATGATTTTGTGATGCGCGGAATACAGGCAGGCATGTTCCGGCGAATGGCCGCGTCCGACAACCACTTCCCAGGCGGTATCATTGATCATGATTTTTTCACCGTCCTGAATGCGGTGATATGCATAGGGGATTTCTTCGGAGGTAAAGCCAAAACCGCGCGCCCGGCGCGTCTGATAGGCTTCGATCTGCGCGCTATCGAAGCCGGACGAGCGGTAAAACGCTTCGGACTCGGGCGTATTGGCGCCCATCGGGCTATTGGGCGCGGTGGCGACGCGGGCCATCAGCAATTCGGTGCGCGTCATCCATAGCGGCGCATTATATTCCCTGTAGAACCAGCCGGCATTGCCGACATGATCGGGGTGAAAATGGGTGACGATTACCTTTTTCACCGGGCCGCCGCCCAGCCGGTTGATCATGTTGCGCCAGCCCTGCTGAATTTCCGGGGTGGCGATGCCGGTGTCGAGCACCGTCCAGCCGTCGCCATCCTTGATCAGATAGACATTGATATGATTAAGCGCCATCGGCATCGAGCCGCGCAGCCAGTAGATTTCCGGCGCCACCTGGATGAAATCGCCATAGGCCGGAGGTGTTTCAAACGGAAACCGCAGCGGCGCATAGGTCGGCAGGTTTAATCCGGAATCATCATGACCAATGGTAGCGTCTGTCATAGTATTCACTCGCATTTGCAGGGCGTGAAGGCGGAACCCAGAATCCCTTAATCTATGATACTATTAATAAATAGGATCGTGCCAGCTAAACGTCAAACATTCGTTAGAAAAATCCGCCTAAATCCCCAGTTGCGCGTCATTCAGCGCATACAGATGCGCCGCCCCGGCCATCGATGCGGCGGCTAGCCCCGAA
>JAHHGO010000180.1 GCA_023252275.1 Alphaproteobacteria bacterium
CGTGACCATCGCGATCGACGCGCACCATGCCGGTACGCACCGTGTACCAGCCGAAAAACGGAATCAGCCCCAGTTCTTTTTTCAGAATATAAACCGGTTTGGGCAACAGGCTGAGAAAGATGATCGTGAGTTGGTATCCTGGGTGCGTCCTGACAGGATTTCATCGCCGATCACCAATATGGCGGCGGTCACGATCCTGGCGGTAGCCGGAGATTGATCAGTCATACTCATGGACCCAGTTTATCCATATTTTCCTATTGGGTGAAACCAATCTGTTCATTCAGCATGGAAATTTTCTTCACCCTTTATCTGATACATTTTAATGCTTATCTCCATATGGACGAAACGCCTCAGGACGAGTATCCATAGATCATGAATTATATCGCCGCCAGGGATGCGCCACTACGCAATAATGGCCTGATCAAGCTGCATGGCCCGGAAGCCTTTGCGGGCATGCGGGCGGCTGGGCGGCTGGCTGCCGAGACCCTGGACATGATCGGCGCTCACGTCAAACCGGGCATTACAACGGCGGAACTGGATGAACTGTGCCACGCCTTTATCGTGGAACGGGGCGGCGTATCGGCGCCGCTGAATTATCGCGGCTATCCCAAAACCACCTGCATATCGCTTAATCATGTGGTCTGCCATGGCATTCCGGGCGACCGCAAATTACATGATGGCGATATACTGAATATCGACGTGACGCCGCTGCTTGATGGCTGGCATGGCGATAGCAGCCGCATGTATGTGGCCGGAGAGGCAAGCGTCAAATCCCGCCGCCTGATCGAAGTCACCTATGAATCCCTGATGCGCGGTTGTGCAGCCGCCAAACCCGGCGCCACCACCGGCGATATCGGCCATGCCATTCAGTCTTATGCGGAAGCCAACCGCTTTTCGGTGGTGCGGGATTTTTGCGGACACGGCATCGGCCAGATCTTTCATGACGCCCCCAATATCATGCATTATGGCGAGCGCGGCGCGGGGATCGCATTAAAGCCCGGCATGATTTTCACCATCGAGCCAATGATCAATGCCGGCAGGTTTCAAGTAAAAATCCTCGCCGATGGCTGGACCGCCGTGACCCGCGATAAATCCCTCTCGGCGCAGTTTGAGCACTCAATCGGCATTACCGAAACCGGCTGCGAAATATTCACCACCTCGCCCGGCGGTCTGCATCTGCCGGATTTTGGCGGCTGATAGTGAGCGGCAGCGAGGAAACACCGCACTATGCCGGACACCGTGACCGCCTGCGCAACCGTTTCATGGAGGCGGGGGCTGAAGCGCTGGCCGATTATGAACTGCTCGAGCTTATTCTTTTTCGCGCCATTCCCCGGCGTGACGTCAAACCGCTGGCCAAGCAACTGATCAGGCATTTTGGCTCGCTGGCCGATGTGATCAGCGCAGAACCGGACCGGCTGCGCGAAGTGATCGACAGCGAGAGCGTCGTTCGGGAGATGAAAATTGTACAAGCGGCAGCGCTGCATCTGTCGCGCAGCACGGTTCTGAAAAAAGAACTGCTGCCAAGCTGGAACGCGCTGCTGGAATATTGCCAGGCCGCAATGGCCTATGAAAAAAATGAGCAGTTCCGCATCGTGTTTCTGGATCATAAAAATTTTGTCATCGCCGATGAACGCCAGCAGCAGGGAACCGTGAATCACACGCCCGTCTATCCGCGCGAAGTGATGAAACGGGCCATGAACCTTTCCGCGTCCGCAATCGTGCTGGTTCACAATCACCCGGGCGGCGATCCGCTGCCGTCGCGCGCCGACATTGAAATGACCAAACAGATTGTCGAGGCCGGCAAGCCGCTCAATATCACGGTGCATGATCATATTGTGATCGGTCGCGGCAGCACAGTCAGCTTCAAGCAATTGGGATTGATATAGAGCGCGGCATGCTGCAATAGAAGATCGCCGGCAAGGAGATATCCCTTTATTATTCTGAAGTAGAATCACAGACACGCCAGTTCCGCCCATGACAGAGATTTGATACAAAATGATCCAGCGCTATTCGCGTCCCGAAATGGTTGCCATCTGGTCGCCCGAAGCGAAATTCCGCATCTGGTTTGAGATCGAGGCCCATGCCTGCGACGCCATGGCGGAGCTTGGCGTCATCCCCCGCGAAGCCGCTAAGGCGGTGTGGGAGCGCGGCGCCTATGAAATTGACCGCATCGACGAGATCGAGCGCGAAACCAAACATGATGTCATCGCGTTTCTGACCAATCTGGCCGAGCATGTCGGGCCGGAAGCGCGCTTTGTGCATCAGGGTATGACCTCCTCCGACGTGCTGGACACCTGCCTGGCCGTGCAGTTGAAACGCGCCTGCGACATTCTGCTGGCGGATATGGAGGCGCTGCTGGCGGCGCTGAAACGCCGCGCGCTGGAACATAAGGACACGATCTGCATTGGCCGCAGCCACGGCATTCATGCGGAGCCGACAACCTTTGGCCTTAAAATGGCGCAGGCCTATGCCGAAATGGAGCGCAATCTGAGCCGTCTGGATGCCGCGCGCAAGGAAATTGCCACCTGCGCGATTTCCGGCGCGGTGGGCACCTTCGCCAATATTGACCCCTGGGTTGAGGCGCATGTGGCTGCTGCGATGGGGCTGACGGCGGAGCCGATTTCCACCCAGGTCATCCCGCGTGACCGGCATGCGCATTTTTTCGCCACGCTGGGCGTTATCGCCAGTTCGATTGAACGGATCGCCACCGAAATACGCCATCTTCAGCGGACCGAAGTGCTGGAAGCGGAAGAATTTTTTTCCGAAGGCCAGAAAGGCTCCAGCGCCATGCCGCACAAGCGCAATCCGGTGCTGTCGGAAAATCTGACCGGTCTTGCGCGCATGGTGCGCTCCTATGCCCTGCCCGCCATGGAAAATGTGGCGCTGTGGCATGAACGCGATATTTCCCATTCCAGCGTTGAACGCATGATTGCGCCGGACGCCACCATTACACTGGATTTCGCCCTGGCGCGGCTGACCGGCATGATCGACAAGCTCATCGTTTATCCGGAAAATATGAAAAAAAATCTGGACCGCCTGGGCGGGCTGGTGCATTCGCAGCGTGTATTGCTGGCGCTGACCCAGGCCGGCATGAGCCGCGAGGACGCCTATGAAACCGTGCAGCGCCACGCCATGAAAGTCTGGCGCGAGGGCGGTGATTTTCTGGCGCTGCTCAAGGCGGATAAAAAGGTGGCCAAGGCGGTGCCTGCAAAGCGATTGGCGGAACTGTTTGATATGGCTTATCACACCAAACATGTAGACCGGATTTTCAGCCGGGTATTCCGCGATGACTGATCCGGACCTTCACGTCACGCAAGCCCGGCTCCGGCGCAAGCGCAGCGTGAAATGGACGCAATATGGGGATGATGTCATCCCCGCCTGGATCGCGGACATGGATTTTCCGGTGGCGCCGGAAATCAGCGCGGCGTTGCGCCAGATCATTGATATGGATGATTTTGGCTATCCGCCTGCCAATCTGAATGACCGCGCCGCAAAAGCCTTTTGTAACTGGATGACCACACGGCATGGCTGGACGCCCGATCCGGCGCGCATTTTCGTCGGCAGCACCATGATGCAATTGATGCACGCCATGGTGATGATGTTCAGCGAACCCGGCGATGGAATTATCGTGCAAACGCCCATCTATCCCGGATTTCTTTCCGTGGTGGCGCAGAACAATCGCCGCCTGGACGAAAATCCTTTGCGCCGCGGCAATGCGCGCTATGAAATAGACATGGACGGCTTGAGGCGGGTGATTGATCCGCGCAGCCGCATACTACTGCTATGCAACCCGCATAATCCCACCGGACGCTGCTTTGGCAAGGATGAATTGCAAGCCATTGCCGATGTGGCGCTGGCGCATGATCTGATTATTGTCGCCAATGAAGTGCATATGGATTTTGTCTATGCGCCCGCGCGGCACACGCCCTTCGCCGCACTCGGGGCCGAAATAGCCGCGCGCACCATTACCCTGTCATCGACCAGCAAGGGGTTGAATATTGCCGGTCTGCGCTGCGCCGTGGCGCATTTCGGATCTGAGGCGTTGCAGACGCGCTTCAAACGCATCAACACCCATATTATGGGAACGCCCTCGATTTTCAGCATTGTTGGATCAGAGGCGGCCTGGAAATTTGGCGGCCCCGCGCAGGATAAAATATTGCAGCAACTGGACGCCAACCGCCGCCTTGTGGCTGAAACTGTGCGCAGCGAAATGCCCGGCATGGCGCATTTTCCGCCCGAGGCAACCTATTTCGCCTGGCTGGACTGCAGCGCATTGAACCTGAAGCAATCCGCCGCAAAATTTTTCCTCGACAAGGCAAAAGTGGCGCTCAGCCCCGGCGGCGATTTCAGTTCCTATACGGATAAATTCGCCAGGCTGAATTTCGCAACGCCGCCGGAAATACTGAGTGAAATATTGTCGCGCATGGCCCGCGCGTTAAAAGGATAAAAACCATGCCCGCAAAAAAATCCAAATTGGGCGTGCTATTGCTCGCAGTGATGCTGTATCCGGCCACCGCAGCCATGGCTGCGCCAAAACAGGAAAAACCGCATCCGGGAGAAACGCACAAGATGGAGCGGAATGATGCGCGTGACGCGGACGCCGCCAGCGCCGCAAAGGCAATAGCCGGAGCCGTATTCACGGAACTGGAACGGCGGATGATTTGCGATTATTTCAAGGCCATATCCTGCGGCGCGGACGGCCGGAATGAATCAATGGATGAAAATATCAAGAGAAAAACAGCATTGCCGCCGCCGGGACTGGCCAAGCGCGATGCGCTGCCGCCCGGTCTTGAAAAACAGGTTCAGCGCAATGGCGCATTGCCGCCCGGCCTGCAAAAGCGCGGGCTGCCGGAGGATCTGGCGAGGCGTCTGCCGCGACGTGGAGATGCGTATGAGCGGGTAATCGTGGGCGATGATGTAGTGCTCATCCTGATAGCAACCGGCATTGTGCTCGACATACTCGAAGGCGCCGCCGCCGGACGATAGGCTGGTCTATATTTCTTCCGCCACCCGGATCATCCGCTTGCCGCGGTTCTCGCCATTGAACAGCCCGACAAAGCCTTCCGGCGCGCGTTCCAGTCCGTCCAGAAGATCAATGGACAGGTGCAATTTGCCCGCTTTCAGCCATTGGGCAAGCTGTTCGCGCGCGGCCTGTTTTTGATCATAATAATC
>JAHHGO010000181.1 GCA_023252275.1 Alphaproteobacteria bacterium
TCGCCGACGTCTCAAAGCAGGAATGCGAAAACTATATTCGTAATCTGGGATATGCGTAAATAAGATCAGAAAATGCTCTAAAGCCATTACTTTTCAGATGCTTACCACGTAACCCTCTGGAAAATACAGATTTGGATTACCGCTGTTTACCGCTACTTCCCGGTATTTACCGGAGATATTGTCACAGACGGTCCGCACGGATCAGGCACTGCTTACGGCTTGCTCAAACCATCTCCTTCAGGCATCGCCAGAACGCGTTTTGTCGTCAAAGCCCTTAAAGTCCATGGCGGCGCAAGATGAATTATAGTCTTTCTGGCGCTCGAATCCCGCACTCAGGTGATCAGTGACCAGAACGCGCTCTTGCGCCCATGCTCCGCCCGCAGTCTGGTCTCATAGGCGTTGTGTGTCTCGAAGGCGCCGAAATCCGTGACAACCGAAGCGATGCTCGAACATTCCATGAGATGGCGGGCGGCATGCCGGTACCGGCTGGACCGGCTCTGTTTCAGCGAGAAATCGATCATCGACCTCAGCACCAGCGTTGCGGCGAGCGGGTGCTTGCCCGCGAGCGCCCCGGCAGCCCGCGTCAATATCTCGTAGTGGTCACCTTCCAGCTCACCCGCCCGCCGGGCAATGAGTGCGGCCGCCCGGTCGAGGGAAGGCCAGGACACGAGAAATGACAGCGATTGGAGAAGGCTCCTGGACCCCAGTGCGTAATCAAGTGCGCGCTCCTCAGCTTCGACATCGTCGAAGCCGGGAAGCCGCTTTAGATAGGCGCGCAGATGCGGGGCCGACAGGAACCGCTCGAAGCACGACCAACGCGCGGCCTGAGCCTCATCGGCCCGCCCGAGAGCCTCGAGCACATCGATCCGGGCGTCCTCCCACTCGAAATCCGGCCAATCCCGGCCGCCGGCTTTGCGATGAACAGCAGCCTCAATAATCTTCAGAGCCTCCTCCGCACGGCCCGCCACCAAAAGCCTCTGGGCAATCCCGGCCGCGATCTTCGGCGCCTTTCGGGTTTCTTCGTCGTACTGCCCGATAAAGGCATCGACATCGCCCTGGGCGTCGGCTATCTCCATCAGCGCCAGGCGAACGGCGCTGACACGGGAGCGTTCGGCAATCTCGTCCTCGTAGATCGGACCACCCGATCCGTAGCCGATGACGCGCCGCTCCTTTTCAGGCGGCCTCTGAACCGGCTCCCTGGAGAGCGCGATCATGCGCTGCTTCAGGTGCTCCAATCCTTCCCGTCCCAGAGGCGGGGTCAGAACGCTGATGAGGTCATCATATTGGCCGTAGTCATTCCGGGTTAGCGCCTCGAAGGTCTGATCCGCCAGCTTGTACGGGTCGGCCTTGGCGGCTCGGGCAATTACGCCGAGGTCTGTGCTGGCGGCGTGGAAGATGCCGATCACCGCCCCGCTGCTGTCGTCGCAGCGCGCAAAAATCGGGTTCGCCAGCGCCATGAACCGCCACATCAGGTCAAGCGCCTCGATGGCGTCCGCTTTGGCGACCTGCCCGGCGATGGCCCGGCGCTGCATTTCCAGGTCCTCCATGAGAACGCGCCGGTTCTGCCAATTGACGAACGCGCGCGATCGGCCAATCACCGTCAGCCGTTTGCGCACCTCTTTGGCGGCCTCGTCCGGGCTCTCCGCACCGGCAAGCTCAAGCCGAAGGCGGCGCTTGGCGGCGGCATCTCCAGTACTGATCTCGATCAGCAACTCGGCGAGGCGCTGGGCGCCGAGAGCTTCCAGGTTTTTGGTATTGAGCGTTTTCTTCGATGACATTGTTCGCTCCATAGCGGCGCGGTCAGATGAATTGATCGAACGGCGCGATCTCACTGACCGTGGCCAGCAGCCCCTGCGCACGCAGCGTGTCGAGATATTCCTCGGCGGATTTGGGCGGGTTCTTCAAACGCAGACGCACTGTCTTCACGGCCTTGAGGAATACCGGCTGCGATAGATGGAACTGATGTGTCAGGAATTCATCGGGGTGCTGCGCCTCTATCCCCCAGCGCGCCAGGGCGCCGGCCGGAAAGTCCTTGAGGTTGGCGGTGACGATGAGATCGGCCCGCCCCTTGATCGCCGCCGCCAGCACATGGCGGTCGTCCGGGTCAGGCAGTTTCAGGACCCCGATCAGGTCCTCGAAGTCAGCGACCACCGCGTCAAGGACATGCGCATTCATCAAGTCGCGCGTCCGCCCCAGCCGCTCCCGCGTCAGGTCGTCGCGCGTACGGAGCAGCGCGCGGATCCACTCCTCATGGACGGCGTTCGACCACTTGGCCCGATAGAGATCGGAGACCGCCAGTTCCATAAGGAGATCTCGCAGCGGCGCCGGGTAGAGGACAGAGGCATCCAGAAACGCCGTTAAATTCGCCAAGGCTCAATATCCCATGTCCAGTTCCTGCGCCTCGGCGGCAAGCGCGTCCAGCACCTTGCGGCGCCCGGCGTCGATCCCTTCCTTGTATCTCAGCACGTCCTCGAAACGCACACGCCGGTGCGTCCCCACCATGCGGAAGGGGAGCTTCTTCTCTTCCAGAAGCTGGATCAGAAACGGCCGGGACACGTTCAGGAAGTCGGCCGCCTGCTGGGAGGTGACCTCAGCGTTCCGGGATACAATCGTCACGGACCGGCCAGAGGCCATGTCCTCCAGTATCTTCACGAGAAGCTTCACCGCTTCTACCGGCAACTCGATGGTCTCTTCCCGTCTGGAATCGCGCACCCGTATGGTCAGTGGACGCCCCAAACGCGCCAAGGGCGCTAGCCGCTGGCCGGAGGCGCGCGCAAGCTCCACTTCGGCGCCTGAGGGGGGATTGATCGTCAATGCTGTTATAGCCATGGGTCTGCTCCTATTGGTTCATGGCTAATATAGAGATTAATCCCAACAAACGCAATAATCGAAACAAACGAATTTATCGAATAACGGTCCCCCTGCGGCGTTCGGGGGGAAAAGCTGAAAGCCGCCGTCATTGATCTGTTGCAGATCAACGATCTCTGAAAAGAGATAACTTTTTCTGAAAAAGTGATATAGCACCTGATTACACCTGCGAAATAGTACTTCGCATGCCTCCACTTGACCTCGTTCACAGTTGGAGCGGTATCCTTTCTGCTTCCAACAGAGATGGGGACAGCAGCCCCGCGCCGCGTCTCGAAAGTCTTTGTTTCAGAGACGCCATTGCGCTGAGCGTATGAATAAGCTATTGATTTTACTGGAGCGGGTGAAGGGAATCGAACCCTCGTCGTAAGCTTGGGAAGCTTCTGCTCTGCCATTGAGCTACACCCGCGTTCCGGTATTTTTAGCATAGACGCGCGCGATAGCAAACCGGCCCGCACCGGCGGCCCTGCGCCGATTGCCGCCGCCAGCGGCGCTTTCCCACAGCAAAATCGCCCATTTTGCCCCTCACACTCTCTTGCAGTGCGGCAAAAATCGCGCTACAGCCAGTATGGTTAATTTTTGTTTGGAAATCTGGCTCATCAAAGCGGGAAAATATCATGGCGCGCAGGAAAATAGCCCTTATCGGCGGCGGACAGATCGGCGGCACTTTGGCCCTGTTGGCAGGTCTGAAAGAGCTTGGCGATATTGTTATTTTTGACATTCTGGAAGGCCTGCCCCAGGGCAAGGCGCTGGATATTGCACAGTCCAGCGCTGTGGACGGCTTTGACGCCGCCATATCGGGCGCCAACAGCTATGCCGGCATCAAGGGCGCCGATGTGGTCATCGTGACCGCCGGCGTGCCGCGCAAGCCGGGCATGAGCCGCGATGATCTGCTGGGCATCAATATCAAGGTGATGGAGCAGGTCGGTGAGGGCATCCGTAAATATGCGCCCAAGGCCTTTGTCATCTGCATCACCAATCCGCTCGACGCCATGGTCTGGATGCTGCGCGAGGTCAGTGGCCTGCCGCACAATATGGTCATCGGCATGGCGGGTGTGCTGGATTCATCGCGCTTTCAGTATTTTCTGGCGGAGGAATTCGGCGTTTCGATCAAGGATGTTTCGACCTTTGTGCTGGGCGGGCATGGTGACACCATGGTGCCGCTGACACGTTATTCCACGGTTGCAGGCATTCCCCTGCCCGATCTGGTGAAAATGGGCTGGACCACGGCCAAGCGGCTGGAGGAAATCGTTCAGCGCACCCGCGATGGCGGCGCGGAAATTGTCGGCCTGCTGAAAACCGGTTCGGCCTTTTACGCCCCCGCCGCCAGCGCCATTGCCATGGCCGAATCGTTTCTTGGCGACCAGAAACGTCTGCTGGCCTGCGCCGCGCATCTGACCGGCCAATATGGGGTGAAAGACCTTTATGTCGGCGTTCCGGTCATTATCGGCGCCAGGGGCGTCGAAAAAATCGTTGAGATCGGCCTGACCGGCCCTGAAAAGAAAATGTTCGATAAATCTGTAGCCTCCGTGCGCGATCTGGTTCAAGCTTGCAAGAAAATCAGCCCAAAACTGGGAAAAAGCGGAAAAAAATAACCGCTAGCTGACAAGGGAGTTAAACATAAAGCCTTCATGATCAGGAATAATTAACCAGGATCGTGGATGTTAGGGGACGGGGCGCAGAAAGAGTGTGGTTTCGTGATCCCATCAGGCTGTCCGGTTGGCGGCGTTGAGGGGGCGCGGAAAAGTGGTTGCCACGCGGCCGCCCCAATATATGGACCCCTGCTGTCATGAATATTCACGAATACCAGGCCAAACAGGTTCTCAAGGGATTTGGGATTACCGTACCGCGCGGCGGTGTGGCGTTCACCCCCGATGAAGCGGTTAAAGTAGCCAATGCGCTGCGCACACGAAGCTGGGTCATCAAGGCGCAAATTCACGCCGGCGGCCGCGGCAAGGGCGGCGGCGTCAAGCTCGTAAAATCCATCGGCGAGGTCAGCGTTGAGGCCGAGCGCATGCTGGGTATGACGCTGGTGACGCCGCAGACCGGGCCGGAAGGCAAGCTCGTGCATCGTATCTATGTCGAACAGGGCTGCGACATTGAACGCGAACTTTATCTGGCCTGTCTTGTGGATCGCGAAAGCTCGCGCGTGGCGTTCATCGCCTCCACGGAAGGCGGCATGGACATTGAAGAGGTCGCGGCCAAGACGCCTGAAAAAATCATGACCCTGACGATTGATCCGGTAAGCGGCGTACAGCCGCATCATGGACGGCGAATTGCCTTTGCATTGGGGCTTGATCTGG
>JAHHGO010000182.1 GCA_023252275.1 Alphaproteobacteria bacterium
CGCGGCGCGCAAATCGCTGCAGGCCAAGCTGGTTTATCAGACGCCGCTGGCGGCGCCCGTGACAGAAGGCGCAGAGGTGGGCACGGTGACTTTCACTGCCGACGGCATGCAGCCCATCACAGTGCCCGTTTTGGCCGGGGGCAGCGTGCCGAAACTCGGATTTTTTGGCAAGATCCCGGCGGCGTTTAATTATCTGCTGTGGGGGGCGTCGAGCGGATAATCCGTAGACGTATTAATTATGGCCCCATCACCCGGAAAATTCATCACCCTTGAGGGCGGGGAGGGGACAGGCAAGTCAACCCAGGCGCGCCTGCTGGAGACCGCATTGCGCCAACGCGGGCTGAATGTGGTGCTGACCCGCGAACCGGGCGGTTCGCCGGGGGCCGAAGCTATCCGTAAATTGCTGGTTGAAGGCGAAACCGTGCGCTGGGACGCGATGAGCGAGGCGCTGCTGCTGTTCGCCGCGCGCCGATCGCATCTGAGCGAAACCATTATACCGGCGCTGACGCGGGGCGACTGGGTGATTTGCGATCGGTTTACGGATTCCACCTATGCCTATCAGGGCGATGCGGGCGGGCTGGGCCGCGAGGTGATTGCGCAATTGGCGGCGCTGGCGCTGGATGCGGGCAGCCCGATACCCGATCTGACGCTGATGCTGGATATTCCCGCCGATGTGGGGCTGGCGCGGGCGGCGCTGCGCGGCGGCAGTGATGATCGTTTTGAAAGGCTGGGGCTGGACTATCATCAGCGTCTGCGCGACAGTTTTTTGCGCACTGCCCGGGATGAACCGGGGCGCTGCGTGCTGATTGACGCCGCCCCGCCGCCCGATGTGGTTGCGCTCGCCATCCTTTCCGTGCTCATTTCACGCTTTGGGATTTGAGCACATTTATCATGGCCAAACGCCTTAGCACCGAAATTGCCGAAACGGTTGAATCAGACCGGCTGGAAGGCTTTCCGCATCCGCGCGAAACCTCTGAAATTACCGGCCATGATGCGGCGCTGGCGGATGCGGCAGCCGCGATCGCATCGGGGCGGATGCATCATGCCTGGCTGATCACCGGGCCGAAGGGCATTGGCAAGGCGACGCTCGCTTACCGGATGGCGCGCAGCCTGCTTCGCTATGGCGCGGGTACGCCGCCGCCCGCCGATCTTGCGCTGGCCGGGGATGATCCGGTATTTCGCAGGATCAAAGCGCTGTCGCATCCCGATCTTCTGCTGTTGCGCAGGCCGGTTGACAAGACGGATCGCATTCAGGGCGTGCTGCCGGTCGAAGAAGTACGCAAGGCGTTTGATTTTTTCTCGCTCAGCGCCAGCGAAGGCGGCTGGCGGGTGTGCATTGTCGACAGCGCCGATGACATGAATATTGCCGCCGCCAATGCGCTGCTGAAAATTCTCGAAGAGCCGCCCGTCAATGCGGTGTTTCTGCTGATCAGCCATTCACCGGGGCGGCTATTGCCAACCATCCGGTCGCGCTGCCGCAAGCTGGCGCTGTCGCCGCTTAAGGATGCGGACCTGTTGCGGATTGTGGCCCGGCATTTTCCCGAGTTGCCAAAGGATGATCTGCGTCTCGCCGCGCAACTGGCCGAGGGCAGGCCGGGCAGCGCGCTGGCGCTGGCGCGGGATGGGGGACTGGATATGTTCCGTGAAATGATCAGCCTGCTGATGAGCCTGCCACGGCCCGATCTGACGGCGCTGCATGCGCTGGGCGACCGTCTGGCGCGCCCCAATGCCGCGCAATCTTATGAAACCATGATGGAAATGCTGACCGCCTGGCTGGCGCGCATGATCCGGCTGGGTGCGGCGGGCGCCATTCCGGAAGACCGGGCCGCTGGCGAGGCGGCGTTGATGCAGCGGCTGCTGGCCGCCGCGCCCCTTGATCAATGGACCGGGGTGTGGGAAAACATCAACAGTCTGCTGCGCCGCGCCGATAGCGTCAATCTCGGCCGCAAGCAGGTAATTTTGAGCATTTTTTCAAGTCTGGCGGAAACGGCGCAAAGCCGTTAGGCCCTGCAATCTGGAACCTGTAAAATTGGACCCGAAGCGCTTTTATATTACGACGGCGATCTCCTATCCCAATGGGCCGCCGCATATTGGCCATGCCTATGAGGCGATAGCCACCGATGTGCTGGCGCGTTTCAAACGGCTTGACGGCTATGAGGTTATGTTCCTGACGGGTACGGATGAATATGGCCAGAAGATGGAGCAGACCGCGCGCAAGCTGGGTCTCTCGCCCGGCGAACTGGCCGACCGCAATACACCGTTGTTCCGGGAAATGGCGCAGCGGCTGAATTGCAGCAATGATGATTTCATCGGCACGCGGGAGCCGCGCCATCATCAGGCGGTCAGCCATTTGTGGCGGCGGATGGCGGAAAAAGGCGATATTTATCTGGGTAAATATGCCGGCTGGTATTCCGTGCGCGACGAGGCGTTTTACGGCGACGACGAATTAACGGAATCGGCGGATGGCGCGAAGCTTGCGCCTACGGGTACGCCCGTGACGTGGGTGGAGGAAGAAAGCTATTTCTTCCGGCTGTCCGCCTATGGCGATAAATTGCTGGCGCATTATGAAGCGCATCCAGATTTTATTATGCCGCATACGCGCCGCAACGAGGTGGTGAATTTCGTCAAATCCGGCCTGAAGGATTTGTCGATATCGCGCACCAGTTTTGACTGGGGCATTCCGGTGCCGGGCGATCCCAAACATGTCATGTATGTGTGGCTGGATGCGCTGAGCAATTATATTTCCGCCATCGGCTATCCGGATGGGGAAAAGTTTCACAAATTCTGGCCCGCTGATGTGCATATTATCGGCAAGGATATTGTGCGCTTTCACGCCATTTACTGGCCGGCCTTTCTGATGTCGGGCGGCGTGCCGCTGCCAAAGCGCGTGTTCGGCCATGGTTTTCTGCAAAGCCAGGGCGAGAAAATGTCCAAGTCGCTTGGCAACGTGGTCAGCCCGCTGGATCTTGTCGAGCGCTATGGACTGGATCAGGTGCGCTATTTCTTCATGCGCGAAGTGCCGTTCGGAGCCGATGGCAATTATTCGCATGAGCAGCTGGTCAATCGCACCAATGCCGATCTGGCCAATGATCTGGGAAATCTGGCGCAGCGCTCGCTTTCCATGATTGCCAAAAATTGCGGCGGCGCGGTGCCAAAGCCCGGCGATTTCACCCAGGCCGATCGCGACATAATGGATGGCGCGGATGCAATGCTGGACCGCGCGCGCGCGCATATGGAAACGCAGGCCATTCATCTGGCGCTGGGCGAAGTGTGGAAAATTGTGGCCGATGCGAACCGATATTTCGCCGATCAGCAGCCCTGGGCGCTGGCGAAAAATGACGTGCCGCGCATGCAGACCGTTCTGTATGTGACGGTGGAGGTTTTACGCCAGATCTGCATCCTGGCGCAGCCTGTGATCCCGCAAGCGGCGGCGGCATTGCTGGATCAGCTTGCCATTGCCGCCGGTGCGCGGGACTTTGCGGCGTATGGCGCGGGGCGCCGACTAAGCGCCGGAACCGCGCTGCCCGCGCCCGCCGGTGTGTTCCCGCGCTACATTGAACCCGCTGAAACCGCCGCTCCCGGCAAAAAGGGTAAATAGCCTCTATGCTGGTCGATAGCCATTGCCATCTGGATTTCCCCGACTTTGAGGGGGAAATGGAGGATGTGGTGCGCCGCGCCGGAAACGCCGGCATTGGCATGATGCTAACCATCTGTACACGGATCAGTGAGTTTGAGCGCATCCGCGCGGTGGCGGATAAATTTGCGCATATATATTGCTCGGTGGGTATTCACCCGCATGAGGCGGATAATGAACCCGCCGCCGGTTGCGCCCGCATTGTTTCTCTGACCGGCCATCCCAAAGTAATCGGCATTGGTGAAACCGGGCTGGATTATTTTTATGAACATGGTTCGCGTCAGGCGCAGAAAAGCTCTTTCCGCGCGCATATTGCGGCTGCGCGCGAAACCGGCCTGCCGCTGATTGTGCATGCGCGCGACGCCGATGCGGATGTGATTGAAATTCTGCGCGATGAAGCGGGCAGGGGCGCCTTTCCCGGCGTCATCCATTGTTTCACGGCGGGGCCGGAACTGGCGCGCGCGGCGCTTGATCTGGGGCTTTATATTTCACTTTCGGGCATTGTGACCTTCAAAAGCGCCAGGGATTTGCGCGAAACCGCAAAAATGATCCCGGCTGACCGCTTGCTGATTGAAACCGACGCGCCGTTTCTGGCCCCCATGCCGCATCGGGGCAAGCGCAATGAACCGGCCTTTGTGGCCGATACGGCGCGCTATCTGGCGGAATTTTTTGGCGAAACGCGGGAGGCGTTTGCCGCCCGCACCACGGATAATTTTTTCAACCTGTTCAGCAAAGCGGACCGCGCCCATGCCCGCACATAAGGTCACCATTTTGGGCAGCGGATCTTCGGGCGGGGTGCCGCGCATCGGCGGCGACTGGGGCGTTTGCGATCCGGAAGAGCCGCGCAACCGCCGCCTGCGCTGCTCCATTCTCGTGCAGCGCGGCGAAACCACGGCGCTGATAGACACCTCGCCTGATATGCGCGAACAATTGCTGGCGGCGCGCGTCAGCCATCTGCACGGCGTACTCTATACCCATTCGCATGCCGATCAGGCCAATGGCATTGATGATCTGCGCATGGTGGTGATGAATATGCGCAAGCGCGTTAATGTGTATGCGGATGAAATTACCTTTGATGAGCTGAATGCGCGTTTTGGCTACTGCTTTTCCCAGGCCGAGGGCAGTTCCTACCCGGCCATTCTGAACGGCCATCTGATCAAGGATGCGGCCCGCGTCGAAGGGCCGGGCGGCGTCATCGAGGCGCGCCCCTTTGAAGTCGATCATGGCGGCGCACATTGTGTCGGCTACCGTTTCGGAAACTTCGCCTATACGCCAGATGTGGTGGGGTTATCGGAAGCGGCTTTCGCCGCGATCGGCGGCGCGCAATGCTGGATCGTCGATGCGCTGCGCTACACCCCGCATCCGACGCACGCGCATCTGGCGCGCACCCTGGAATGGATCGCGCGCGCGAAACCAAAACTCGCCGTGCTCACTAACCTGCATATCGACATGGACTATCAAACCCTGCTGCGCGAA
>JAHHGO010000183.1 GCA_023252275.1 Alphaproteobacteria bacterium
CAATTTTCGCTTTCAGGCGGGCGATACGCTATTGCTGGGCCGTGAAAGCGCGGGCGTCCCGGCCGAGGTGCATGATCGCGCCGATGCGCGGCTATGCATCCCGATGCTGGCGGGCAGGCGTTCTCTCAATGTGGCGCTGGCGGCGGCGATGGTGCTGGGCGAGGCGTTGCGGCAGTTAAATGGATTTCCCGTGATGACGGAAGGTGCTGCATGAGTGATCTGGTTGAACGGCGCAAAGCCCAGGCTGCGGAATGGTTTGCCGCCCTGCGCGATCGGATTTGCGCCGAATTTGAACGGCTGGAAGACGAGCTGAGCGGCGCATTTTCGGAACGCCCGGCGGGCCGGTTTGAACGCACGCCCTGGCGGCGCGAAGCGGGCGGCGGCGGCGAAATGTCGATGCTGCGCGGGCGGCTGTTCGAAAAAGCCGGCGTGCATATTTCCACCGTACACGGAGAATTTTCCCCCGGGATGCTGGCGCAGATGCCGGGGCCGCGCAGCGATCCGCGTTTCTGGGCGTCGGGCATTTCGCTGATCGCGCATATGCAATCGCCGCTGGTGCCCGCCGTGCATATGAACACGCGGCACATTGTCAGCGGCGGCGGCGAAAGCCTCAAGGCCTGGTTCGGCGGCGGCGCGGATCTGACGCCGATGTATCCGGACGCCACCGGCGCCGCCGATTTTCACGCGGCGATGCGGGCGGCCTGTGACCGGCATGATGCGGGCTTTTATCCGCGCTTCAAACAATGGTGCGATGAATATTTCTATCTGCCGCACCGCAATGAGCCGCGTGGCGCCGGCGGAATTTTTTACGATCATCATGACAGCGGCGCCTGGGATGCGGATTTCGCCTTTACCCGCGATGTGGGAGAGGCGTTTCTGAATATCTATCCGCAGATCGTCCGTAGACATATGAATAAAGCCTGGACGCCGGAACAGCGCGAGCATCAGCTGATCCGGCGCGGGCGCTATGTCGAGTTTAATCTGCTATATGATCGCGGCACCACTTTCGGGCTGAAGACCGGCGGCAATGTGCAGGCGATCCTGTCCTCCATGCCGCCGATGGTGAAATGGCCGTGAGGGCTAATTCAGCGGCGCAGCCGTGACGTTCAGCCCAAGCTTATGCATGGCCTGTTGTTTTTGCTCTGTCGCGCCTTGAAACAGCAGGCCGATGGCCGCAAAACCGTCCGGGAATTTCAGCCCGCCCGGCGGGGCAAGCTGAATATTCAGCCGCGATGGCTGGCTCAGAAATATCTGGCTGGCGCTGGCCAGTTGCATCGCCAGCGGATCGCCCGCGGTTTGCGGATCAAGCGAAACCAGAAGCGTGCCCGCCAGATATTTGGCGCGCGCCGCTTCCGCGCTGAGGCCCTGCTTCGCGCCATCCTGCGCCAGCCAGCGATTGACGAATTCCGTTCCGGTGAAATTCAGATCACATTTGCGCAAGGTGGCTGAATTGCCGCTGGCGGCCTGCGCCTGACGGATGAGGGCGGGCGAGAATCCGTTCAGATTTTGCGCCAAGCAGTTTCCGGCCAGCACCGCGTCCGGCGACAGTCTCAGCACGCTGTCCCAGCGGTGCGAGCCCGGGGCCTGAAATGTATGATGTGATTCCAGCGAAAATTGCAGCCGGTCCTGACCCAGCCATTGTTTCAGCCTGGCCGTCATCGGATCGCGCAGATCAATGCTGGCATTGCGGATTGAAAATTTTCCCGATGCGGGAAATGGCGCATATTGGCCATCGGCCTCGCTGCTAATGGCGGCAATCGTCATCAGATTGGTTTTGTCACGGCGCAAACTCAGCTCTTTCAGTTGCATGGCGCCATAGCTGGCATTGTTCAGCAAGGCGCTGATCAGCGCATTTTCGCGCCGTTCGGATTGCGGATCCTGCTGCGCATTGACAGCGGCGCGGCTCAGCGATTGCGCATCCACATTGTTCAGGCTGGCGCTGGCGATGCGGACCGCATAGCTGCCGCCCATGGCGAAGGCGCTGATTTCAATACCGGAGGCCGTCATGGCTCCAATGCGCGCGCCATCTATATTGGTTGCCGATATGCTGGCGATCTGGATGCTGCCGGGTTTTGCCGTTTGCAGATCGGCGGCGCCATCGATACGGATATTTTCGGCGTTCAACTGTGTGGCCCGGAACAGGCCCGAGGGCAGTTCCTGCACCCCCTGCATACGCAACAGGCCAATGCGCTGCACCACTTCCTCGCCGCCTGCTGTTGCGCCATGCGCCACCAGGTCACGCACGGTAAGATTGTCCTGCGACCCTTCCGCTGCGGCAAAGCTGATTTTCGCGCCGGGCGGCGTAATGGCCGCCAGAATGCGCCCTGCCAGCGCCTCTGTTTCGGTGCCGGCGGCGGCGGGCGGCGCGCCGGCAAATATGAAACTCATCAGGGCAACAATCAGCAGGCGCATCATAGGATCCTTTTCCGGAGCAGGGCAGTATCGCTTAAACCAAAATTATGGCGGAAATAAATCGCGGCTTTGCGGGCGGATGTTTATTATGTAGTTTGACGCCGGCCAGTTTAAAACAAAAACAAATGAGGGTGGAAATGCGGCAGGCGGGAAAATGGAGTATAGCGGCAGCGGCGGGCTTATTGGCGGTTGGCCTTTTTGCAGGCCCGGCGCTGGCGGCGCAAACGGCGGGCGTGTCCGAGGAAATCGGTTTTGCGCCGGTTCCCACGCATTTTCCGGCCAAAACGCCTGTAGGCCCTGAAGCAGGGGTGACAGACGCCATGCTGAAGGCGGGCACAAACGATCCCGCTAGCTGGCTGCACTATAGCGGCGATTACAGGGGCTTCCGCTACAGCCCGATCAAAAGCCTGACCCCGGCCGCCGCCAAAAAGCTGAAAGTCGCCTGGTCATTTCCCACCGGCACCACCGGGCAATTCGAAGCCTCGCCGGTGATTTATGGCGGTGTCATGTATGTCACTACATCCTATAACCGGGTTTTCGCGCTGGACGCCAAAACCGGCGCGCTGCTGTGGCGCTATGATTATCCGCTGCCGGAAGGCTTGCGGGTTTGCTGCGGCCCGGTTAATCGCGGCGTGGCGATTTCTGGCGATGTTGTGCTGATGGGAACGCTGGATGCCCATCTGGTGGCGCTGGACCGGCGCACCGGCAATATAAAGTGGAATATTGAAATTGTTCCGTTCAAGGATGGCTTTGCCTCCACCTCGGCGCCGCTGATTGTCGGCGGCAAGGCGATTACCGGTATCGCGGGCGGCGAATATGGCATTCGCGGCTTTTTTGACGCCTATGACATAGCCACGGGCAAGCGGATTTGGCGTCATTACACCGTTCCGGCGGCGGGCGAACCGGGCTCGGAAACCTGGACCGGAACCTCTGCCCAAACCGGCGGCGCGCCAACCTGGACCACGGGCGCCTATGATGTGGAAACCGACACCCTGTTCTGGACCACCGGCAACCCCTCGCCGGACTGGAACGGCGATGACCGGGCGGGCGATAATCTCTATTCCAACGCGATCATCGCGGTGGATCCCGCCACGGGCGCGCGTAAATGGCATTATCAGTTCACGCCGCATGACGTATGGGACTATGACGGCAACAGCCATATTTTCCTGGTCGATGTGGAAATCGGCGGCAAGCCGGTCAAGGCCGTCGTGCAGCCCAATCGCAACGGTTATTTCTATGCGCTGGATCGCGGCACCGGAAAATTCCTGTTCGCAAAGCAATATTCCGAGCAGTTGAATTGGGCCAAGGGCTTTGATGAAGCGGGCCGTCCGATCATTGATCCGGCGGCGAAGCCCTCGGAAAACCCGGAGATGCGGGTTTGCCCGGGCAATATGGGCGGCCTGAACGGCGCCTGGGCCGCGGCCTACAGCCCGCTGACCGGACTGGCCTATGTGCCTTCGATCGAAGGCTGCCAGCGTTTTTCCAAGGGTATTGCCGTAAAAATGAAAGGGCTTCCGCTGCTTGGCGGCATGCCGGAGGCGCTCGACGTCAATGAGGGCAAGGATTATGGCATATTGTCGGCCATCGACGTTGCCACGGGTGAAATCAAATGGCGCTACAAGGACGCGGATCCGATGATGGGCGGGGCCATGACCACGGCGGGCGGCGTGGTGTTTTCATCCACCCTGGACGGGCATGCGCTGGCGCTGGACGCAAGCACAGGCGCGGAACTGTGGCGTTTCCGCATGGGCGGCGCGGGGCGCGGCCAGCCGGTGGCCTATGAAGCCGGCGGCAAGACCTTTGTCGCCATCCCGTCGGGCGGCTGGTCCACCATTACCGGGCTGAGCGGCGGCCCGCTGAGTATCCCGGATGGCGGCCACCTGTTCGTATTCACGGCTGATGAATGAAGTATTCCGGCTGGGCGTTTTGAATGTTTGGGTAAATCATGCGTGTACGGAATTTATTGGCGTCTGCCGCCGCGGCGCTGCTGCTGGCGGGTTGTGACGATGCGGCGCGGACAACCGCCGCCCCGACCGACCCGGCGGTGATCGCGCGCGGCAAGGCGCTGTTTACCGGCACCTGCGGCGCCTATTGCCACAAGATGACGGATACTGGCGGTGACGCGCTGTTTCTGTTCGATTGCGAATGGAAACACGGTTCAACCGATGCGGATATTTTCCGCACCATCAATAATGGCGTTGCAGGCACCCGCATGGTGGCGTTTGGCGGCGCCTTTCCCGAAGGCGACAAGGATGCGCGCGCGCTGATTGCATATTTGCGCTCGGCATCGCAATGTAAGCAGTGATATTAAGCCCTCATTTGCATTTCTGACTGGAGCATTCATGAAACTGCCTGCTGATTTTTACCGGCCCCTGGCCGTTGGCGCGCCAATGCCGCTGCGTTCGCTTCCTGTAAAACCCGAGCGTGTGGTGCATTTCTTTCCGCCGCATAATGAAAAGCTGCGCGCCAAGGTGCCGGAACTGATCACCCAGGCCGATGTGGTGCTGGGCAATCTGGAAGACGCCATTCCCATTGATGCGAAAGAGGCCGCCCGGGCTGGCTTTATCGAAGTGGCGCAGAAGCTTGATTTCGGCAATACCGGCCTGTGGACGCGCATCAATTGCCTCAACAGCCCCTGGGTGCTGGATGATCTGAGCC
>JAHHGO010000184.1 GCA_023252275.1 Alphaproteobacteria bacterium
AAATCTCGCAGTTGATCGAAAGCATTTCCGATAACAGCAAGAATGACCTGATTCACTATGTCTCCATGCGTAAGTGCGTCCTTGATCTGTTCTCCAAATCGCTAGAGATCGGAACTGACGGAAAGCACAAGTCCGAAGGCGAGGTGCATGACATCATAATGCCGCGCAAAAAGGATTCCGAGGAACTGAACTACGACGCGCACAACCTATGGATTCTAGACGAGCGGCTGAATTTCACATCCTACGTTTCATCTGACAAGCCCCTTCAATCATCGGGGGATCGCACGGACATCACCGTTTATAACCGCCGCGTCGCTTATCGTGGCGACAATGAGGCCAGCAATCCCATTACGATTTTTGAGTTCAAAAGGCCCCAGCGAGACGATTTTGCTGACACGTCCTCCAAGGAGGACCCGGTTCAGCAGATCATTCGCTACGTCAATCAAATCAGGGAGGGAAAGTTCAAAACCCCGACCGGTCGTGACATCCTCGTCAACGACACAACGCCGTTCTATGGCTATGTCGTCTGTGACCTGACCAAGAAAGTTAAAGACTGGCTCCAAAAGGAGAAGAACTTTACCTCGATGCCCGATGGCCTCGGATGGTTCAACTGGTTCGGTAACATCAGTCTTTACATGGAAGTGATTAGCTGGACTAAGCTGCTCCGCGACGCGGAAATGCGGAACAAGATATTCTTCAACAAGCTCGGCATTGACTGAACGGATTGATGGTTGCGCGTGATAAGTCGGGTGAGGTTCACGCCGGCAAATTTTTATTTTATCAGTGCACGGAAAACTGGCGATAGGAAGTGAAGGATGCTACCAAATACGCTCAATTCTCCCGCACATAGGAAACAATTGAGTCGTCAAGATGCATGCCGGGATTGAGACTGCATAAAGTCAATCTTTTCAAAAGCGTAGGAAATTGACGGTATATTTGACGGTATTTGAGATTTTGACGAAAATTATTATCCATATATTTCAGATAGATGCCATATCAATTGATCATCGAGTGGGAGTGAAACTCTCAATGGCCGACGCGAAACGCTGACCATCGCTGGCTATGGCCCGGATGGCGTATCCCTATCGGAAGCGCGACGCCAATGATCGGCGGCATGGTGTCATCGGCCATTCTGACCTTGATCGTCATCCCGGCAATCTACGCGGCGCTCAAAGCCCGTGTAGCAGATCAATGGCGGTCCGGGCCATGATGTGCGCTTCGTCGACATGGATCACGGAGATTTCGATTTGACTGTCCGATGCGTTTATACGCCCGCCTTGTTTTTGTGGTAAAAGATTTGCGGCGGCGTCGAGTTTAAGGCCGCACCATTCCATGCCTGCTATAATCTGCGCCCGGATCGCCGGGCTATTCTCGCCAACGCCGCCGCCAAACAGCACCGCGTCCGCACCGCCCAGCGCCGCGAGATAAGCTCCGATATATTTTTTGGCGCGATAACAATAAAGCGCGATGGCGCTACGCGCTTCGGGGGAATCCGATGCCAGCAGCATGCGCATGTCGCCGCTAATGCCGGACAGGCCAAGCAACCCTGAATTCTGGTTCAAGAGAATCTCCATCTGCGCTGCATCCATTCCCGCTTCGCGTTGCAGATACAGCAGAAGACCCGCGTCAATATTGCCTGCGCGCGTGGCCATGACCAGACCTTCAAGCGGCGTGAACCCCATCGAAGTGTCCACGGGCGCGCCGCCATGGCTCGCAGTAACCGAGCATCCCGCACCTAACTGCAATGAGATGACTTTTGCGGCGGCGGCATCCGCACCACGCCCGGCAAGCCATTGCGTGACCATTGATTGATGCGCCAAACCGTGAAAGCCATAACGGTGCAAATGGTAACGGGCGGAAAACTCGCGCGGCAGGGCGTAACTGGCGGCAACGTCCGGCAGGCTGGCGAAATATGCCGTGTCCGGCACAACGATCTGGCGTATGTCCGGGCCCATTACGGCCCGGCAATGCGCCAGCCATGCAAGGCTCGCGGGCGCATGCAACGGCGCCAGGGGGGCGGCCTGTACAAGCGCCGCTTCCACATTCGCATCGATCAACGCCGCCACGCGCACCCGTGGTCCGCCATGCACCCAACGATGGGCAACGGCGGATGGCGGTTCCACTCCGAGTCCAGCCTGCGCCGCCAATTTTGCGAACAGAGCGGTTGGATCACCCGCCGTTGCGGTAGCCCTACCCAGCGAGCGCGGCGTCCCATCGCCTATGTCAAAGACTTCAAGCCGAATAGAGGAGCTGCCGGCATTGATGGTCAGGATTTTCATGCGGACGCAGCCATCTCAGCGCGTCCATTTCCAGTCGCGGATTTCCGGCATATCATCGCCATGGCGGGTGATATAGGCCTTGTGCGCGATCAGTTTTTCACCAACCATTTGCCGCAGATAGGCCGCCCGGTAGCCCAGACCCGGCACCCGGTCTATGACATCCTCGACCAGATGATAGCGGTCAATATCGTTGCGCACCGCCATGTCGAACGGGGTTGTCGTCGTGCCTTCCTCCTTGTAGCCGCGCACATGCAGATTATCGTGATTGGTGCGCCGGTAGGTCAGCCGGTGGATCAGCCAGGGATAGCCGTGATAGGCGAAAATTATCGGCTTATCCGTCGTGAACAGAATGTCGAACTCTGTATCCGGCAAGCCGTTCGGATGTTCCTCGGGCGGTTGCAGGCGCATCAGATCAATCACATTGATGACGCGGATTTTCAGCTCCGGCAGATGGGTGCGCAGAATTTCGACGGCGGCCAGGGTTTCAAGTGTTGGCACATCACCGCAACAGGCCAGCACCACGTCCGGGCTGGCGTCGCGATCTGTGCTGGCCCATTCCCAGATGCCGATGCCCGCCTGACAATGTAAAATCGCCGCCTCCATATCCAGCCATTGCGGCTGCGGCTGTTTTCCGGCGACAATGACATTCACCAGATTGCGGCTGCGCAGGCAGTGATCCGTGACCCATAACAGCGTATTGGCGTCGGGCGGGAAATACACCCGCACCACATCGGCGGATTTGTTCACCACATGATCGATAAAGCCCGGATCCTGATGGCTGAATCCATTATGGTCCTGACGCCACACATGCGAGGTCAGCAGATAATTGAGCGACGCAATGGGCCGGCGCCAGGGAATGCTGGCGCCGCTTACCTTCAGCCATTTGGCGTGCTGGTTGAACATCGAATCGACAATATGCACGAACGCCTCATAGCTGGAGAACAGGCCGTGCCGTCCGGTCAGCAGATAGCCTTCCAGCCAGCCCTGACAGGTATGCTCGCTCAGAATTTCCATGACGCGGCCGTCCGGCGCCAGATGGTCATCATCGGCATTGCGTTCGCCCATCCAGGCGCGGCCGGTCACCTCGAACAGCGCGCCAAGCCGGTTCGACGCGGTCTCATCGGGGCCGAAGACGCGAAAGTTCTGCGTGGCGAGATTGTCTTTCATCACATCGCGCAGGAAATTGCCCATGACCCGGGTAGATTCGCCCTCCGCTTCCCCCGGTGTGATCACCTTGACGGCATGATCGCGAAAATCCGGCAGTTTCAGGCTTTTCAGCAGCAGGCCGCCATTGGCGTGCGGATTGGCGCCCATCCGCCGCGCGCCCGAAGGCGCCAGCGCCGCAAGGGCTGGCAGCAAACGTCCGGTTTCGTCAAACAGTTCCTGCGGACGATAGCTTTGCATCCATTGTTCAAGCAGCGCGACATGTTCCGGCTTGCCGGCCATATCGGCGATTGGCACCTGATGCGAACGCCAGGTTCCCTCTGATTTCAGGCCGTCCACCTGCCTGGGGCCGGTCCATCCCTTGGGTGTGCGCAGAATAATCACCGGCCAGCGCGGGCGCTCGCGCACGCCATTTACGCGCGCGTCATGCTGGATGGTTTTGATCTGTACAAAGACCTTATCCATAATTCCGGCCATTTGCCGGTGCATAATCACCGGGTCGCCGCCTTCAATGACATAGGGCGTATAGCCATAGCCGATGAACAGACTTTCCAGTTCCGCCTGCGGGATACGGGCAAGCACCGTTGGATTGGCGATCTTATACCCATTGAGATGCAGGATCGGCAGCACTGCGCCGTCGCGCGCCGGATTGAGGAATTTGTTCGAATGCCACGCCGTGGCGAGGGGCCCGGTTTCAGCCTCGCCATCGCCCACCACACAGGCCACGATCAGACCGGGATTGTCGAACGCCGCGCCATAGGCGTGCGCCAGGGCATAGCCCAGTTCCCCGCCCTCATGGATGGAACCCGGCGTTTCCGGCGCGGTATGGCTTGGAATGCCGCCGGGAAACGAAAACTGCCGGAAAAACTTCCGCAAGCCTTCTGCATCCTGGGAAATTTCCGGATAGAACTCGCTGTAAGTTCCTTCCAGATAAACATTGGCAAGAATTCCCGGCGCCCCGTGTCCGGGACCAGTCACATAAATCATGTCGAGATCATCACGCCGGATAACCCGGTTCAGGTGCGCGTAAATAAAATTCAATCCCGGCACGGTGCCCCAATGCCCCAGCAGCCGCGGCTTGATATGTTCGAGCGTCAGCGGCTGGCGCAGCAGCGGGTTATCCAGCAGATAAATCTGCCCGACGGACAAGTAATTCGCCGCCCGCCAATAGGCGTCGATGGCGGTTAGTTCTTCTTGCGCGGGAAGCTCCGTCATAATTGGTTTCTCATGATTTGCGCCTGACCGTCTCTATGCGCCATTATTCCACCTCGCGTTGCGCGACCGCAACGCCATCACTTATCCGGTCGCTGGGGCAGCCTCGCGCCCCTGCACATTAGCATTAAGCCGCACATAGGTCTCACCGTCCGGAAAGCTGCGCACTTCAGGAACGGCATATTCCGCCGCCAGTGTCATCGCCAGCCGCTCACCGATCGCTTCATTTCCGGGCAGCGCCAGTAGTAGCGGTTTCATGCGTTGGCCTCCAGCCTGATCACGCCGGGATGGTTGGCGACATAGTCCAGCGCATAGGCAAGCTCGCCCTTTGATTCCGCATGCACCGTATAGAGCGGCATGCCTTTTTCCATCAGCGCGCCA
>JAHHGO010000185.1 GCA_023252275.1 Alphaproteobacteria bacterium
TGGTAGGCGGTGTGTTCAATGCGGTGAACATGGAGCTGTATGAGATGCGCGCCAATCCGCATCCGGTGAAATCCAGATATTCCAGCAAGGATTTGCAGGACTGGGCGCGGTTCTGCGGCATCAAGATTGGCTGGCCGAAAGTGTTTCCGGTGCGCGCGGTTGACAGTATGCGCGGCGCGATGGTGGCGCTGGACGCGGGCGTACTGCCCGCCTATGCGCGCGCCTGTTTCGAGACCTATTGGGGCGATCTGAAAGATATCTCGCAGCCCGAAGTTCTGACGGAAATCTGCAACCGGGCCGGACTGAACGCGCAAGAGTTTTTCCGCCGCATCACCGAGGCGGATGTAAAGGACCGCTTGCGCGAAAATACCGGGGAACTGATCCGCCGCGGCGGCTTTGGCTCACCCACCATGTTTGTGGATGGCGATGACATGTATTTCGGTAATGACCGCCTGCCGCTGGTGGAAGCCGCGTTGATGAAATCAGCAGCCCGCTAAAGCCGAACACAGGGATGACCGGATATCCGGAGCGATCCCGCTGCGGGACACCCGCCAGGTGATTGTGGACACCGCGGTGCAGCCAAAGAACGTGATGTTCCCCACTGACGCAAAGCTGTTGAACCGGGCGCGCGAGAAGCTGGTGAGGCTGGCGAAACGGACGGGAATTGAACTTCGCCAGTCCTGCACGCGGGTGGGCAGGCTGGCGCTGATCAAGCAGCAACGCTATGCCGCCAAACAGTTCAGGGCCAAACAGTTAAGACGGGCGGGTAAACCTCTTCATACATGAAAATCGAATTGTTCACGACCGACGAAATAAGGTATTTTTGCAGCCCGCAAGCTGGGCATTTAACAGGCCCGGGCTGGATTAATCCACGCTTCCCATCATTTCCACGCAAACACCGGCTGTTCATAATGATCGACGCGGGTGTGGCGGCCATGAATGCACACTTCGCGGAACTGATACATCACCGCGGCGGTCGGCGCATGCACGAAACTGTCCTCGACCAGCAGGCGGATAACCGGGCGTTCGCTTTCGGGAATATTAAAAAACACGGGCGAATCCGGCCGGTTCAATTCGCTGAAGCTGATATGATGGATCGAGGCGACCTCGGCCGGATTGGGTGAAACTACGGCGTCCGCCCCGCCCCAGATGACGACCGGCGTGATCAGATAGCCCGAGCGCGTGGGATAATCATCCAGCACGCCAATCACATGCCGGGGATCGACATCAAGCCCCACTTCCTCATGCATTTCGCGCAATGCGGCGTCAACCGGCGTTTCGCCCTTGTCCAGACGTCCGCCGGGCAGCGCCCATTGCCCGGCATGGGCATTGAGGCGCGGCGCGCGCCGGGTCAGCAGGATGGCGCCTTCGCCCGCTTCATTGGCGACAATCGCCAGCGCCACGGCGGCATGTTTCAACCCTTCGCCGGACTGGTTGCGGCTGGGAAATTGCGCGACATTGCGCATTACCTGATCGCGCAGCATATCCGTCACCTGATAGGAAAGGCTCATACCGAAAACTCCTTCGCCGCTTCGCGCAGTTTGAATTTCTGAATTTTTCCGCTGGCGGTGCGGGGCATTTCCGTTATCACCTCAAGGCGCTCGGGCATGTAATTGCGCGCCAGTTTCGCATCATTGAGCCAGGAGGTCATTTCCGCAAAGCCGAAGCTGGCGCCCGGCTGCAGGGTGACAAAAGCGCAGCCGCGTTCGCCCAGGCGCGGATCCGGCATGCCGACAATCGCCGCATCGGCAATGGCCGGGTGCCGGTAAAGAATTTCCTCCACTTCGACAACCGGGATATTTTCGCCGCCGCGGATGAGAATATCCTTGGCGCGCCCGGTGATGCGGATATAGCCATCCGCATCCATGCGCGCATAATCGCCCGTGTCGAACCAGCCATCCTTGTCGGTGCCGTGCATTTCCGGCTTTTTCATATAGCCGACAAATTGCGAACAGCCGCGCGACTGCAACAGGCCTTCCGTATCGGGGGGAAGCGGCTGGCCATTTTCATCCACAATGCGCACCTCAGTGCCGCTTATCGCCTTGCCATCGGTATTGAAGACCTTTTCCATCGGATCATCGGGGCGGGTTATCGTCACCGCGCCATTTTCGCTCATGCCCCAGAGCGACAGCACCTTGATATCAAGCTCGCGTGTGGCGCGTTCGGTCAGCACGCGCGGAATGGGCGCGCCGCCGCACATAAAGATGCGCAAGCTGCCGGTGTCATAGTTGCGTACGTCCGGATTATCCGTCAGATCGGCCAGGAATGGCGTCGAGGCCATGGTGTAGGTCACTTTTTCATCCTGAATCATCTGCGCCGCGATGCGCGCATCCCAGACATCCTGATAGACCGTCTTGATGCCCAGATAGAGCGGCATCATGATGCCATAGAGAAAGCCGGTCTGATGCGCCAGCGGCGACGACATCAGCAAAGTGTCATTACGGCTGAGGCCGATATTGGGCGCCAGCGCTTTCAGATTGGCGAACTGCGTATTGGCGGTGTGCATCACGCCTTTCGGCTGGCCGGTGGTGCCGGACGTATACAGCATTTCATTAACGTCATTGGGGCTCATGCGGCGGGCGGCGAAAATGGCCGGCCCGTCCACTTCGTCCTCGTGGCGGCGCAGCAGGAAATTTTCTTCAAAACTTTGTGCGCCTTCGCCGCCCAGCACAAACATATGTTGCAGCGCCGGGAGGTTTTTGCGCAGGCCGGAAATCATTGCGGGATGATCAAAGCCGCGAAATTCGCACGGCACGAAAATCGCTTTTGTCTCGGCGAAGTCCAGCATGAAGGAAAGCTCACGCTCGCGGAAGATCGGCATCACCGGATTGCTGATCGCGCCGATGCGCACACAGGCCAGATGCAGCGCCACAAACTCCCACCAGTTCGGCAGCTGGAATGACACCATATCACCCTTGCCGATGCCATAATGCACAAGGCCAAGCGCAATGCGTTTCGAAAGCTGATCAAGCTGGCGGAATGACACGGTTTCGCGCCGCCGCCGCATGGAATTGAAACCTGTGAAGGCGATAGAATCTGGCTGTTCGGCAACCGCTTTGTCCAGCGCATCGGTCAGCAGCATATCCGGCCACTGGCCGGACTGGCGCATGGCCGCAATGCGGCTTTCGGGTAGAATCATCTTAAGATCAACCGGCATCAGCATCCCCCTTTTGTTTTGCGCCAGAATAGCGGAACAGGCCGGGATTTGTCACGGCCCAGTATTGCGCGGACCAGGAGGACATTGGATTTGTCCATATCGTTCAACACACAATTGCGAGCGCAGCGAAGCAATCCAGTGCAACAAGGGAAAGCCTGTAATTTTTGCTCTGGATTGCTTCACTTCGTTTATTGGTACCTGCATCTTCAGGCGCAATGACGATGTGGGTGTCGTGATTCATTCTAAAAGTATACCGCGCAAAATAAAACCCCCGGACCACTCGGTGTCCGGGGGTTTTTAATTTCACTCTGTCAGGCCGGATACGCGCCGGCGCGCAGCCGCTGGCGGCATTCGGAATTATTCGGCGGCGAGCTGCCCGGCCTTGCCAAACATGTTGATGCCTTTGAGGAATTTGATGCCTTCCTCGGCAATTTCATCGCCTACCATGCTTTCGCCTTCCGCGTGCAGCTCTTTCATGTCGACAAAGGCGGCATAATAAGGCGCTGTGCGCTGGGTGATGATGCCGGCCTTCAGCAGTGTCTTGATCACGGTACGGAAAATATTCGTGCTTTCCTGCATCTGCTTGCGGTGGAAATCATCGGTGAAGGCTTCGAACATTGCCGACTGCACATATTGCCAGGTCAGGCCAACCTCCGCGTAAATATGCTGTTTCTGCTCCGGATCGCTGAAATTTTTCAGCACCAGATCGAACGTGTCGCGCAGCCAGTCTTCGACCTGGTCACGTAATTCAGGCGCCATGTGGGGGATCGTCTTGTCCGCCCAGATCTTGCCGAATTTGTGATGGAACGCCTCATCGGTCATGGCCAGTTGCACCAGCTTCACCAATAACGGGTCATTGCCAAACTGATAGTAGGAGGCGAACAGCCCCATCGCAAAGCCTTCCAGCATCATTTGCAGGCCGACGATTTTTTTCCAGACCTGTTCGGTCGTGACGACATCCACCAGCAGTGTGCGCAGCACACCGGTCACCGGCGCAGGCGCGCCGAAACGCGCGGAAATATATTTGGTAAAGCCGGTAACATGGCGGGCTTCTTCGCGGCATTGATTGGCGCAATATTCCTGCGCGCCCGGATCCAGCAGCATGTGGCACAGATTGGCCGACATATTCAGCGCCGCCTGTTCGCCATGCAGAACCGTGGACAACAGATGGTGCTGCACACGATTGTTCAGATGGATTTTCTGCTTTTCGGTCAGCCGCTCGATAATGCCGGTGTTCATTTCCGGGGTCAGTTTCGGCTGCACGACATATTCGTTTTCAATATCAAAGGGCGCGCTGAAATCGATATAGCGGGTATCCAGCGGATCCCAGAAATGATCATTGGTGGCGGAAATAATTTTGTCAAACGCGCTGGAGCGCTGGCCATAACGGGCGGGGTCCAGCATGGGCGGAAAATCATCGGCGCTGACGGTTCTGTAGACAGTGGCATTGTTGCTCATCTGGCGTTCCTTATCCGGTTGTGGTTGTGGCGCTGACTGGGCTATGGCCCGATGGGACGCATAATGAGCGATAACGCTATTAAGAGTCAAATTAAAATGACGAGTGTGTCATTTTTTTATATTTTATTAAGATATTTATCGGAAATTTATTAAATTACTGATATATTTCAATTGCTCGCGCCCGCACCATGCCGGCTCCGCCAAAGCGAAGGAGAACGCGGAGTTCATCGCGGGACTGTTTCGCTCCTGGGGTTATCAGACGGAGATAGAAGTGTTCCATGTGCTGTTTCCCACGCCGAAGACGCGCGAGCTCCAGCTGCTGCGACCGTATCCCATCACCCTGCCACTGACGGAGCAAATTGTCGGTAACGATGCCGTCGCCGGCGCACTCCGCGCGGAAGCGCTGCCGCCGTTCAA
>JAHHGO010000186.1 GCA_023252275.1 Alphaproteobacteria bacterium
CGCGCAAGTCTGGGCGCAAGCGGGCTTGACCCCAACGAAGAACTGGAGATTCACAATTCGCGCGAACCCGCGCTGGTCGCCAAATACCGTGACTTTCTGTATGGCCGGTTGCAGCGCAAGGGTTTTCTGATCCGCGATTGCACGCGGCTGGTAACCTATGACCGCAATATTTTTGCAGCCGCCATGGTGGCGTGCGGCGATGCGGATTGCATGGTCACCGGCGTGACCCGCAATTCCGCCGTCGCGTTACAGGATGTGCGTCACGCCATTGCTGTCAAACCTGGCCAGCGGGTGATCGGGGTGAGTTTAATGCTGTCGCGCAAGCATACCGTGTTTGTCGCCGACACCACCGTGCATGAAATGCCCACCGCCATTCAACTGGCCGACATTGCCGAACAGACGGCGCGTCTGGTGCGCCGCATGGGGCACGAGCCGCGCGTGGCGCTGCTGGCCTCATCGACCTTTGGCAATCCGGCGACCGAGAGATCGGACGCCCAGCGCGAGGCCGTGGCCATTCTGGAAAAGCGCGGCGTGGATTTTGAATTTGACGGCGACATTGCCGCCGATGTGGCGTTGAACGCCGCATTGATGAAAATGTATCCGTTCTGCCGCCTGACCGGACCGGCCAATGTGCTGATCATGCCCGCCGTGCACAGCGCATCCATCAGTACACGGATGTTGCAGGAGCTGGGCGGCGGCACGGTGATCGGGCCGATGCTGATCGGCCTGACCCATCCGGTGCAGATCGCGCAGATCGGCGCCAGGGTTTCCGATCTGGTCAATATGGCGGCGCTGGCGGCCTATGATCTGTCGCGGTGACGTTTGCGTGATCCGGATTGAGGCCGTATCACGCACTCAATTCACGCCATGTCCCAACTGCCATAAAGCGTCAGATAGGCCTGTTTCAGCACTGGGGCGGAAGATTGCGGCGCGGCTTCTATGCCAGCGTCCGTTAACGTGCTCACGATGGCGATGGCGGCGTTTAAATTAGCCAGGCTGAGCAAATATTGGCTGTCCACGAAACTGTTGGCGGCAATATCAAAGTAGCCGTCAGAAAACTGTATCTTCTCGATGGCCGAGACATCTTCTGTGCCGGCGGTATCTGCGCCGGTGCCCACGATGTTTTTGATCAGCGTGTAGTCCAGGTACTTTGATACGGCATAGTCTGCGAATTTGCCCGTGTAGACGGCTATATCGTGACCCGTTCCGCCCCACAGGCTTTGCAGGCCGAGACCTCCAAACAGGATATCATTTCCGTCCCCACCGACATAGGTGCCTCCCAGCGTGCCGTTGTTGATAATGATATCGTCTCCCGGGCTGCCGTGGATTAAATCAGCGCCGCGGGTGATGATCAGGTCGTTACCGTCTCCACCCCAAAGCTGGTTTGCCCCGCTTGAATCAAAGAGAATATCATTACCGGCCTGGCCGAATAATGCGTCGTTATGTAGACCCCCTAACAAAATGTCCGCTGCGCCACCGCCATAAATCTGATCATTGCCGTCGTCGCCGAAGACAAAGTCGTTGCCCAAACCGGAGAAAATCAAATCGCCCTGGACACTGCCCAGTACCGTGTCGTGGCCGGCGGAGGAATCTACCGGTCGGGGACTGCTGGTAAGCGCGACGATCATCTGATCGTCCCCTGAAGTCCCCATAATGGCATTATTGTTCGTTCCATAAGTGCCAAGGAGGCGCCCTTCCAGTTTATTGCTCTGCTGAAGATACAAACCGCTGAACAGCCTGTTTTCAGCAAAGCCATTGATGGTATTATTAAGAATCAAAGCCTCAGACTCGGTGGCGTTGGCGAGAACCTTGCTTCCGGCGGGGTTTCCATTCAAGTTGTTGATCAGATTTTTTTGGATTATCAGATCACCCGCCGAGCCGCCATGGCGCTCGGCGGAATAAGAAATAACCCCCCTGTTCTCGCCATTGACGCCCTGTGTGATGGTGTTCCCGTAGATGATCAGATCGCCCCCGGCACTGGCGTCAACTGCATAACTGGAAGTGCCATTTCCGTCGTTCAAAATATTGTTGTATACATAGGTATTTCCGGAAAGGCTTTTGACATGGTGGCCCTTGACCGTGTCGTGAATGTTGTTGTTGCTGACCGTAAAACTGTTGGCCAGAACATACAAAGCGTGGGAGTAGCCATTGGTCCCGATTTTAGAAAATTCACTGGTGCTGACGCTCACATTTCCGCGTATTGATGCGTTTTCCGTGATGGATAGGATGCCGGAATCGGAATCTGCGAAATAGCTGTTTTTAACGACAAGATTACCGCCATATTGGCGAATCCCTGACCCGTTCAGATCGTTGCTCTGCGCCTGAAAAAAACCGATTTTGTTAAAAGTGACCGTCTCACTCTTGTCCAGATCCAGATTGAATATGGCTTTCTCCACCTTGTGGCCGTCAGAGTAAAAATTGGCGCGGCCGCCATTGCCGACGATATTCAGGGATTTGTCTATCTTGATGTCAAAGCGCCCATTTTCAGTCATCCTGATGTGATAATCACCAGCCTGAATAAGAACAGTATCTCCCGCTGAAGACTGCTTGATCGCGTTACGCAGTGAAAGTTCGCTATTGACGTTCCATGTAGTCATTGAAGTACCCCTGAGGTTCCAGCAATTCTCGTGATTGAGAGATTGCTGCTGCACTTTACGAATTGCCGCCCGCCATTAGCGGGTGCGGCTGCCCCTTCCCCCCGGCTTTATGGTTCTCCATCGTTAAGATAAAGCTAAAGATCAAGGAAAGAGCGCGTAATGTAGCCGACTATTAGGGCAATTTTATGTCCGAAATATCTTTATTTTTAAGAAATGAACTTTTTTTATTTTGAAATGAGATTTCAACAAATAAATAAATGTATAGGTGCTGATTAAACTGGCGATGCCGACTCTCGCAAGTTGGTGCTATGTGTCGGAGGAATTTCGGAAAATCTTCTGCCGCATCCGTAATCGCGGCTACACAGAACTGATGGGTGTACTTGCCGCTCATCGCGCTTTGGTGCAATACTTGGTCTATGGCCGCAACCCCACTTAATCCGCAAAAATTCCGTGACCCCGCCCGCACGCTGGATGGGCAAGCGCGCGCCAGTGTGGCGTTGCGCGCGCTGGAAACGCTGTGGTTCAATACCGGCACGCTGTGCAATATCACCTGCGCGCATTGCTATATTGAAAGCTCACCCAGCAATGACCGGCTGGAATATCTGCGCGCGCGCGACGTGACGGCCTATCTGGATGAAATTCAGCAAACCAAACTGCCCGTTTCGGAAATCGGTTTTACCGGCGGCGAGCCGTTCATGAACCCCGGAATTCTGGTCATGCTGGAGGAATGTCTGACGCGCGGCTTTCGGGTGCTGGTGCTGACCAACGCGATGCAGCCGATGCGCCGCCCGAAAATTGCGCCGGGGCTGCTGCAATTGCAGCAACGCTTTGGCGATAAATTAACCCTGCGCGTCAGTCTGGATCATTACACAAAGGCGCTGCATGAAACCGAGCGCGGCGCGGACACATGGCAGGCCGCGATTGCGGGCCTGCAATATTTATCCGCCAACGGATTTTCGCTGCATGTGGCGGGCCGGCTATGCTGGGATGAGGACGAGGCCGCGGCGCGCACGGGCTATGCGCGCCTGTTCGCCGAACAGGATATTCGTATTGATGCGCATAACCCCGCGCAACTGGTTATGTTTCCGGAAATGGATATGCGCGTTGACGTGCCGGAAATCACCACCGCCTGCTGGGGCATATTGAACAAAAGCCCCGAAGATGTGATGTGCGCCAGCAGCCGCATGGTGGTGAAACGCAAGGGTGCGGCGCGCCCTGCCATCGCCGCCTGCACCCTGCTGCCCTATGATGCGCGCTTCGAGATGGGCGAAACTCTGGCCGACGCCAGCGGCCCGGTCACGCTGAACCACCCGCCTTGCGCCAAATTCTGCGTATTGGGCGGCGCGTCGTGCAGCGTGAAAGCCTAACTTTTGGGTTGACGCGGCCCCCATCCAGGTCTATCCCAAAGCCTCGTGGTGATTTGTGCCGACCGGCTTGCGGCCACGTTAAAAAGTATCGCTAAAAAGGTCGGGTGCAGAGATGATCGCTCTAGCCCCGCACCAGAGGTCGGGGCTTTTTTGTGAGAGAAATCAATGCCTGAAACGACATCTAATGAGACTTCAAAACACTGGCGGCCGCGCACCAAAGCGGTGCATGGCGGTACGGTACGCTCGCAGTTTGGCGAAACATCCGAGGCGCTGTTTCTAACCTCGGGCTATGTCTACAGTTCTGCCGAAGAGGCGGCGGCGCGTTTCCGGGGCGAGGATGACGGCTTTATATACAGCCGCTTTTCCAATCCCACCGTGGGGATGTTTGAGGAACGCATGGCGGCGCTGGAGGGGGCCGAGGCCGCCTGGGCGACGGCCACTGGCATGGCGGCGGTGTCCAGTTCGCTGCTCGCCATGCTGCGCGCGGGCGATCATGTGGTGGGGGCCAAAGCGCTGTTTGGATCGTGCCGGTATATTGTCGAGGAAATGCTGCCGCGTTTTGGCATTCAGTCCACGCTGATCGACGGGCGCGACCTGGCGCAATGGCAGGCTGCGATCCGTCCCAATACCAAAGTGCTGTTTCTGGAATCGCCCACCAATCCCAATTTGCAGGTCAGCGATCTGCGCGGCGTTGCGGACATCGCCCATGCGGCGGGCGCGCGGCTGGTCGTGGATAATGTGTTCGCCACGCCGATCCTGCAACGCCCGCTGGAATTTGGCGCGGATGTGGTGGTCTATTCCGCCACCAAACATATTGATGGTCAGGGGCGCTGTCTGGGTGGCGTGATACTGGGGTCCAGATCCTATATTAACGATGAAGTGAAACCCCTACTGCGCCATATGGGGCCGGCGCTGTCGCCGTTTAACGCCTGGGTCATGCTGAAATCGCTGGAGACGCTGGATCTGCGGGTGCGCGAACATTCGCG
>JAHHGO010000187.1 GCA_023252275.1 Alphaproteobacteria bacterium
TTGCCGTGCCCGAATAGGCCTTTGCCAATGGCGTGTTGCCGTTCATCTTGTTCTCACAGTAATTGCCCAAACCTGACCGGTAGTATGCAGGTAATTCATTACCCTTGAAAAGACGCAATGCATTATTACCTTAATTTGGTCACAGTGACGCGCCATATTCACGAACAAGCGTCCATAAACCCGGAGCGAAACCCACCCAAGGAGCAGTCAATGGTAAACCCTGCAAGATCGAAAAAGATGGCTACGGCGTTACTGGTTCTGGCAACCGCACTTATACCCGTTACCGTCCAGGCGCGCGGCATGGGCGCGGAATATTTCAAGAATACCGACACCAATAATGACGGCGCGCTGACAAAGGAAGAAATGGCGGCCTCGCGCATGCAACGCCTGGGTAGCGCCGATACGGACAAGGATGGCTTTATTTCCGCCGCTGAACTGACGGAACATCATGCCGCCATGATGCGCGCCAAACAGGACAAGCATTTTTCTGGCTTTTCCGGGCGGTTCGACGCCAACAAGGATGGCAAGGTCGCGCTTGACGAAATCAAGGCATTCGACCCGCCTTATTTCAAAAATGCGGACGCCAATGGCGATGGCAAGCTGACGCAGGATGAAATGAAAGCCGCGAAAGGAAAACATCATGGTGGCATGATGGGTGATGGGCATAAGGGCGGCGGCATGATGGATGATGGGGACAAGAGCGAATAGCCGGGCGAATTAAATGCTATCCGGCTGGCCAGTGATGGCGATGTACGCCGCCATCACTGGTGACGAAATATCCACCCCAATCGGTGCCTAACCAGTCCAACATTTTTTTTGCCTGGGGCAACGGCAAGGCGCTGAGGCCTGTAGATAATGCGTCCGCGCGCGCCGCATCCGGGCCATGGATTGTCAGGCTGCGATAGTGCCGCGCAGGCTGGCCGCTGGCCGGATCAAACAGATGATGAAAGCGGCCGCTTGCGTCAAATTGTGTGCCGTAACCACCTGATGTGGCGATGGCGCCCTGGCGCAGCGGCACGCGATCCATCATCCGCCATGACGCCAGCGGATCGCGGATGCCGATTTGCCAGGCCCGCCCTGCGGGATGCGGCCCCAGCGCGCGAAATTCGCCAAGGTCCAGCAACACATTTTCCATGCCCGCAGCGTGCAACAACGCCGCCACCTGATCGGTAATATAGCCCTGCGCAATGCCGTTCAGGGTAACCGCCATGCCGGGTTTGGCGAAATGGATTTTATCATCTTGGATATGTATGGCGCGCGCATCGACGCATGCCGCAGCCGCCGCAATTTTCGCGTCAGACGGCCCGGATGGATCGGCCCCGGCCCGCGCAAAATGATCCGAATAGAGCCGCCACAGCGGCTGCACCGTCACATCAAAGGCGCCATCCGTCTGCTGATGAATAATATACGCCAGACGCAATATTTCCAGCAGCGCCCGCGGCGCTGTGTCCAGCACGCCATCACGGTTCAACCGGCACAGCGCGGAATCCGGCTGATAGAGGCTGAGCTGACTTTCCAGATCGCCGATCAGCGTCTGGCAGCGCGCCAGCAGATGCGCCGCCGCGCGGGGCTCAGGATGAAAGAGGGTGATGGCCGCATCCGTTCCCATCGCCCGGCCGCGCCATATCGCCGGCGTCAGGCCCACGCCATAAACGGGCCCCGCCATACACCCCAATGCGCCCATCGCCGTCACACGGATAAAGCGGCGGCGCGTTAAGCCATTGCGGCGCTCAGGATGCATCGCCATTACCGTTTCCATTAGCATTACGCGCATTCAGCCAGCCATAAATGCCGCTTGCCGCCAAACCAAGCAGCAGAACCGCCGCGCCATCCATCAGCCAGGGGCCATATTGGCCCAGAATGCGCCCGCTATGCACATCCAGCAGCAGCCGTTCCAGGCTCACGCCGGGCAAATCCGCCGAAGCCCGGGACAGAAGATGCTCCGGCGAATTGACCGGCTGCGACCATTGCGCGCCGCCCGCCACATCTGGCCGCCAATCCAGCATCTCCGCGCCGGATGAAAAAATCCGCTCCTGCGGGGTGGCTATGGCGATGCGCCGGTCCTGTGTCAGGCCAAGCTGAAGCACTGGACCGGGAAGCGCCGCGATGCGTTCAATCAAGGCGCCATCCTGTGCAAGCAGCAGAATTTCATTGCGCCCCGCGACAATCAGCATCTGATCCGTGGCCACCGCGCCCGCCAGATCTTTTAGCCTGTGCGGCAGCAGTTCACCATCCAGATATATCCCGCCCTTAATTCCCATCACCCAATGTTCGCCAGCCTGATAGGCCAGTCCGGTTTCATCCTGCGCCAGACCATACCAGCGCATCAGCCAGGACATGTTCAGATGTTGGCGATCCAGACCAAGCGCCGTACTGTGGTTCAGCGCAAGCCCGCTAAGCGCCAGTACGACAACCAGCGCCGCCGCCACCGCGCCAATCCGCTGATGCCAAATCATGACTGCGGATTTGTGCATGGGTTTTTTCATGGCGCATCTACGGCGGCAACATGCCGCGCCAGCACCAATGCGAGTTTTGCCATATTTTCCACCGCGCGCACAGAAAGCGTCGCGCCGGAAATTCCATCCACCGCTTCACTGAGGCGGAAATCTTCCTGCAAGCCAATGCCTATGAATTGATTGGTAAAAAATTCATGACGCACTTCGCTGCCCCGGCTTTCGCGAAATTCCAGCACCTGCACCCGCGCGATCTTCTGATCTTCAATCACGAAACCCGCCGTGATGGCTTCGGTCTTGCCGGTCTCGTCCAGTATCCAGGCGCTGCGCGCGCCATCCGCCCAATACCGTATCCGCAGGGCCGCCGCCTTATGCCCCAGCACGGCTTCAGCCTGTTGCGCCAGCGTACCTGTAAGCCAGACAATTTTTGGCGGCGGCGCGGCGCCCGCAAAACTTTCCGACAGAAATTTTTCCGGCGTCAGATAGACCTCGCCCCGCGCTGGAGGGGCCAGCAGGATCAGGGCAAATCCAAAAAGGGCGAGGCAGGTACGCATATGGGCCATGGTGAATTAAAACTGGAATCCCACGCCCAGGTTTAACCGGTCATCTTCGGAAGTGCTGGCGGGCGCATCATCAAACTGATAATCCGCTTTTAGCACAACATCCGCGTGCGGCCAGAAATTTACGCCCAACTGGGTCTGCTCAAACTTGCTGTCACGCCTGTCCCCGGCTGTGTTGTCCCATTGGCTATAGCGCGCGAAAACGCCGATTTCTCCCAAGGAAACCGCGAAACGGTAAGACGGCTCCGCATACCAGCCATATTGTTCATCGCGGCCCAGGGCCTTGGCGGCGGCGCCGTCAATATCCCAGCGGGCATAGAGCGCGCGCAGGCCCCACGGGCCGCGCCGGATATCCGCATGGGTTTCCACGAGGTATGCGTCAACGTCCGTCGCGTTCTGGGTAATATCGTTCTGATATTGCCCGCTGACAGAAAGTTCCACCCCCGGCATACCGTTCCAGCGCAGGCGCGCGGTCATGGCGGGATCATTGGCGGGCGCTTCGGAGGCATTCTGGCGGCCATTGCGGGGGCGGAAGGCGTTGGCCCCCGCCGTCGCCACATCGAGCCCGGAATGCAGGGCGGCGTTATAGCTAAAGCCGCCACCCAATTCGCCCAGCATCTGCGCACCGCCCTCCCACCAGGTGGTGGGGATGATATTGACTTCTACATTGTTGCGCTCAACGCCGTAAAAGGTTGGCGGCTCGTGGGTTTCGTTGAGAATGCCAACCGGCAGCAGGAAAACGCCTGTCTGCGCTTTTTGTTTTCCGGTCAGGTCAAATTCCAGAAACGCCTGCTCCAGCTCAACCGCGCCTTTTTTGCCTTCTCCCGCCAAAGCGTGCTCCACCTCCACCTCGGAGAAAAACCTTATATCATCCGTAAACTGATGTTCGACAAACAGCACGAAGCGGTGCGCATCAATTTCGTCCTTGCGGCCGCCATTATAATGCACCTCGCCATAACCGCCGATGCTGGTATTGTTCCACCAGCCTGCGGGGCTGGCGTCAGATTTTTCCATCTGTTGCGCCACAACCGCGCCTGTGGCCTCAACTTTTTCTTCTGTTACGACGACCCGTTTTTCAGTGCCTGCCTGCGCCGCTTTCAGGGCGTCGATTTCCTTTTGTTGCGCCTGAATGACGCGCCACATTTCCTCGCGGCTGGGCAGATCCTCCTGCGCCCGCGCCGGACCGGCAAATGCGCCCGCCATGCCAATGCCCGCCGCCAGCAGGCAGATGCGCCCCATTTCATTTGCTAAATACTTCATTCCGCTTATCTCCCCCTCTTTTGTTTGGCTTCCGAGCGTTTCTACAGGCTTGGGGACCCGATAGTTTGATCAGAGGCAAATAGGCGATGCGTCGCCCTATATGATATTACGAATTATTATCATATTTAATCTAGATGTAAACGATAATCATTCGCAATAAATCAAATGGGACCCTTTTTTTCAATATCAGGAAGAAAGGCTGGGTCATGACGGGGCAGGGGCGCTTAACAGGACGGCCGAGCTTGTTCCGCCTGATCTCTTCCCAATAAGCAAAGACCTCGGCTGGCTGCGCATGGCGAAATATGATCTTGCGATGTTCCCGAATGTGACGGTCTGGCTGGCGCGATGCCTGTCCCGCCCGGCCAATCTGCCGCCCGCGCCACAAAATAGGCGCGCATCCGCGCATGGCAAAAATCCGGCGTCAGCCTGATATGCGTCAACCGCCTCGATCTCGGCGATGCAGCGTTAGAATGGCGGTTACGGGAGGTTGGACAGAAAGACTGCAGGAGAAATCAACCTTACCCGAGCGATCAACGCCGGCGGGAAGCACCGGCTGTCCGCGTAACGGGCGTACGGCGGGGTGCCGGTCGCCGGGCGGGCCGGGATCACCGGCTTCACCCCGGTGACCCCGTTCGTCAACGGCACGATGATGCGGCTCGACCTGGAGCGCCCGCTG
>JAHHGO010000188.1 GCA_023252275.1 Alphaproteobacteria bacterium
TGGGGCGCGCAAAAACAGGAAGGGCTGTTCTGAATGAGCAGGATCGAGTGGCCAAAGGAATCGCGCGATTGAAAAAGCGCCTTCAGCCGTCTATGCCGCTCACGCGCGCCGATATGGTGACGCCGGAACTGCGCCGGCAGCACGTCATTGAGGATCGGGAGCGGGTGCATTTCGGCGACGGCAAGAACATAAAGCCGCACCGGGTTGTTGTCCCCCATAATGTGACCCAGCGTCCGATTGATCAGTATCATTATCAGCACAATATCACGGATGCGCAATATCTGGCGGCTGAGCGGTTTTACGCAGACTGGTATTATGCGGGCCTGCCACCGCGCGTGACGGCCAATTTAACGGGCGTGGGCGGCGGCGGCCGGGATGATGGCGGTACGGCCAGGCAGCAGGCGGCGCGCGACAGGCACAACGCGGCGCTGCTGGCGCTGGACATGTACGATCAGGGATTCGTGATCGACGTGGTTTGTTATGATATATATCTCGGCGGGCAGTTGATGAAGAACCGCATTACTGTCAAAACACGCTTCGACCGGCTGCGTGATGCGCTGGACCGGCTGGCAAAACACTATGGGATAGGGTGAGAAAATGGATGAAGACTGGATAGATATTTCGTTTATAGGTAGCGCATACGATATGCAGGTCAATTCAAAGGGGGAATATCGCCATTGCAGGGCGCGCGCCACGCGCAACACTTGGTTTGGGAATTTGAGCGCGTATGAACATGACATTGAGTTTCTTAATCAAGAAGAACGCGACTGGATCGCAGGAATGGCCCCGGATTTCAAACAATCTGACCCGTGATCGCCTTGCCGCCCCCGGCAAACCGATACTGACCTTATTGCCGGCGCTGGCAGTTGTGGCAATTTTTGCAACAACTGCGGCGGCGACGGAATCCATGAGCGTCAGCCTCGCGCTTCCCGCCAGGGGTGCATCGCGCTTCCCGCCAGGGGGGTCAAAACGCACAGCTCCAGCCTGATCAGGCGTCAGCCGGGGCCATCAGCCGGACAAGGTGCGCTACAGGTTTCGGGATTGGCGCATCGGGCGCGGCTTCCCAAATTTGGACTGTGCGCCTGGAAACGCCTATCGCGCGCGCAGCCTCGATCTGCGTCATGTCTGCGGCCTTGCGCCATGCGCGGAAATCTGAGCCGGTCAAGGCGTCACACTCCACCAGAATATCGATTCGTACACCAGCAGCATCAGCAGGATCAGCCCGATTGAATCGCGGATCATTTGGCGGCACTCAGTTCATCAATGCGTTTCAAAACCTGTTTCATTTCGGACGCGCTTCCGCCGTCACGGACGAGATCGAACAGCTTAGCCTCCGTCACACGTATGAGCATGTGCAGCTCCTCGGCGTTCACGATTATTGTGTACATCATTGCTCTATTCTCCCTGTTTGTGTTGGCCGGCATGATTGCTTTGCGCTAGGTGTATGCTGGATCATAGGTGCTGGACCATGGCTTCGTCCGCAGATCACGCACGCTGTTTATGGTTCCCCAAGCGGTACAAACGCCCGTAGTGACAAGCGGGACCATGGTTTCGTCCATATCCCATTTCGCGCGCTGCGCCTCGACTGCTTCCCAAGTCCAGCCTTCCGGCAAGGTAATATCTGATGGCCTGTACATTGTTCTCTCCTGTCTGTTTGTGGGCCTGATTGCCTCTATAAGCCCGCTGTCAGACGGGCTTAGGGCCGCAATCAGAGCGTCAAATGTCAAGATTTAGCGCGACCCGGAGGTCGCTATAAAATTCATTAGCGCCCGCCGGATTAGAAAGTTTATAGCGGGTCTTGGGCATCGACACCTTGTCGCCAGCGACGTCAATGACGCTGGTTCCATCGCGCGTCTGGCGCACATTGGCCACTTTGCTGTGGTTGAAAAATACGTTACCAACGGTGTCTGTGTTGATGTTCATTGCTCTCTCTCCTGTTTATGTCAGCGCCAATCGCTGATCTTGTATTTAATATAAGCGCAGTATTTGCGCATTGCAAGATAAAAAGCGAAGTCATTGCGCTTTTCTGTGGATAAGTTTTATGCTCAATCAAACCGCATGTATTAAAGCCAGGCCAGCCGCCAGCCCAGCGCCCACGCAAAAAACATTTGACGCCGACACCGCTATAGGGCAAATGTGATAGACCACCAACAACCCGGGCCGGGCCACCTATAACCAAGGGCCTCAGAAAAAAAGGCAGGGCGATTCGGTGGGAGGGTCAACCGCCCAATCCTCTCAATCAATTCGGCTTTCATTCATATTCCCCTTGACAAGCCGCGACACCGCATCGTAGCACTTTAGGCACAGTTCGAGAGTTGGCTTTAAGCCATCGCTCCAGGACACCCGCACAGCCCGCCAACCGGCGGGTTTTTTCATGAGGGTATCAATGACGGCAGACTGCCCAAGCCATTGCGAATTCGTGACGCATACCTTGGTAAGCGGCAACTATCAGCAGGCGTGCCTAACCTGCGGTGTCAAGGGCGAATGGTATAGGCCGGACGGCACGAACGATGTGATTGGCAACATACTGTCGGAAGTCGGATATACCCCGACATTGCCACTCGCGCGGCCAGCCATCGGGTTAAAACCTCGCGGCATTTAAGCCGCATGACGGACCAACGCCCGAGCGCATAACACGCACTACGTGTGTACGGATTTTATTGCTATCAGAGAATTTGACATTGAGCGCGGCTTTCAGCGGCGATAAGACCGTAAGTCATTGAAAGTAAAAGGTACTTTCAGGGTTTGGAATACGGTAGCGCCGAAGGCCCGATAGATTTCTAGGTTGCAATTTTTGAAATGGGTTTACGGTCCTAATGCCAGCCATTAAAAATCAGGTTGAAATCTGGCCGGTTGCGAAATTGCGCGGCTATGATCGCAATGCCCGGACGCATTCGCCTGCGCAGATTGAGCAGATCGCCGCCAGCATTGTGGAATTTGGCTGGACGAATCCGGTGCTTGCGACGGCGGACGGCGAGATTATCGCGGGGCATGGCCGCGTTGCGGCGGCTAAGCGGCTCGGCCTGACTGATGCGCCGGTGATTGTGCTGGATCATTTGAGCGATGCCCAGCGCCGGGCTTATGTGATCGCGGACAATAAGCTGGCGCTGAACGCTGGCTGGGATGATGAAATCCTTGCGGCTGAATTGGCGGCGCTAAAGCTGGATGATTTTGATCTTTCAATCACCGGGTTTTCTGAAAACGAAATAGACCGCCTGCTTGTTGGCCTGGATGATGGCGGTGGGGTGGATACGGTTATTGACCCGCTGAAATCGCCGGTCACCAAGATCGGAGACATTTGGGAATTAGGTGCGCATCGTTTGATTTGCGGTGATTCCACCAATGCCGATGATGTGGGCAGGCTGCTTGGCGATGTGCGCCCGCACCTGATGGTGACCGATCCGCCCTACGGGGTTGAATACGATGCTGACTGGCGGAACCACGCCATCAGATCATCCGGCGCGCCCATCGGCGGGCGCGCCGTTGGTAAAGTAACCAACGATCACAACGCTGACTGGCGCGATGCCTGGGCGCTGTTCCCCGGCGACGCGGCCTATGTTTGGCACGGCGGCACGCGCGCCCATTTAGTCGCGGAAAGCCTCATGGCGTCCGGGTTTGAAATCCGCTCGCAGATCATTTGGGCAAAGAACAATATCGTGATTGGTCGGGGCGATTACCATCACAAACACGAGCCGTGCTGGTATGCCGTGCGCAAGGGGCGCGCCGGGCATTGGACAGGGGACCGGAAGCAAAGCACGGTCTGGGATATTGATAAGCCCATGAAATCAGAGACGGGGCACAGCACCCAAAAGCCAGTCGAGTGCATGCGGCGTCCGATTATCAATAATAGCGTCAAAGGCGATGCGGTGTATGAGCCGTTTTCAGGCAGCGGCACGACATTAATCGCCGCCGAAATGACAGAGCGCAGATGCTTCGCTGTTGAAATTGATCCAGGCTATTGCGACGTTGCGGTTGATAGGTGGGAGAAACTCACAGGCGGCGCGGCTGTCAAGAAATGAACCAGACGCAATACGCGGAGCACCGAGGCGTAAGCCGGATGGCGGTCTCGAAGGCGGTTAAGGCCGGGCGCATCAAAAAAGACGCGACCGGGAAAATTGACGTGGCCCAGGCCGATGCGGATTGGGAGGCGAACACCAAGCCGCAAATGCACAGCCCGCCCACCACGCCGCCGGGCGGGCGAATTGAGACTGCGGAGAGCCGGGCGGCGGATAGCTATGGTGCGAGCCGCGCGATCCGGGAAGCGTACCAGGCGCGGCTTGCGAAGCTCGAATATGAGAGGGAAAGCGGCGAACTGATCCGGGCCGATACCGTTCGCAATGATGCTTTCACGGCGGCGCGGGCCACGCGGAACATGTTAGGCAATATTCCGGCCAGGCTATCGGCGATACTGGCTGGCGAAACCGATGAAAAGAAAATCTACCGCTTGCTGGAAGATGCCATTGACGACGCTTGCCGGTCACTGGCGGAAAAAGTTGAGGCTGGCGCAGAGCATTGAACGCCTATTCTGCGGGATTCTCTGCTGGCATGAGGCCGCAGGAACGGCTGGATGTCGCCGAATGGGCGGACCGGCACCGGATACTGCCTGCTGGTACTGCTGAGCCAGGGCGGTGGCGCACGTCGCGTGTGCCGTACATGTTTGAGCCGATGCGTGAATTGTCGTCTTTGAGCGATACGCAGCGTGTTGTTTTGATGTTTGCATCACAGACTGCGAAAACGAGCACCGGCGAAAACTGGCTGGGCTATCTGGTTTCGCATTCGCCGGGCGATATTCTGGTGGTGCAGCCTACTACCGCGCGGGCGGAATGGTTTAGCAAGCGGCGCGTGTCGCCGATGCTGGCGGCAAGCCCGGTGTTTCGCGGGCTGGTGGCGGATGAACGCTCGCG
>JAHHGO010000189.1 GCA_023252275.1 Alphaproteobacteria bacterium
TGCCGCCGCCGCGCTCGACAGCGCCTTTGCCGCGCTCGACGACCTGCCCGGCACCCGCCTCGTCGCGCGCTCCAGCCTCTACCGCTCCGCGCCGATCGGCGTCACCGGCCATCCCGATTACCTCAACGCCGTCGCCGCGATCGACACGACGTTGTTGACGCTGATCGCGACGCCCGGGGTTTATTCGTTGCTCGACGATCTGCGTTCAACGGCGCGTTGGCGAAGACTTGCGCCAGAATTTCATTGCGCTGTTTTTCCGGCAGCGAGGCGATCCAGACGGCGTTGTAATTCATTCCAGCCCTCCTCCGCCCCCGCAATATCTTCTTCTCCTGAACGCGCTTCCATCGGCGGACTTCCGGCATAGGCGCGCGCTTCGCGCTCCAGCACCGTCAATTTTTCCAGCGCCCGCGCCAGCGAGGTCAGAATATCCGCCGCGCCTTTTTTCTCCGTCGCGCTCATCACCTGTTCATCAGGCAGATCAATATGCCGCTCCAGCTCATCGGCCAGCCGGTTGACAATATTCATCATGCGCGACAGCGCCCGGCCTGAATTGACATCGCCCGAAGGCGCATAAGCGGGCTGGCGCGTCTTTCGCGCAGGCGTGCGCGGCACAGGCTTTTTGACTTTCGCCGCGCCGGCAGGACCTGACCGCGCCCAGCCCTCGCGTTTGGCCTGCGCATGAATATTGATGGCGGCCAGCCCATGCTTGCGGGCAATCTCCGCCACCGGCGCGTCACTGACGGCATAATCCCGCGCAACAGCCTCCCAGTCGATCCGGCGTCCAGCCATAGCGTTTCCTTTTCATCTGTCTACGGAATATAAATTACGCCCGGCTTAAAAGCGCGGCGCTCTCGCACTCACGGCTTCCATTCGGGCTGTCATCTGAGCACAGCGAAGAATCCCCCATCGGCGGAATTACATGCGCGAGACACCCCATCCACTCCGCCGCAGCGCCTGTCACATCAGATGGAGGCCGGGGGCACAATTCTGATCATGGGAAGGATTATAACTTAAATCGTAACTATTGGCAAGAATTATTTTACGATATACGTAAAATAATTCTATGCTTTTATTCCTGTCCCGAAAATTCAACCCTGCGCGCCCTGTGTGCGGGCTTTTCCCCCGCGCGCAAACCATAATGCGCCGCCAGCCGGTCAAGCGCGATACCCAGCACCACCTTGCCCGCCCGCGCCGGCCAGCGCAATTCCTTCTCGGCCTCGCCCAGCCCCTTCAAATGGCAGCACACCAGTAACAGTACCGCCGCCAGATCTGGCCCCACCGCATCCAGCGCGCGCCAGACCCTGTCCCTGGCTTCCATCATCACATCATTCATCCCGGCTGCGCCCCCACCACCGCCCCGGCCCGCCCGGCTGACCGGCATGCCCCACACCGCCGTTACCCGGGGCGACAGGCTGGCCAGCGTAAAATCCTTGCGCAATTTTTCCCCGGCGGCCAATTGTTCCAGGCTGATCAAGGCTTTGCCCTGCCGGTCGGTATGGCTGGCCAGCCAGCCAAGCGGGCTTTCCGCACGGTTCACCCGCACCAGCGCGGCCTTGCCATTAATGCCGCGAATTTCCTCGGTCGCCAGAATCTGGTGCTGGCTGCGATGCGGCGAATCCGCCGCCGCCAGCCGCGCCAGCCGTGTCCGCCCCAGCGGGGTAATGACCCGCCGCGCCCCATCCGCACAAACCAGCTCTTCCCGCATCAGCCTGTCCAGAACGCCCGCTTTGATTTGCAGCACAGGACGGGCAAATTGATTGCGCGCCACAAACAGCTCCAGCCCGCCTTCCGGCGTGATGCAGCCATAGGCCTGTGGTTCGGCCAACCGCAGCAATACCCTGTCGCTATCACCTAATTTCTCGTTTTTTGATGCATTACCCATTATATACACCCTATAGTTATAGGTTTATAAACCTTATATAGGATTTTTAACCAATTGACAAGAAAATAAACTTCCTTAATTCGTTCTTTATATGTTAAAAATATTCTGTATATCGCACTTATTCCGTAAACTGGGAACCCTGCCCATGCGCAATAAAATCCGTCATTTCCGCCAGCAGCGCGGGCTGACCCTGGCGGCCCTTGGCGCGGCCATCGGCCTTACCCCGCAATCCGTCTCGCGCATTGAAACCGGCAAGATGCGGCTTTCCACCGGCTGGATGGAACGCATTGCCGCGGCGCTGAATGTCAGCCCGGCCGACCTGCTCGACAGCGGCGCATCCGGCGGCGCGATGTTGACCGGCGAAATCGGCGCCGATGGCGCCTGCTCAGTATTTGACCCGCAACCCTTCCGCCTGGCGCTGCCGGGGCCAAACGCCCAGCTTGTGCGCCTGACGCAATCTTGCGGCCCCTATCGCAGCGGCGAATATCTTGTCTGTGTGCGCCTGCCGGAATCCCGGCGGGATTCAGCGCTGGGTCAGGACTGCCTGGTGGAACTGGCCGATGGCGCACGGCATTTATGCCGCGCCGTAACCCGTGCAGCAAACCCGCGCAAGGGCGGCGCATTCACATTATGCGGTCTGGATTCCGCAAGCTGGGTGCTGCGCGATCAGCCGCTCGCCTGGATTGCGCCGGTGCGCATGCGGCTGCAATTCACACCCTGACGCGCGCTACAGATACCAGGCATATTCCTGCGGCGCGATGCTCTGGAAAAATTTCTCCAGCTCGCGCCGCTTGGCGTCCACATAAAGCGCGGTGTAATTTCCCGGAAAATAATCCGGCAGAATTTTTCCCGCTGTCAGCGCATCCAGCGCCGCCCAAATATTCTGCGGCAGATCAGCGCGCGCCTGTGTGCCGGCATTGCCGTCAATCGGCGGGCCCGGATCGGCTTGTGTCTCCAGCCCATGATGCAGCCCGGCCAGCACCGCCGCGACAACCAGATAGGGATTGGCTTCGGCCCCCGCGACACGATGCTCCAGGCGGCGCGCCTCATCCGGCCCGGACGGGACGCGTATCGCTACCGAGCGATTATTGTAGCCCCAGCATGCCGACTGCGGCACGAAAATATTCGGGCCATATCTGCGATAGGCGCTGATGCTGGGCGAAAACACCGCCATGCTCTGCGCCATTGCCTGACGCACACCGCCAATGGCATGCAGCAGCGCGGCGCTGCCCGCCGCGCCATTACCACTAAAAATATTGCGTCCCTGCGCGTCCAGCAGGCTGATATGCAGATGCAATCCGCTGCCCGCCTTGTCGGCATAGGGCTTGGACATGAAACTGGCTTCCATGCCGCGCGCCAGCGCCGCGGCTTTGACCAGACGGCGGAACAGCGCCGCATCATCGGCGGCGCGCAACGCATCCGCGCGATGATCCAGATTGATTTCAAACTGCGCCGGGCCGAACTCGGTGCTGGCCATGCTACAAGGCACGCCCTGCTCCGCGCTCCATTGCTGCACATCGTCGAGGAACGCCTGATAATAATCCAGCATCTCAAGCGAATAGACCTGATTATCACTATCGCGCCGGTTTGTTCCCGGCAGCAGCGGCGGCTGCGGCGCGCCATTTTCCGCGCGCCGCTTGTCGATCAGATAAAATTCCAGTTCACACGCCACCACCGGCGTCAGGCCCATCGCGGTAAATTTTTCCACGGCCGCGGCCAGCACATTGCGCGGATCATACACAATATCCGCAAGCGGTTCGCGCAGGCTCATCAGAACCTGTCCCAGCGCCCCGCCCTCAGACCAGGGCGCAGGCGCTAACGTACCCGCAACCGGAAAGCCCGCGCCATCCGGATCGCCATCGCTAAAACCGCGCCCCATGACATCGAGCTGATCGCCGGTGACATCCAGCAGATAGATGCTGGCGGGCAGATTGATGCCCTGCTCATACAGCTCAGTCAGATCATCAATGGGAAGCCTTTTGCCGCGCGCGATACCGCACATATCTATAAAGATCGCATCAATGGTGCGAATAGCCGGGTAGCGCCTGCGGAACTCCGCAAGTTCCGCGAGCCACTCGGGCGGCGCGCCGCCAGCAGATGAGCCGGGCGCATGATTTGATTTAAGCATGAATCACCTGAACGGCAACCATTTGCCGTTACACCTCAATATATCCCTGCGATCAGCCGGTTTGCAACCGGGTTTATGCTCAATGGCAACCGGTCACACGGAACAACGGGGCAAACACAAGGGGGCACAAACAAGGGGGCGTCCCGGCAGGACAGGGGCGATATACAGTACCGAAGTGTCACCCTGAGCGCAGCCAAGGGTCTCCCTGAAAGGGGCAGGGCTATCGCATATGAATGTTGTTCTTTTCCTTCTCCCCTTGCGGGAGAAGGCCATATTGGTACCTGCACCTTCAGGGGATGCGGGGGGCGCGCATTCATGCGCGTAAAAAGAGCTTTTACAAACTGCCCCCTCACCCCAACTGCCCCACTCACGGCGCAAACATTTCGATGATTGCCTGTCCGTGCGCCGCAATATTGCTGTCGAGCCCACGCCAGGTTCCGAGCCACTCCCGGTAGCTCGCGAAGTGAAATTTCACTTCATCGCCCGCGGTCGCGCCGGCAAAACGGGCAATTTCGTTCCGATGCCGCATGAGGTCATCCTGCGCGATGGGATGGCCGTTCCTCACTGCGGGTTCAGCGAAGAGATAGAAAAGTACCGGCGCCCGGTTTCGGCGGCGGGCTTCGGTCACCAGGCCAAATGCGTGTTTGACCAGTTGCGCGGCATCTAGGTAAGTGAACCGCTCCTCCCCTGAACGCAGGCGGTCTCGCAGGATGACGATTTGCCGATTGATAAACAGGCTGCTTTTACCCGCGCAGCCCTTTTGCTATCCGCTGCACCGAAGTCTGCAATTTTGAGTCTTCGCGCGCGATGCAAATTCGCATATAGCTGTCCCACTCGTCCGAATCCGCAAAA